>CAZZZI010000050.1:0-23572 GCA_964658415.1 uncultured Sphingomonas sp. | reverse complement strand
ATCGGCCGATCTCGTCGCATACTTCATAGATTGCTCCACTTTTGTTGGCGATTGGTCGGATGCGTGAGAGGAGGGTAGATAGGGCTCCATGTGAAAGAGTATATCGCAGAGCATGGTTTTTTTAAGCCAATTTTTTGTAACAGCCACGGCCGAGGGAAAACTCGCGGGGCAGGCGAGCTGTATTAAATTTTTCATCAGGCCTTTTTGAATTTTTATGCTTTGGAAAAGTGCTTAATTTTTTGCTAAAATGACCGATATAATGACTTTATACAAAAAAAGTCCGGCGTCGGCTCCAAAAAGCGAGATGTATTACATCGTGGAGGTCGGACGATTTTGGATATATACTGAAGGCCGCCTTGCCGACAGTTCAAATTCTAATCGTTTTTGCTGCAATGCATCGATTTTGTTGCGGCGCACTCTTGCCGCTCCGGGGTCGTCACTTTGTAATAATATTTGATTGGATGTCGTTTCGATGACCGATTTCCGGACCTCGTCCGGCCTGCTGAAAAAGACGGCACCGGTCGAAAGTCAATGGCGAATTCATGAATATTAAGTCGATGTTCTTCAGCAACCGTTAATATTGATGAAATTTGACGAAGCGCAAACCGCGTTTGGGAGCCGGACTTACACCGAAAATTTATTGGTGGCAGTCATCATATATACGTACGAAGAGGACAGCATGTGATTGAATGATACCGTCTTCTAAAATATATTTAAATCTAAGGGCCGAGTGATTTGCAGTGACACATTCCATCAGCCTGCCAACGAAACTTACTTCAAGGTGACATTCATGAGTGCGCCACGCGTTTTCGCGGGCATGTTCGTTACGATCATTGTCTTTGCCATCGTGACGTACTGCATGACGGGCTCGCTCGTCACAACCGCATTGGAGTCAATTGCGGCAATCATCTTGCTGCAGCTCGGCTATTTCCTATGCATAGGCTACCTGGTCTGGAAGCAGTCGCAGAAAGCGCTCGCCAGCGGCGCGGCCGAAGCGATCAATGCTGCCGAGGCTCCGCGCGAGGAAAAGACGACCCACCTGGCCGGTGCACCCTTCAATCAGCCGGGGCCCCTGGGCCACTGATTCCTTTCAGGTCGACATGACGTTGACCGTGCCTTGGTAAAACCGGGCAACCGACAGTTTTCCCGAATGAAACGCACCGGTATCGAGATTGAGGCGACGTCCGCGCGCTTCAGGCTCCTTGACCTGCGTATGGCCATGCACGACGAGTTTCGGCAGGGGCGTGCGGCTTTTGAGGAAACGCCCCCGGATAAACACGAGATCCTGGTCGCTCTGGTCGGCAATAGAGAGATGTGGGTCTATGCCGGCGTGTACGAAAAGAATGCTCGGGGTATCGAGCATGATGGGCAGTTCTCTCAGGAACGCGATGTGGTGGGCCGGCAGGGACGAGCGGATGAAGTCGTCCAGCTTTTTCGGCGACGGATATTGCCGCGACAGATGCGAGCTGTCGAGACCGTAGGACAGCAGCGTCGCCTCGGCGCCCATCGCCAACCATTGCGTCAGGGTGATCTCCCCGTCCACATAGGCAAGCATGGCGGTCTCGTGGTTCCCGGTCAGGCAGACGCGATCGAAGTCCTCCGGCGCCGGCGCCATGAGACGTTCGATGACCCGCGACGAATCGGGGCCGCGGTCGACGTAGTCGCCGAGCGTGATGACCAGCTTGCGGCCGGGAAATTGTGCGGCGTCATCGGCGATCAGCGCCTCGATGGTCGCCAGAAGATCGAAGCGACCATGGATGTCGCCGATCGCGTAGGTGGGTATCTCGGCGATGTCTCGAAATTCGCGCCGCCGCTGTTGTTCCTGCATTCTATCGCCTGCCTTAAATGCCTTCACAGTCGTCGGTCCCGCCATTGCGTTCCTCTGGCGACGGCTTGCCTGCCCGGTCGATGCATATCGCCGCTGCAGCCTTGGATATGTAATCAGCAATCACCTATTACCGGAGCGAGCGCAAGCACTTGTGGCATAGGGTCGCCATGCGGGTCGTGGCTGCATCATTCGGTTGACAGGGCTTTCCGTCGCTCTTACCGGCGTTAGATATAGTCCATGGTTGCCAACCGGCCAGCCGTCGCCCAGCGCTCCCGGGAGCGGCAGCTTTTTCTTGCAAGGAATTGTCATGTCCATTCGTCGTGTCGCATCCGCTTTCATCATCCTTAGCACGCTCGGCGCAGCCACCCAGGCGTCCGCGCACGCCCATCTCGCTGAGTCGGTTCCCTCCGATAAAAGCACGGTTGAGTCAGCGCCCGCAGCGGTAAAGATGACTTTCACCGAGAGCCTAAATCTGAAATTTTCGGGCATCAAGCTGATCGGGCCTAAAAAGGCGGCGGTGAAGACAGGGGAGGCGAGCCTCACCGACCAGGACAAGGGACTGACGGTGCCCGTGTCTGACGCGCTCGCGGCGGGGTCCTACACCGTCGAATGGCATGTGCTGTCCAGCGATGGACACAAGACCAGCGGCACCTTCAGTTTCACCGTCAAGCCTTGACCGAGCCCGCCACAGCGATCGAGATCTGCCGCTTTCTGCATGACAGCGCGCTGCTTATGCTCTGGGGATCGTCGGCCTTCGTGGCGTTCCTCCTGCCGGCGTCGCTGCGGGCGGAAACATCGTTGCGTCTCGGCATCTTTCCGATCACTGCGGTCGTCGTCGCCGCCCTCACAGCCGCGATGGCGTTGCCGCTGCAGGCAGCCGCGCTCGGAAGCGGCTGGCCAGACGCTTCAGACCCCAAAATGCTGCGAGCCGTGCTCCTCGACAGTCCGGTGGGCCTTGCCTTGCAGGTGCAGGCCGTTGCCGGGGTGCTGCTCCTGCTGGCCTTCGCGCTCCCCGCCAATTGGCGGATGGCAGCTTTGGCGGTCGCGGCAGCCGTTGGTCTGGGCGCCCTTGCGTTGACGGGACATGCATCCATGGCAGAAGGCCCGCAGCGGGTTATTCATCGCGCCAACGACATCGTCCATCTCCTCAGTGCCGGCGCCTGGCTCGGCGCGCTCATTCCGTTCGTCGTCGTTCTCAGGATGCTGGCAGTGCCCGGGCTTCACGAGGCGGCAGGAGTGGCGCTGCGGCGGTTCTCGCTCGCAGGGCATGGCGCCGTTTTTCTGGTTCTTGCTACCGGGATGGTCAATTCCTGGCTCATCCTCGGGCGTTTGCCGACCGACTGGTCATCGCCTTACCAGTTGCTTCTGAGCCTGAAGATCATTGTCGTCTGCGCCATGACGGGTCTTGCGGTGGTCAACCGCTATGTCTTCGTTCCCGACATCGGCGACCATCCCGAGGCGACCGTGCAGGCGATCCGCCTCGCCAGCGTCATCGAAATCCTACTCGGCATGGCCGCTATCGGGCTGGTGGCTGTCTTCGGTACCCTCGACCCGGCCGCCTGATCCGCCGATTATCGCTCGCAGCTCTGGGCGAGATAATGGTTGTCGTCGTCGCAGCGCGTGAAGGCGCTGGGCGATGTGGTGCCGGATGCCGATATCGATCCGGTGATGCGCGGCTCGGGCGGCGCCTGGCGGGGCATGAGCCCGATCCCTGCCACCATCACGACCGCCGCAACGACGACGATGATTTCGCCGAAGGACAATTTGTGGGCCGAGACATGCTCGCGGTAGTCCTTCTCGCCATCGCTCGCCGGTTCGTCCCGGTGGGACTGCTCAAAAAAATCACAACATGCCATCTCAATATCTCCAGCGCTCGATGCCGCTCTGCTGCAAGGCGGCGCACAAACCGGTTGGAACCCAGGCTTGGCGCCGTGCAGGCGACATGTGTGATCGAGCTTACGAAAACTGAAGGGCGGAATTCGAAACGGACTGTTCGGAATCTCAACACAATGAGACTTCGCTAACGGGAAAATGGCGTTTTTCCCAACAATAGCTGTGTTGAATGCTCTTTGGCGCGCGTGCATCCAGCAGCAACCACCCACAAAAAACCACGCAGCGGGGAGCTGCGTGGCTTCGTTTTCGAGAATAGGGTCAGCCTTACGGGAGCTTGACGGAGGGCTCACGACCCCAGACGCGCAGCTTACCGATCTCTTCGAAGAAGCCGGCAAGATCCGAGACACCGGACAGGCTGATCGTGCCTTCGTCCAGCGCATCGGCAATCCCGGCCTTCTGCATCAGCGGCAGGGCGGCGTCTACATAGCCGATATATTTGCAGTGCGAGAAGGCGTCGGCGACGAAGTCGCGGGCGGTGGCTTCCTGAACCAGTTCCTCCGTACCCTCAGGCGATGTCAGCAGCACGACCGCATCATAGAGCACCGACGGACCGCCATCGATCATCTGATGGGCAGCCAACCATTTGCCATCGGAGACGGTGACGCCGCCAACCTTCGGGGCGATGACCTCGAAATCGGCCTTGGCGTCGATGACAGCTGCCACCACTGCCTTGACCATGGCGGCATCCGCGCCGTCGGTCACCAGGATGCCGAGCTTACGGCCTTCGAAGCGCATCGGCCCCTTCCGTGCAATGCTGAGGGACGGCGATTCCTCGAGGTCCTGGCGCGTTGCAACAGCTGCATCCGCCGGCTTCGGCATGGTCTGGAGGCCGAGTTTGCGGGCAACCGTCTGCGCGAGGGTCTCGTCGATGTTGAAGAGATGCGACACCACCCGTTCACGGATGACCGGGGTCATCACCTTGCTAAGCTCGAAGGTGATCGCAGCGACGATGTGGCGCTGTTCCGGCGGGGTCTGGCTGATGTAGAACTGCCGCGCCTGGCTGTAATGGTCGGCAAAGCTTTCCGGCCGCAGCCTGACCTTCTGGCCCTGCTCCTCGGATGGGAAGTGACGGTAACCTGCCGTCGGCGATTCGCGCGGGCCTTCTCCCCACGAATTGGGCTGGTAGTTCGCCCGGCCCGTAGGGTTGTGCATCGCCATGTGGCCGTCCTGCTGGAAGGTGTGGAACGGACATTTGGGAGCATTGATCGGTATGTGCGTGAAGTTGGGGCCGCCCAGACGCTTCAGCTGCGTATCGAGATAGGAAAAGTTGCGGCCCTGCAGCAGCGGATCGTTGCTGAAATCGATGCCGGGCGGAACGTTCTGCGTCATGAACGCAACCTGTTCAGTCTCGGCAAAGAAGTTATCAGGCATGCGGTCGAGAACGAGCCTGCCGACCGGGATAGGCTTCAGGATTTCCTCGGGGATGAGCTTTGTCGCGTCGAGGACGTCGAAATCGAATTGGTCAGCAAAGTCCTGGTCGAACAGCTGCACCTGCAGCTCCCATTCAGGGAAGTTGCCGGACTGGATGGCCTGATAGAGATCGCGGCGGTGGAAGTCTGGGTCGGCGCCGTTGATCTTGACGGCTTCGTTCCAGGCAACCGACTGCAGGCCGAGCTTCGGCTTCCAATGGAACTTGACGAAGGTCGACTTGTTCTCGGCGTTGACGAAGCGGAAGGTGTGGACACCGAAGCCTTCCATGAAGCGGAAGGAGCGCGGAAGCCCGCGGTCGGACATCACCCACATGATCATGTGCATGCTTTCCGGCGTCAGGCTGATGAAGTCCCAGAAATTGTCATGGGCGGACTGGGCTTGCGGGAAGCCCTTGTCCGGCTCCGGCTTCACGGCATGGATGACGTCGGGAAACTTGATGGCGTCCTGGATGAAGAAAACCGGGATGTTGTTGCCGACAAGGTCCCAGTTGCCTTCCTTGGTGTAGATCTTGACCGCGAAACCGCGCACGTCACGCGCTAGGTCGAAGGAGCCTTTGCTGCCGGCCACCGTCGAGAAGCGGACGAAGGCGGGGGTCTTTTCGCCCGGCCGCTGGAACAGATCCGCACGCGTGTAGTCGGCTAAGGACTCGTAGGTCTCGAAATAGCCGTGCGCGCCGTAGCCACGGGCGTGCACTACGCGTTCCGGGATGCGCTCGTGGTCGAAATGGAAGATTTTTTCGCGGAAGTGGAAGTCATCGATAAGAGCCGGGCCGCGCTCGCCGACTTTCAGGGTGTTCTGGTCGTCCGAGACGGGGCCGCCCTGGGATGTTGTCAGAACGGGCGTGTCGCCTTCGGCAAACTGGTGCAGTTCGCCGCCGTTGCCGCGATGCAGCGTTTGGTCGTGAATCGTAACTTTGTCTGAGACAAACGTCTGATTTGGTTTCTTGGCCATCGTACAGTCCTCCGATCGGCATGGATCCGACGGTCAACCTAGACCTCGCGACTTCGTTCCCGATTTTCGCAACTTTGCCGGGGCGAAACGCAAAAAGCCGGCCACGAGGACCGGCTTTCCTGATGGCTGATGCCGATCAGATGCGTGGATTATTGGTGCCGTAGCGGTTGCGCTCGGCATCGATTTCCGTCTGTGAATACGGGTCCAGCGTGTCGTCGAAACGGTTCCAGCCATCGGCCGTGTAGGCCGTGCGGCGGTCCGTGAGGTTGACGCGCTTGGAGCGATCGAGGATCGCCTCGGCAGCGACGGCCTCGGTTTCTTCGACCTGAGCCGTTACCAGCGTGCCACCGCGGCGTACGCCTTCAGCGTAGACGTGGGCATCTTCTTCCGGCACGCCGGAGCTGATGAGAGCGCCGACCACACCGCCGGCGGCACCGCCGACCACGGCACCGGCAACTGCGCCGGTCAGGGTCGCGACGAGCCAGCCAGCTGCAACGACTGGGCCAACGCCCGGAATGGCGAGCATGCCGAGGCCGGCCAGCAGGCCGCCTGCTCCACCAGCGACCGCGCCGATGCCGACGCCAGTGCCAGCGCCTTCAGCCGCGTTGTTGCCCTGCTCCTCAACCTTGTGGCCGTCGGCAGTGTTGGACACGATGCTGATGTTCTTCGAGGCGATGCCGGAGCTTTCGAGCTGGCCAACGGCTGTCTTGGCATCATCGTAATTGTCGAACAGGCCTGTTACGGTTCTCATGGGTGTTTCCTTCCGAATGTTATTATTTGTGGGCGACAGGATTACTTGGCCTGGACAACGTTGCCCTGGTAGTCGAGCGATACCTGGACCGGCTTTGCGTCCTTGTTCGCGCTGGCGCGCCAGATGCCCTGATCGTCGAGCTTGAGGTCAGCGATGTCGGCAAAGCCGGCTGCTTCCATGCGCGACTTGGCCTGGGCTTCCGTAAAGCTGTTCTTGCCCTGGACGGGTGCGCCGGCGTTGTTGGTTGCAGGCGTGGCGACGGCCGGTGTGTCCTGCGAGGTCTTGGGTGTCTCGCTCTGGGCAAACGCGACCGAAGTGGTCATCAGGGCGGCAATCGACGTCAGCAAAATCTTCTTCATCGGGGTTTCCTCGTCTGTGTCTTGTTGTTGTTTATTACCCCTCCACAACCTGTTCGCGGTCTAGTTGTTCCAAGCCCGCGGCGAACTAAATTGCCTGTCGTCAACGGCTTAGGGGATTTGATCCGGTGAGGTGCCGGCCGCGTCGCTCAGACTTCCGAGCGGCGCAGCAGGTAATCCAGGCCGCCGACGCGGTACCAACGATAGGCGTAGGCATCGAGAAGGATGGTGTGGCGACCGGCCCCGTCGGCCTTGCTGCTACCGCCATCCATGATGTCGGCGAGCTCGAGGCCCTGATCGCCGATATCGGGATCGAGCGTGATTTCCACCGGACGGGCGTGCAGATTGTGGACGATCAGGACCGAGTTGTTGCGCCAGTCGTAGCGCAACGCCAGCACGCCGGCATCGCCGGTGTCGAGGGCGGTGCAGTTTCCCCATCCGATCTCCGGCGCCTCCTTGCGCATGCGGATCATGCGTTCGAGCCAGTTCAGCATCGAGTCGGGATCGCGCCGTTGATCGGCGACGTTGATATGGTCGAAGCCATAGGGGCCTTGGTCGATGACGGGCAGCATCGCCCTCTTGCTTTTGGTAAAGCCGCCCTGCGGTTCGGTGGACCATTGCATCGGCGTCCTCGCGCAGTTGCGCTCGGGAAGGGAGAGGTCGTCGCCCATGCCGATCTCGTCGCCGTAGCGGATGACCGGCGTACCCGGCAGCGAGAACATGAGGCTGTAGGCCTGGCGAAGCCGGCGCGGGTCGCCATCCAGCATCGGTGCCAGGCGACGGCGAATGCCGCGGTCGTAGAGCTGCATGTCCTTGCTGGGACCAAAGGCCTCGAAAACGGTGCTGCGTTGCTTGTCGGACAGCCGGCCGAGATCGAGTTCGTCGTGGTTTCGCAGGAATATGCCCCACTGCGCCGTCTCCGGCCGGGGCTTGGTGGCATTCATCGCTTTCACTAGCGGGCGCGTGTCTGCCGAGGCCAGCGCGTAGAACAGGGTCTGGTTGACCTGGAAATTGAACATCATGTGCATGCGGTCGCCGTCGTCGCCGAAATATTCGAGATCGGTCTTTGGCAGCACATTGGCTTCGGCCAGGATGATCGCATCGCCCTTGCGCCACTGGAGAAACTCGCGGAACATCCGCAGCATGTCATATTGCTCGGCCGGCTTGGTGACATCAGCACCCTTCTCGGCGATCACGAAGGGCACCGCGTCCATGCGGAAGCCGGACACGCCGAGCTGGATCCAGAAGCCCATGATCTTGAGGATCTCGGCCTGGACATGGGGATTGGCCGTGTTCAGATCCGGCTGGAATTCGTAGAAGCGATGGAAATAATAGGCGTCGGCCTTGTCGTTGTAAGTCCAGGTCGTTTTCTGGACGCCGGGGAACACCATCCCTGTATCGGCGCTGGCCGGTTTCGTTTTCGACCAGACATACCAGTCCCGATACGGCGAAGCGGGATCGGCGCAGGCCGATTTGAACCACGGATGCTGGTCGGATGTGTGATTGACGACGAGGTCGATCAACACTCTTATGCCCCGCTGCTCGGCGGCGTGGGTGAATTCGACGAAATCGCCCAGCGTTCCGTAGCGGGGATCGACACTATAGTAGTCCGACACGTCGTAGCCGTCGTCACGGCCGGGCGAGCGCTGGAAGGGCATGAGCCATATCGCGGTGATGCCGAGACCGCTGAGATAGTCCAGCCGGCGCATCAGCCCCTGGAAATCGCCCGTGCCGTCGCCTTCGGAATCCATGTAGGAGCCGACTGACAGGCAGTAGACAACAGCGTTTTTGTACCAGAGGTCGTTGATCATCGGTTTCTCCAGGGGCGGGAGAGCCGGGATGGCCCTCAGTGTGGAATGATAGGGCGCTGGCCTGCCAGTTAGGCGCAGGTCTCGTCTGCGCCTTAAGCTTAGGCTGCACGGGTGCCTCGAGGATGCTATCGGCTCGATCCGGAGGAACGCCGACGCGTTTCGTTTTTGAACGCCGGCAGCATTCCGAATGTTCCAAAATGACGTTGTGAGGGCTGTCGATCAAAAGGCCGTCATCGCTTGAAACATTATGGTTCACATAACGTTTAGGCTGTCGACAAGGATGGTGGACACGATGAACCCAACCCAGCAGCGACAGAACTTCCGCGCCAATTCCAGCAAGCAGTCCGATGCCGACACGTTGCGGGAGGCGCGGGATCTGGTTGACCAGTTTCTCCACTACCTGAAGCTCGCGGATCTCGGTCTCGACGTTGTCGATATCGACGACCTGCCATTTCGCAAGCAATTGCTGGTGAGCGCGGTGCGCCTGCTGATCGCCACCGAATCCTCCCCGACGACGCGCCAGCAGTTGCGCAAGGTCGGCCTGACGCTTGCTTCCTTCCAGGAGGACATCGGCCAGCGCATGACGCTCAGGCCGCTGCCGCTGAACGAGCGGATGACCGAGGAGGATCTTCAGGCCTCGATGAAAAAACATCGCCACCAGATCGCGCGTTTCGACAGGGCTTTTTCGGCCATGGCAGCGGAACGGGTGCGGCTGGACGAGCTTTTCCAGCAGTCGGTCCGCATGGCAGAGCGTCGCGAGAGCAATGCCGCATCGGCATCGCGCCGGGCCACCTTCGAGGATGGCGGCACCTATTCTCAATATTTCTAAGGCCGCTCGCCGAGACGTACGGTCCAACACCTTCATTCCATAGAAAATGCCGCCCACCGGGCGGCATTTTCTGTTTAGGGATGACCGGATGTTCTCTCAGGCCTTGCGGCCCGAGAGGGTAGCGACAACCTCGCGACCGGCGCGGGCGACGGCCTCGGTGTTGATGTCGAACTTGCGGTAGACGTCCTCGATCTTGCCGGACGCGCCGAAGTCATGCATGCCGACGAAACGGCCGTCGAGGCCGAGATAGCGATCCCAGCTGTCCTGGACCGCAGCTTCGACGGCGACGCGCGCACGGGTCTCGCCGATAACAGATGCCTTGTAGGCAGCATCCTGGGCATCGAACAGCAGCTTGCACGGCATGGAGACGACGGCCGTCGGGATGCCTTCCTTCTGCAGCACATCGCGCGCCTCGGTGGCCAGATGCAATTCAGAACCCGTGGCGAAGATCGTCAGCTGGCGGGCGCCGCCTTCGGCCTCCAGCAGGACATATCCGCCCTTGGCCGACAGATTTTCGGTGCCGGGATCGCGCCGCAGCAGCGGCATGGGCTGGCGGGAGAGGGCGATCAGCGCTGCCTGGCGGGGATGGTCTAGGATGGATTCCCAGCACTCCGCCGTTTCGATCGGATCGCCGGGGCGATAGACGGCGAGCTTCGGGATGGCGCGCAGCGCACTCAAATGCTCGACCGGCTGATGGGTCGGCCCGTCTTCGCCGAGACCGATGGAATCATGGGTCATGACGAAGATGGTGCGGATCTCCATCATCGCTGCCAGGCGGATCGACGGACGGCAATAGTCCGAGAAGGTCAGGAAGGTGCCGCCGTAAGGCACGAGGCCACCATGCAGCGCAATGCCGTTCATCGCCGCCGCCATGCCGTGCTCGCGCACGCCGTAGTGGACGTAGGAGCCCGCAAACTGGCCGGCCGGGATCTCCACCTGGTTCTTCGCCTTGGTGTTGTTGGATGGCGTCAGGTCGGCGGAGCCGCCGAGCATTTCGGGGATGGCGTCGAACAGGTGGTTGAGGACGATGCCGCTTGCCTGACGGGTGGCGAGATCTTTCTCGCTGGCCAGCAATTCGGTCTTGGCGCCGGCGATGGCCTGTTTCCAGCCTTCGGGCAGTTCGCCCTTCATGCGGCGGTCGAAGTCCACGCCGTGTCCGTCGGGGGCATTCTTGACGCGGTCCGCCCATTCCATGCGGGCAGTGCGGCCCTTGGCGCCGATGGCGCGCCAGGCATCGAGCAGCGGCTGCGGAATTTCGAAAGGCGGCGCATCCCACTTGAGCAGGCGGCGGGCGCCGGCGATCTCTTCTTCGCCGGGCGCATCGCTATGGGCCTTCTGGGTGCCGGCCTTGGTCGGGAAGCCGAAGCCGATGACCGTCTTGCAGGAAATCATCGACGGCTTGTCGGTGACCTTCTGCGCCTCGATGATGGCGGCGCGGATGGCGTCGGTATCATGACCGTCGATTTCCTGGACATGCCAGTTCGACGCGCGGAAGCGGGCTGCCTGGTCGTCGGATTCCGACAGGTTGACGGCGCCGTCGATGGTGATGGAATTGTTGTCGAAGAAGGCGATCAGCTTGCCGAGCTTGCGGTGGCCGGCAAGCGAGATGGCCTCGTGGCTGATGCCTTCCATCAGGCATCCGTCACCCATGAACACATAGGTGAAGTGATCGACCAGATCGTCGCCGAACTTGGCGTTCATGATGCGCTCGGCAAAGGCGAGGCCGACGGAGTTGGCGAGGCCCTGGCCCAGCGGGCCGGTCGTCGTCTCGATGCCCGGCGCGTGGTGGTATTCCGGGTGGCCCGGCGTGCGGCTGTCGATCTGGCGAAAGTTCTTGATCTCGTCGATCGTCATTTCCTTGACGCCGGTCAGGTACAGCAGGCTGTAGAGCAGCATCGAGCCGTGGCCGTTGGAGATCAGGAAGCGGTCGCGATCGAACCAGTAGGGGTCGGCGGCGTCGAATTTCATGAATTCGGAAAACAGTACGGTGGCGATGTCGGCCATGCCCATCGGCATGCCGGGATGGCCGCTCTTGGCCTTCTGCACGGCATCCATCGACAGGAAGCGGATGCAATCGGCCATATCGCGCAGGTGCTGGTCGCGAGGGGCCGGGACGGTCTTTTCCGAGAGAACAGGGGATTGGGTCGGCATAGGGATGCTCCACAATTTCGTTCGTTGGTGAATCTTGCGCCGCGCGGCAGGGCCGGGGCTCGTGCTTACGAACATATAGCTTTACCCCGGATTTCAACCGCGCTCCGCAAAAGGTGAACGCGCGCCGGGGCCGCCAGCAGGCACGCGTCCTGCCCGGCAAACGCTCGATCGCGGTGGCGACGCTCCGGCCACCGGAGTGGGCAGGGCGTGCCGGTCTGTGCTGCTGCCGTCAGCGCGGAATGGCCTCTCGCGCCAGCTGCATCGCCATGGCGGGCATCGGAACGGGCTCGGCCGGCAGCCGCGTTTCTTCTGTCTTGACCATGTAATCGCGGCCGAGCGGCAGGGTCGAGACGTGCTTGGTCAGCTGCAGCTGCCAGTTCATGTGGCCCATGCGGCGAAAAGCCAGCTCCGAGCCGATCAGGTAGAATTCGAACATCCGGCAGAACCGCTCGTCGTAGAGCTTGGCGAGGGTGGCGCGGTGCTTGGCGAAGCGCTGGCGCCAGTGCTCCAGCGTCTTGGCGTAATGCAGCCGCAGAACCTCGATATCGGTCGCCCAGAGGCCTGATTTCTCCACCACCGACAGCACTTCCGATAGCGCCGGCGAATAGCCGCCGGGGAAAATGTATTTTGCGATCCAAGGATTGGTGCTGCCCGGACCGTCGGCGCGGCCGATGGCGTGGATCAGCGCCACGCCGTCCTCTTTCAGCATGCCGCGGACGGTATCGAAGAAGGTCTTGAAATGGTTGATCCCGACATGTTCGAACATGCCGACGGAAACGACCCTGTCGACCGGCTTCTTCCAGTCGCGATAGTCCATCAGCTCGAACCGGACGCGGTCCTCGAGGCCGGCCTCCCTGGCGCGCGCGCGGGCTGCCTCCAGCTGTTCGACCGACAACGTCAGGCCGGTCACCCGGGCATCGAATTCGCGGGCCAGATACAGCGCCATGCCGCCCCAGCCGCAGCCGATGTCGACGATCTCGAGACCTGGGCGATCAAGCCGCAGCTTGGCGGCAATGTGCAGCTTCTTCTTCAGCTGCGCCTCTTCCAGCGTCTCGTCACCATCCGGGAAATAGGCGCAGGAATACTGCCGGTCCTCGTCGAGCATCAGCGAATAGAGCCGCGAGTCGAGATCGTAGTGGTGGGCGACGTTGCGGCGCGAGCGACTGGCGAAATTCCATTGGTCGACATGGCGGCGCAGCCAGCGGACTTTCTCCATGACCTTGTCGAGCGGGTGGCTGCCGCCCTGCATCGTGTTCATCGCCAGGAAGTCGAGCATGTCGAAAAGGCTTCCGCAGGCCGGTTCTAGGTCGCCGTCCATGTAGGCTTCGCCGAGGGCGAGGGCCGGATTGAAGAACAGGCGCCGCTCGGCCCGCCGGGTCCGGATCTTCATGGCGGCTTTGGGTTCGCCTCCGGTGCCGAAGGTGCTCACCGAATTATCCGGGAATGTGACGGTCAGCGTGCCGACCTTGATGAGTTGCGAAAGTGCTGCCTTTAAAAGCATGGGTGTGACCAATCTTTTGCAATATATTCTGGCACCAGCCCCGCCTCCTCGAAATGCAAGGGAGGCGGAGGAAATCCAGGCCAGAAAAGATAATGGGGAAAGCTCGAAAGCGTGGGGGTGGGGCCTCCACGCGCGGTGCTTCGGCTAGCCGGTCAGGAAAAAGATGGCAGTGTTCAGCAAATCTGCTTCGGTAGCGACACAGGATGGACAGTCGGTCTCATGGGTCATGGGATAAATCCAATCATCATTGGCGACATCTGGGGTCGTCGGGCTTCAATTTCCTCTAAAAAAGCTGGAGCATCGTCGTCGCCCATCTCATGGCGGAGACGAGCTTCGGGTATGCATGGCGGCAAATGGCTGGGCGGTAAGGGCAATTTCGACGACGCGCCGGAGATCGCTGCGGCTGCGGCCGGACTTCGCCTGGCAGGCTGTCCCGAGCGCCAGGGTGACGACAAAACGCGCGAGGTCCGCGGCATCGACGTGCGCCGGCAGTTCTCCGGTTTCCCGCGCCAGCAAAAGCCGGGCGCAGAGAGCGATCTCGATGCCGATGCGGCGCTCCACCAGCGTCCTGCGGATCGGTTCGGCGTCGTCGGAGCAGGCGACGGCTCCGTTCAGCGCCAGGCAACCGGTCGGTGTCTTGACGTCGGTCTGGGCATCGACATAGCCAAGCAGCAGTTTTTCGATGGCCTGGCGGGCGGAAGGCTCGGCCAGGGAATCGGCGATGAAGCCCATATATTCTGCATCATAGAAATGCAGCGCCTTGCGGAACAGATCTTCCTTGTTGCCGAATGTGCCGTAGAGGCTCGGGCGCGTGATACCCATCGCCTCGGTCAGTTCCGTGACCGAAGTGCCTTCGTATCCCTTTTCCCAGAACAGCATGACTGCGCGGGACAGGGCCTCGTTGGCATCGAATTCCTTGGGACGGGCCATGTTCATTGTCCAAGCTAAATTGGATAACATACCGAGGAGTACGTAACTCCTTATTGACGACGTCGTCTAGGGGGTCGGGAAAAATAAAGTTAGGTTGCTAATGATGCCCGATGCGGGCATGCCGTTCGGCGCGGCGGGCTTGACAAGGTGCGGATAGCGCGGCTGAAGATAGCTGTGGGTCGCGCGGTGAGATCTGCCGCTGCGAAACGCCGGATGTAGAGCGCGAACGGCGACCATTCGAATTGTTTCTGCCAGGTCGGAGTTTTCATGGACAACGTCGAAATCAACAGCCGCAGCGAATTCGCGCTCTGGGCCATCCAGCGGGCGCAGGAAATCGTGCGCAACGAAGGCTCGGCCCTGGCGCTATCGGCACGGGACATGGACGAAGAAGCCCTTCAGCAGACCGGCGGCGCGCTTGGCAAAGCGATCTCGGATGCCATGCTGGAGGTTTTCGACGGGCTGATGGTGGAATAGGCGCCCTGAAACGCGCGACGATATTCGCGAAGCGGCTGCCTCGACATTGTCCATTCACGGTTGCAGCCCTATTTCCTGTGGGCGCATAAAACCTCTACCGCGCCTCCGGCAAGGATTTACGCCTTCCGAGGACCGAACTAGGATGGGTTGCGCGACATCTCGAATTAGGAAAAATGTCATGCACGTTACGTATCATGTTGCCGAACACGACGAAGGCTGGGGCTATCGACTGGGAGATGTCTGGTCGGAAACCTTTCCCGACCATGCACAGGCGCTGAAGGCGGCACAGGATGCTGCCCGTCGCCAGCAGATCGGGGGCCAGGATGCGGAAATCGCCTACCAGGCGGCGGATGGCAGCTGGAAGACCGAGTCGGCCAGCGGTGACGACCGACCGGAGGCCGATGTCGAGGACGACGGCTGATCGACAGGCAGACGCGGCCGCCAAGGGCTCCAGCGTTGAAAATCGGGTGGCATGGGTGTGACATGGGTGGTGACAAGCAGGTGGTTTCGATGAAGCAGGCAATGCTTTTCACTGCAGGTGCCATGGGCGGCAGAGATAGCCGCCACCCCCTACCGCTCGCCATGCTGGCGCTGGTGGCCGGCCTCGCCTTCTGTGGCGCGACGGGCGCCCGGGCGGCCGATTGCGGCAGCATGCCGGAGCCAGGCCTCGACTGGAGCGAGTGCAGCAAGCGGAATATCATGCTCGACGGCAGCAATCTGAAGGATGCCAACCTGACGGAGGCCGATCTTTCCGTGACCGGGCTGCCCAATTCCAATCTCGACGGCGCGAAACTTGAGAAAGCCAGCCTGATGCGCGCCTGGTTTACCGGGTCGACCATGAAGAAGGCCGACTTTGCGCGGGTCGAGGCTTATCGAAGCGGCTTTTCCAAGGTCAATGCGGAGGGCGCCTCCTTTGCAAGCGCCGAACTGCAGCGGGCAAACTTCTCCGGAGCCAAGCTGACGGGAGCGGATTTCCAGAAGGCCGAACTCGGACGGGCGAATTTCGACAAGGTCGTGCTGAGCGGCACCAATTTCACGCTGGCCAATCTCTCCCGCGCCCATTTCGCAGCCGCCAGCATCGAAGGTCCGGTCAATTTCGATCGCGCCTTCATGTTCCTGACCGACATCGAGGGTCTCGACCTCTCCGGTGCCACCGGATTGCTGCAGCCGCAGCTCGACCTCGCCTGCGGCGACGACAAGACGAAGCTGCCGAAGGACCTGAAGAAGCCCGCCGGCTGGCCCTGCCACGGGGATTGACCCGGCGTGACGCAGGGCGTCCGCCTATTTCTTTGAAATCGTCGTGAATTTCGTGCCTCGGACCCGCACCGTGATCTGGCAGGGTTCGGCGTCGGTCCGGTCGCAGAAGCGCGGATGCATCTTCATGACAAGGACCATGTTGCCGAACCGCATGATGAAATCGTAGCTGTAGATCTGCGCCGTGGCGATCATCAGGTAGCCGCCGGTGTCGACCTGGATGTAGAAGTTATGCGGGCACCCCTCGTCGGTGCAATCGGGGCCCTTTTCTCCCTTGCAGGTGATTTCACCCTCGTTGATGACGATATCGCCGCGCTTGTCGTTGTTGATGTCCTGCTGGGTCGCAAAACCATCGCCGAAGCTGACGTCCGGGCCGCACCGTTTGGTGAAGTGCTCCTTCTCGAAGGCGACGGGATCGGTGAGCAGCGCCTGCTGGGCGCTGGCGATGGCGGGCGTGACGACGAATGCCAGCACGTTCAGGAACAGAAGAATGAGAAATCTCACAAAATCACCTCGTTAAAGCGGCTTCCGACCCTGGCGTCCGGCAGTCCGGCCGCACGTTAGCCATTCCTGCTTGCGCGGCCCTGACTGCCGTGATCCATTGCGGCCTTTGCAGCCGACCTGTTCGTGGGGCCATTCATGTCGCTTTTGTCGTTCCTCGATTATGCAGGCGTTGCCGTGTTTGCAGCCACCGGCGCGCTTGCCGCCTCGCGCAAGCAGCTCGACCTGATCGGCTTTCTGTTCCTGGCTGCGGTGACGGGCATCGGCGGCGGCACCCTGCGCGACATCGTGCTCGGCAGGCTGCCGGTCTTCTGGGTACTCAATCCGAACTATATCCTGGTCTGCTGCGTAATCGGGGTGGTTGTCTTCTTTACAGCGCATCTGCTCGAATCGCGCTACCGCTTGCTCATCTGGCTCGATGCCGTGGGACTTGCCGCCTATTGCGTCATGGGCGCCGCCAAGGGGCTGGCCGCCACCGGGTCACCCACGGTCGCCATCGTTACCGGCACCCTGACCGCGACCTTCGGCGGTATCCTGCGGGACATGATCGGCAACGAACCGTCGGTGCTGCTGCGGCCCGAGATCTACGTGACGGCGGCGCTGATCGGTGCCTGCGTCTTCGTCGCCGCCAATGCCACGGGGATGCCGCTCTATGTGGCCTCGGCGTGCGGTGTGCTCGCGGCTTTTGGCGTGCGCGGCGGAGCGCTCTGGTTCGGTTGGACTATCCGGGGCTATAAGCCGCGGCCGGGGCGCCACCCGGACGATGTCATGTGAGGAAAATGCCGCCGGTAACGGCGCCGGGAGGCGGGGCGCGTCTTAGCGCTGGATCGGACGCAGGCGGATCACGACGTCGACATGGGCGATTTCCATGCCTTCCGGCGGCTCCGGCAGATTGTCGATGACAAGGTTGCTGATCGGAATGTCCAGCACCTCGTTATGGCCTTCGACGAAGAAATGGTGGTGGTCGGAGACATTGGTGTCGAAATAGGTCCGGGCGCTCTCTACGGCGAGAACGCGGATCAGGCCGGCTTCGGTGAACTGGTGCAGCGTGTTGTAGACGGTGGCCAGCGACACCGGTACCTTTGCTGCCACGGCCTCTTCGTGCAGTTCCTCGACGGTCAGGTGGCGGTCGCCCTTGGCAAACAGCAGATCGCCCAGCGCGACGCGCTGCCGGGTTGGCCTGAGGCCTGCCATGCGCAGTCTTGTCTCGATCGGCAATTCGGCTGCAAACGCCATCAAACGGACTCCAAAGTCGTCGCTTCGACTATTCTTGACTGCTTCATATATCTTTTGCTTGCCCGGCTTTCAATAGATCCGGTGGGGACAACGACGGGCAAAAAGCCGCATTCTCCGGCTTTTAGAGCATTTGCCTCTGGCAGCCGCCTTGGCCTTCCTGTATGCGACCACCACATATAGGTGAAACGTGCCGATCATCGGGCGGGAGTTTGGATCTCATGCTAGCGCTTCAAATCCCGCCGATCTTACACTAACCTCACTCTCCATAGGCATTCATGCGGGGGAAACGGAATTTATGACGACGAAAGCATCCAGCTTCAATTACGAGGAAATCCTGAGCTGCGGTCGGGGCGAGCTGTTCGGCCCGGGCAATGCGCAACTGCCATTGCCGCCGATGTTGATGGTTCACCGCATTACCGATATCTCGGAAACTGGTGGTGCTTTCGACAAGGGGTATGTCCGCGCCGAATACGACGTTCGTCCGGACGACTGGTATTTCCCGTGCCATTTTGCCGGCAATCCCATCATGCCCGGTTGCCTCGGTCTCGATGGCATGTGGCAGCTGACGGGCTTCTTCCTCGGCTGGCTCGGCGAGCCCGGACGCGGCATGGCGCTGTCGACCGGCGAGGTCAAGTTCAAGGGCATGGTTCGCCCGGAGACCAAGCTTCTGCAATTCGGCATCGACTTCAAGCGGGTCATGCGCGGGCGGATGGTGCTCGGCATCGCCGATGGCTGGATGAAGGCCGACGGCGAGGAAATCTACCGGGCGACCGACCTGCGTGTCGGACTCGCCAAGGAAAAGGCGGAGTGATTGGCGTTTGCGCGCCTGATCCTCTATCCATTGCATGTCATTCGTCACTAACGAAAAGGTCCAACACATGAGACGGGTTGTTGTCACAGGTCTTGGTATTGTCTCTTCCATCGGAAACGATGCCGCCGAAGTCACCGCCTCGCTGCGCGAGACCAGGTCCGGCATCACGTTTTCGCCCGACTTCGCCGAGCATGGCTTCAAATGCCATGTCTGGGGCAAGCCGTCGCTCGATCCGACCGAACTGGTCGATCGCCGCGCCATGCGCTTCCTCAGCCAGGGCGGCGCCTGGAACCATGTGGCGATGAAGCAGGCAATTGCCGATTCGGGCCTCGAAGAGTCCGATATCGGCGGCAACGAGCGCACCGGCATCATCATGGGCTCCGGCGGTCCTTCGACCCGGACGCTCATCGAGGCGGCCGACATCACCATCAAGAACAACAGCCCGAAGCGCATCGGCCCGTTCGCGGTGCCGAAGGCGATGTCCTCGACCGCGTCGGCGACGCTTGCCACCTGGTTCAAGATCCACGGCGTCAACTACTCGATCTCGTCGGCCTGCTCGACATCGGCCCATTGCATCGGTAACGCCATGGAAATGATCCAGTGGGGCAAGCAGGACGTGATGTTCGCCGGCGGCCACGAGGATCTCGACTGGACCATGTCGAACCTGTTCGATGCCATGGGCGCCATGTCGTCGAAGTACAACGACACCCCGTCGACCGCCTCGCGCGCCTACGACGTCAGCCGTGACGGCTTCGTCATCGCCGGCGGTGCCGGCGTGCTGGTGCTGGAAGAGCTGGAGCATGCCAAGGCGCGCGGTGCCAAGATCTATTGCGAGATCACCGGCTACGGTGCCACTTCCGATGGCTACGACATGGTCGCGCCGTCGGGCGAGGGCGCCATCCGCTGCATGCGCCAGGCGCTGAAGACGGTCGAGGGCGAGGTCGACTACATCAACACCCACGGCACATCGACGCCGGTTGGCGACAGCAAGGAAATCGGTGCGATCCGCGAAGTGTTCGGCGACAAGATCCCGCCGATCCAGTCCACCAAGTCCCAGACCGGCCATTCGCTGGGGGCTGCCGGTGTCCAGGAATCGATCTATTCGATCCTGATGATGCAGGAGCGCTTCATCGGCGAGAGCGCCCACATCACTGAACTCGACCCGGAATTTGCCGGTGTGCCGATCGTGCGCAAGCGCATCGACAACGCCCGGATGGATACGGTGCTTTCCAACTCCTTCGGCTTCGGCGGGACCAACGCTACGCTCGTGTTCCAGCGCCATAACGGATAAATCAATGACCGGAATTATGCAGGGTAAGCGCGGCCTCATCATGGGTGTCGCAAACAATCATTCCATCGCCTGGGGTATCGCCAAGGCGCTGGCCGCCCAGGGGGCCGAACTGGCCTTCACCTTCCAGGGCGATGCCCTGGGCAAGCGCGTGAAGCCACTGGCCGCCGAACTCGGTTCGGATTTCATCCTGCCCTGCGATGTCGAGGATGTCGCCTCCGTCGACAGCGTCATCGACGCTCTCAAGAGCCGCTGGGGCAGCGTCGATTTTGTCGTTCACGCCATCGGCTTTTCCGACAAGAACGAGCTGAAGGGCCTCTACGCGAACACCACGCGCGAAAATTTCTCGCGCACTATGGTGATCTCCTGTTTCTCCTTCACCGAGATTGCCAAGCGGGTAGCGACACTGATGACCGAAGGCGGCAGCATGTTGACGCTGACCTATAACGGCTCGTCGCGCGTCATCCCGAACTACAATGTCATGGGTGTCGCCAAGGCCGCTCTCGAAGCGTCCGTGCGCTACCTGGCCGCCGATTACGGCCCGCGCGGCATCCGCGTCAACGCCATCTCGGCCGGCCCGATCCGCACGCTCGCCGGTGCCGGCATCGCCGATGCCCGTGCCATCCTGTCGTGGAACCAGCACAACGCGCCGCTGCGCAAGACTGTTACCATCGATAATGTCGGCAGCTCGGCCCTGTATCTGTTGTCGGACCTGTCTGCCGGCGTAACGGGCGAAATCCATCACGTCGATTCGGGCTTCAACATCACGTCGATGCCGACGCTCGAAACCCTAACCCGCGCAGAGATCGACTGACAAGACAATCGGAACCGACGCGGCACGCGCGTCGGTTCCGGCAACGACCTTATTCCGGCTCTTCCGGCCCGATGACGATGTGTCCGTGCAGCACCGCGATGGTGACGGCGTGCAGGCGGTTGCTGGCTCCGAGCTTCTGTTCCGCTTCCTTCAAGAGACGCTCGATCTCAGCTTCGGACAGGCTCAATGTCACGCCGATGTCCTCGACGCGGTGACCGTCGGCAATCAGCTGCAAAATGTCTTTCTCACGGTTCGTGAGAACGGACGGCGGAATATTTTCCGTCGACGGTAGAATACTAGGCATGATGGACCGCTAAGTGAGGTTGTGCGAGACCTGTTACGCGTGCGGCGCAAACGGCGACCACGGCAATAACGACTGGCTGAGCGCGCTGACTACTATGACGCGGCCTCGGTGTCGTTAACGACAGGCGCCAGAAATTTATCTTTCCGCGCAACATACCTGGCCGTCCAGCACCTGCCCGGGCGCGGTCAGCGAGGCATTCGGAAGCGTAGCGATGCGTCAACATCATCTCCTGTCTGGTCCCCCAATCTCGTATCTTCTCCCGCATCTTCGGTTCGCAGGGCTTTCGGCGACGCGCCGAACCAGCGGTAGACCGACCGCGTCAGGGCGCTGGGGGCCGAGTATCCTATGCGGTAGGAAATCGTCGCAAGGGAAAGGCTCCCGTCCCGCAGCAATGCAAGACACAGGCTTCGACGCTCGTCGTCGCGCAGATCGTTGAGGGTCGTGCCGAACTCCGCCAGCCGCCGCTGGAATGTACGCTCCGACAGCCCGAAATAGGCAGCGACCCGGTCGAGAGACAGCGTCGGTTCGGCAATCCGCTGGCGGATGTGTCGCCGCACCTGGGCCACGAACTCCTCGGGCGAGAACTCGTCCGCCTGCAGGGTCCTGAGCTGAATGTCCATGAGCCTGAAGAGCGTCTCGTCACCGCGGGGATTCTTGCGGTCGAGAAGGCTGGCCGGGACGTGCAGGCTGTTGATGAGCATGCCAAACGAGATCTGGCGGCTCAACCGCTGGCGAAACAGTGCCGTCTGACGTGGCCTCTGGCGTTGCAGGCCGACCGCCACGCGGTCGACGTCCCCTCCGAGGAGACTGCGCAAATGACGCAAGTGAAGCGCGACGATCAGATCGACATACTGATCGCGCTTCGACACCAGGGGAGAGAAGGTCCAGGAGAGAACCGCATCGGTCTCGGTCCACTCCAGGCGGCATTCGCGAACCTGCGATGCGAAGGCCAGATGATCGGCCAGAAACTGGAGGAAATGACGTACCGTGGGCGCCGTCATCATGCCGTAGCCGAACGGGCCGCTCGAGCCGAGGGTGAAACCGGCCGCACATTTCAGTCCGAAGGCCTCGTCGTTCGCCATCAACGCGCAAGCCTCGAAAAGCCTGCACATCCGATCGAGGCTGATGCGCGCCGTCAGGCTCTGCAGGTCGTCGGGGTCGATATCGAGGGCCTGGCAAACCGGCGCGATGTCTATCCCATAGCCGCGCGCGTGATGAGCAACCGCAGAGGCCACGCCGGCAATGATGGTTAGTTCATCTTCCACGGTTTGCTGAGACATTGAGCTACTGGCGCTGGATGTTAAATATCAGTCGCCAGAAGATAAGCCCGACAAAGTCTCCCTGTCGAGCCTATTCTTATTTAGATTATTATAATTTCCGAATTACCTGTTGATCGAGCCTATTTGCTGGCCCACAGAACCTTGAAGCGGGCATTTCGGCATGTCTCGCCGCTATGCTTGAACAGCTCCGACAGCACCGGTTCGTAGGGCAAGCCGCGATTGGCGACCAGCAGCAGCCGGCCGCCGCTGCGGATCGATGAAGCTGCAGTCTTGATCAGGGCCTGGCCCAGCATCGGCTCGGCGGCATGACCCTCGTGAAAGGGCGGGTTCATGATGACGAGATCGTATTTGTCGCGCAGCGATTCGCCGGCCAAATCGTGCCAGAAGAAGCGGGCAGCAATGTTCGGAATGTTGGCAGCGAGATTGAGCTTGGCGGCTTCCAGTGCTGCGTAATCGGCCTCATAGAGGTCGATACGGCCGAGTTTCGGCGCGCGGGTGCCCATCTCGACTGCGAGGTAGCCCCAGCCTGCGCCGAAATCCGCTACATCTCCGCTAAAGTCGGTCGGAAGACGCGAGGCCAGCAGTTCGGAGCCTGCATCGATGCGCTCGTGGGAGAACATGCCGGGAGCGGTGGTAAAGCGGCCGTCCACCCGGGTCGCAGGCTTCTGGAGCTTGGCGATGACAGGCGCGGTCTCTTCCGGGCGCCCGAACCAGAAGGCGACGCCATGATATTTCGGCATGTGGTCGAGCGCGAGGCCGAGGCCCTCGATGCGCTTGCGGAGCGAAGCGATGCCGTCTTCCTTGCCGCCGGCAACGAGGATCAGGCCGCCGAGCTTCACACGGGCCAGTGCCTCGGCGATGTTGGCTTCGTTCTCGCCCTTGTGCTTGGTGCAGAGCACCAGCGCGCCGTCGTAATCCGTGCCTTCGATCTCGGGCGTGGCTTCGATGCGGCTCGCCTGCAGCTGGCGATAGAGCGGGCGGAAGCCCTGGACCGCCGCCAGTGTCGCCTTGAACTCGGGCGGCAGCGAAAAGCCGGCCTCGGCGCCGAGAAACAGGATGCGTTCGCCTTCGCCGGGCGCTGCCACGGTGGCGGATGCAAAGGGATGGAACAGGGTCTTCAGGGCGTCGCGGCTCATGGCTTATCTCGTGTCAAAGGCGGATAGAAAAGGGGCGCGGAA
>CAZZZI010000049.1:0-23816 GCA_964658415.1 uncultured Sphingomonas sp. | reverse complement strand
ACATTGAGCTTCCGTTTGGAGAATAGGGCGTCGTTCACTCGAGAGCCAAACAGTGCCTTAATTCGGCGGTACTAAGGCAAAACTGGTGCCGAGGGTTCGATTCCCTTCAAGGCGTAGGGCCTTTGATTGGTGGCGATGATCATTCTCGGCCCATATCCTGCTGAAATTTCCTATCCTGCTGCTGGATGCGAGTCCATCGCGACGCGCTAACGCGGCCGTTCCAGCAAGCCGCGAGTAAACCTGTGTCGGCGGTGGCCAACGATGGGAATCCGGAGGTGGATAGGTGAAACGCCAGACAGTCCCGGCAGTTGGCGTGGATAGCTGCAACCAACGCAAGCGCTATGTCTTCCTCGCCTCGACCAGGGAAGCAAAGTAAGAGGCTCCGAAGGGCAGGGCCTCGTCGTTGAAATCGTACCAAGCGCTGTGAAGGATGCGACCATTGTCATCCGCACCATTCCCGATCCAGCCATAGCATCCCGGCCGGTCTTCGAGCATGAAGGCAAAGTCTTCAACGATCATTGTTTGCGGCGGATTCCTCTCGATCGTGTTGAATACCGTCAAGCCGGCAGCCTCTGCGGAGCGGGCGGCGGACTGTGCGTTGATCAGCGTCGGATATTGGTGTGAATAGGAAACCCTGACATGCGCACCGGTCGATAGCCCAGTACCTTCCGCAATGCGGCGTATCGCTGGCTCGGCTGCCGCACGTGCCTCAGGCGAAAATGCCCTGACTGTGCCCCAGATAGTGACCTTGTTCGGCAAGACATTGTAGGCATCGCCTCCGTGAATTTGGGTGGCGCTGACTACGATGGCATCCAGGGGGTCGGTGTTTCGCGCGGAAATCTGCTGGAGTGCCACGAGGATGTATCCCGCTGTCAGGACGACATCGGCACCTTTGTGAGGTTGAGCCGCGTGCATGCCGGTCGAATAAACCTCGATTTCGAAACTGTCACCCGAGGCCATCATCGGCCCAGCTTTCACGGCAAAGGTTCCGACGTCCATGCCCGGCCAATTGTGCAGGCCGTAAATTTCATCGCAGTGAAAATTCTCAAATAGGCCTTCCCTGATCATGCGGGCCGCTCCGCCGTCGTGGCCGCCCATCTCTTCGGCGGGCTGGAAGACGAAAACAACACGGCCGGAAAAATTCCGGGTCTCGGCGAGGTAGCGCGCAGCACCCAGAAGCATCGTGGTATGTCCGTCATGGCCGCAGGCGTGCATCAAGCCCTGGTTCAGCGAGCGGTGGCTGAACTCGTTGCGTTCTTCAATGGCAAGCGCATCCATGTCGGCGCGAAGCCCGATCGAGCGCTCGCTTTTGCGATCTCCGTTGAGAATGCCGACAACACCCGTTCCACCGACAGATTCGGTGACGTCTATCCCGTAAGAACGCAGTTTTTCGGCAACAAATTTTGCGGTTTCATGCTCCTGGTAGGAGAGTTCGGGATTAGCATGGAGATGATGCCGCCACTGGGTCATCTCGTCGTGGAAGGCGGCGATGCTGTTGATGATCGGCATGGTTATGCTTTCTCGTTGCGGATGTCGTGAAGCGCGAGATGTAAATGCTCGCTTAGTATCGCTATTGCGGCGCTTTCCTCGCCATCTCGGCATGCCGTGAGCAACTTACGATGTTCGGACGCCGACTTCTCCGCCCGGGCCAGAATCGAACACGCGATGATTTCAGCGAGAGCCGATGCCTTATTCAGCTGTTCAATCGTCTTCAGCAGCGTCTGGCGTTTTGATGGCCCATAGAGGGCATGGTGGAAATCCCAGTTCAGGCCCGAGAGCTTCAGTGGTTCCTGTTCCGTGCCTGCTGCATCGAGCGCCATCTCAGCCTTGGCGAAATCGAGCTTGGTGAATCGCCCGAAGGCAGATCTCAGCGCCAGCGGCTCCAGCAAGAGCCGCATCTCGAACAAGTCGCTCACCATTTCAGGATCGAACGTTGCGACCCGTGATCCCTTGTAACCTGTCGTCTCCACCAATCCGTCTTCGGCAAGGGACTGCAGGGCATGTCGAAGAGGTGTGCGGCTTACGTCGAGCTGTTCCGCCAAAGCCTCCTGCCGCAGCGGCTGGCCCGGTCGAAACGCGCCGTTCAGGATCAATGTCCTGATCTTATCAGCAATCAATTCTGCCTGCGTCACACCCAACCCTCGTTGTATCCCAAAATAATATTGTATCCAATAAAGCCGGGTCGGCCCTCTTGTCAAGAATTGGTTAGCGGGTCTCCGAGTGGAGCAGCTTATAGCTAGCTGTCTTCATATGACCGAAGTTGGGGGAACAGAGGGCTGCAGGCATCCAACTCAAGCGGAACCGTGCGTCGGGGCCGTCGGTCCGGTTTTCGTCCAGCTGTTTACTGCGGCCGCCGAGCGCGAGCGGGCTGTGATTTCCGAACGGCAGGAACCGGATGTGGGGCTTCTCGCAGATCACCGAAGGCGCCAATGTCGTCAAGGATTACGGCCACGCGGGCTTGACACTGCGCACCCATCCGGTCAGCTAATCATATACCTCGCCGGGTTCGGATGCGCGGTGCGCCGCTTGTTCAATGGACGCTCAGAAGGGAAGATAGGGTGGTCGCCTTCGTCTGCGGCCTTTCCCCCATGCCGCGACAGCGTATCCATGGCGTGCCGTCCTTGCGCCGGGAATAAGCGCCAGAAGCGCCATCCAAAAACAAAAATAAGCATTCCGGAGAATAACCCCTGATTTACGCCGACACGCTACCCTTCAAGCGTGGCATGAGCACCAATTCGGCCGCTTCCTCGGCATCTCTCAGAAGCGTCTTGCGCGGCGCGCCGATCTGCG
The DNA here is from genome assembly GCA_964658415.1 of uncultured Sphingomonas sp. Lineage (GTDB taxonomy): Bacteria > Pseudomonadota > Alphaproteobacteria > Rhizobiales > Rhizobiaceae > Rhizobium. Next base: position 21,026 of record CAZZZI010000049.1, on the reverse strand, counting down.
CATGCATCGTCAAACCACGGGCAAGGTCAAGGACCTGGCGCGCGCGCGTGGCAACAGGAAAGTCAGACGGGATTTCTCCCGCGCTAATCCCGTCGCAGAAACGGCGTTCCACGAGCGCCAAGCCGCCAGCGGCGGCGTCCTTCAGGAACTGCCTGACCTCAGCGTCGTCCACGAGGGGCGCGACGCACACCATCAGGCATCCCGGAACGGACCCTTCCTCGGTCGCAACTTCCACTGCATGCCTCAGGAAGCCGGCGATCGCCTCGCGAAGAGACGGCGCCGAGAAGAGCGCCTTCGCCGCGCCGGCGCCTTTGCGCTCAGCGTACGCCCGAAGGACACGCAGGAAGAGCGTCCGCTTGTCCCCGAAGACGGAATACAGACTCTGCCGTCCCACGCCCATGCCCGCGATGAGATCGTCGATCGCGACACCGTCGTAGCTTTTCGACCAGAAGATCTGCGTGGCTTTGTCCAGCGCTTCGCCTTCGTCGAAGTTGCGCGGCCGCCCGCGCGACCTGTTCGAATTATTTAGCATTTAGTCCACAAATCCTTGACCGCGTGATCCGCATGAATATATATGGAAACAGTCCAAAATTAGCAAGCAGGCTCCTGGCCCAACTCCTTAACCTTCGCTCACCGTGGAACCATACATGAGACATTCAATCGCTCTTGTCACCGGCGCTACATCGGGGCTCGGTTATGCCGCAGCCCGCTTGCTCGCCGATGGGGGATGGCAGGAGGTCATAATAACGGGGCGCAGCCTGGCCAGGACCACGGAAACGGCCACTCACCTTGCGGCGGAAACCAAAAAACGGGTCTTCACGCCGCTGGAGCTTGATCTGAACACGGCCGCCAGCGCCCAATCCGCCGTTGCCGAACTGGTGAAACGAGGGCAGCCGATCGATTTCCTGCTGCTCAATGCCGGGTTGGTCCCAACCAAGAAGCGCGTGATCACTGCGGAGGGTGTTGAGGCTTCTCAGGCCCCGCTGATCGGCCACCATGAACTGACGGTTGGCCTACTCAATGCCAACCTGCTGAACCCCGACGCGCGGATTGTCATCACCAGCGCGGAGCCTGCCCGCGGGGGTGTACCGATGTTCAAATATACCGACCTGCCGGCCTTCGCGGCGAAATACTACCGTGGCGACCAAACCGCGGCTGCTGAGGCCCTGATCCGCAGCAGACCGAACGTAAAGTACTCGCCCAACACTGCGTATGCCGACGCAAAGCTCATTATCGCGTGGTGGGCCGAGGCGCTGGCGCGCCGGCTACCCCCAGGCATGGCCGTGTACGCTGTCTCGCCCGGTGCGTCGAACGCCACGAACGTCGCGCGAAACGCCGGCCCGTTGTTGAAGTATCTGATGATTCCAATCGTGAACCTTATTCCCGGCATGAATCAAACGCCGGAGGTCGCGGCCAGTCGCTACATCCAGGCTTCGGAGTTGGGAAACGACGTTTCAGGGCAATTCTTCGCCTCCGCAATGGGGAAGTTCTCGGGCCCGATGGAAGTGCAGCTCCAACCACACCTACTCGATGGCGCCAATCAAGAAGCCGCCTGGCAGGCCGTCGTCAACGTCTCCGGCGTCGATCTGTCTCCCCAGAGTGGTTGAGGGAGGTGTCCGGAAGGAGCGTCGGTCGCGGCGAAATGGCCACGGATGCCGAACCGAGTTCGCGCCCGCTAGGCTGACCGTCACGACGCCGCGAGCGACTGAAGCCAACAGTCGAGGACCAGACCATACCTGTGATCAACCTCATCGTCGCATGGCTTCCGATCGCACTAGGCATTGTGATGATCGCGACTGGCGCGGCCAACTTCGCGGGTCCTCCCTTGGCGCGCCAGAACTTCGCACTTTGGGGCTACTCAGCCGGCTTTCACCGGGTGGCGGGCAGCCTTGGTGTCGTACTCGGCTTACTTTTAGTGGCCCCGGTGACGGAGCGGGTCGGAGCTATTGGGAGCGCCATTTTCATGCTGGTCGCAGTCGCGACCCTGATTCGTAGTCGCGACTGGGGCCACCTGCCGGGCGCTGCGGTCCTGATGGCGGCCTCGGTGGTGGCTATAGTGATCCACCACCGCCCCTAATATCATCCTAAACAGTCAAAAAATAGCAAAGCAATCCTAACCTCGCGAGGAGATTACACATGGAACGTATCAAGATAAAAAGGTCGTTATCATCGGCGGCACGAGCGGTATGGGGCTCGCCACGGCAAATATGCTCCTCAACGAGGGCGCACGCGTTCTGGTGACGGGGCGCTCGCAGGCGGGCCTCGAGTCGGCGCGGAAAGAGCTTGGCGACGGCGCCATCGTGGTTTCAAGCGACGCGCGGTCGTTGACCGACATCGACGCCCTTGCCGCTCAGGTGAAGACCGAGTTCGACACCATCGACCTGCTTTTCGTCAACGCCGGGTTCAGCACTCCACCGCCTGTCGCGAACGTGACAGAGGCCATCTACGACGAGATGTTCAACCTCAATGCCAAGGGCCCGTTTTTCGCGGTCCAGAAACTCGCGCCGCTGATCAATCGAGGAGGCTCCGTCGTCCTCACGACCTCTGTCGCCAACGTCAAGGGCCTGCCCGGACAAGCGACCTACGGAGCCGCCAAGGCTGCGCTGCGGTCCTTTGCCCGGGTACTCGCAACCGAGCTGCTTCCCCAGGACATCCGCGTCAATGCGGTGTCGCCCGGTCCCATCGCCACGCCGATTCTCGATAAAGTGTTCCCCGATAAAGACATGGCCGCCCAGGTCAGGGAGAAGACGATCGGCATTATTCCGATGAAACGCTTCGGGACGTCGGAAGAAATCGCCAAGGCCGTCCTCTTCCTCGCATTCGAAGCAACCTTCACGACCGGCGCCGAATTTCCGGTCGATGGCGGCTGGTCGCAGCTCTGAAATCGACACGTCGGCGGCGTAGGGCAAACCTCGCCGCCCTTTCCGAGGAGCCTCTGATGGCACACACAGCAAACCATTCGACCCAGAGGCAGGGGAAATTTCGCCGCATCCTCTCGGCCGTCTGGGTCTTCCTGCAAGCGATGGAGTCCACCAGCGCCGACTATACGCTCGATCGAATCGAGCGCCTGGAGCGGGAGGTGGGACGACTGAAGGAGGAGTTGCGCCAAAGCCGGGATCTTGTGGCAGTCGATGCTCACAGCGCTGGCGCTGCGGCCGCACCGAAGTTGATGGAGTGAACTTCTAAAATGCGGCGCTTCGACGAAATCATCGAACTGGCGGCAGGGCGCCACGGCGGGCTAGACATTTTCGAGCAAATGCTCGCCGAAACCAAGCCTTTGGCTCAGCATGACATCGCGGCGATCCCGGACGATCGCGTCCTCGCCGCGATGACGCGGCGGGTATTTTGCGCTGGCTTTTCCTCGAAGGTGGTCGACGCTAAGTGGAAGGGTTTCGAATTGGCGTTCGAGCGCTTCGATCCCGCCCGCTGTGCATGGATGACGGAGGAGCGCTTCGACGAGCTGCTCAAGAGCAAGGACATCTTCAGGAATGGCGCGAAGATCAAATCCGTTCAGGAAAACGGACGGCTCCTGACGCAGCTGGCCGAGAAGCTCGGCACTGCCGCCCGGTTTCTCGCAGAGTGGCCTGACGACGACTATGTCGGCCTCCTCGATTTTCTCAAGAGGAATGGGAGTCGGCTCGGAGGCGAAACAGGAATGCATTTCCTGCGCTCGATCGGCAAGCCAGCCTTCATCACGACGCCAGATGTCGTGAAAGCTCGCATTCGCGAAAAGGTACTCAGCAAAAGCCCTGCCGGGAAAGGCAATTTTGCGAAAATTCAGATGATCCTCAGTCTGTGGTCAGAACAATCCGGCCTCGATCTCACATCGATTAGCCGGACGCTCGCTATGAGCGTCGGCTGAGGATTCAGTGCATTATTCCTGAATCCAATGAGCAATGGATTCGAGGCCCGGGAGCCCAGGGAAGACGTCTCCCACAGGCCAAAAGCGGAGGCCTTCGCCGATGAGAAACGGGAGAGACAGTTCCGTGGATTCGTCTTTAGTGGGAACGCGTCATTCCGAAACCACGATGATCGCCTCGATTTGAGCAGAGATATCCCGTCCACGCTGGGTAAGAAACCGGTGAACAGCCGCGGCCAGCAAGATGACCATGAGACCCAGTTCCAACATAATGGCGTTGACGCCAGCTGTTAGATAAAGATGCGAATGCTGCAGTGTCTCGGCAAACACCACACCAAGGACGGCTGGCCCTAGCCCAAGTGACACCTGCTGCATGGTCGCCAACATTGCACTGCCGGTCCCGGCGTGCTCATGAGGCACATCGGCAAGGCCCGCCCGATAAAAACAATTGACGATCAACGCCTGTCCGAAGCCAATTAGCAAAAAGGCCGGGATGAGATTGACGATTCCGGGGTTTGGCCACACCCATTCCAATGTGACAATCAGCAAGCCAAGCCCGGTCATTTGGATCAAGCAGCCGATCACAAGTGCGGTCTCACGGCGAACGTCTGCAAGCCTCGGTACAACGAACGCAGCGGTTTAAAAAAAAGGCCGCTCCCAGCGAGATCAGTGCGCCAAAGCAACACCGTCAGAGGCAGGATAGGGACGAAGCCAGCCAAGCATATCCAGTTCCAATGCATTAACGGGCCGAGCGCGGTTGGTAGCAAGATCGAGAGCGTTAACAAGGCAAGAGTGACTGTACCGGACCAATCGATCGGCACATGTCTCCGGCCACGGGTCTCGGGCACCTGGTGCCATACAGAAACGAGTATTAGGGCACAGACGGGCAGGTTGATCAGAAAGATGCTGCGCCAACCAGATCCGGCGATATTCGCGGAGATCAAAAAGCCGCCCAGTACCTGCCCCACGATGAAGGCAAGGCCACCGATCGCGCCGTATAGAGCGACAGCGCGCGCGTGATGCCGCCCACTCAACGTCACGTGAATCGTCGCAAGGACCTGCGGCACCATCAGCGCGGCGGCCAGGCCCTGCAAAGCTCGAGCGGCAATGAGCAACGCGACCGAACCCGCGACGCCGCATAAAAAAGGGAGGCTAGGCCGAACATCACGACAGCGAGCGCAAACATGCGCCTTCGACCAAGATTATCTCCCAGGCGCGCGCCCATGGCCAAGCAAATCGCAAAGGTGATGCCATAGGCAGAAACGAACAGCTCGAGTTCGGTTTCGCTGGCCTTTAGAGAGGCGGCGATCGCTGCAAGGCCGACATTGATGATGGAAAAATCCAGCTGTAACAACTACTGGCCGGCGAGCAAAACGACAAGACCGAACTTGCCGAGGTTGATTTTCGCGGCAGACATGAAGACCTCGAATAATTATTAAATACAGCCGTTTCGCGTCTTCTAAACCCTGTTAGAGCGGCACAAGACCCGATTTTAGACTGGTACAAAATTGTACCAGTCCGGAGATCTGAGATGGACGGTGTAACCACCAAGGTGGAGAGTCACACGGGGCTATCAAGTTCGTCAAGGTTAAGCCTGTGATGCATCAATTTGGATGTATCCAAATCCTCACTGCCATACTCGATAAATACGCCCGGTTTGCGGTCCCTCAACGCTTCGCGCATATGCTAGCGCAACACGCGCCGCCGGCACCGACTCGACGCCTGGAAAAATTGGCCCGTACGCGGCTTTGGACTCCGTCAACATACTCGGACTTACGGCGTTGATGCGTACGCCGCGCGGCAACTCGATGGCCGCCGCCCGGACAAAACCCTCAAGCGCCGCGTTAGCGACGGTCCCGTTGGCTAGCAGGCGAGCAGGCTCTTGAGCGATGATGCCCGTGGTCAACGTAATAGAGCCGCCGTCGCGCAGCACATGCTGGCCAAGAAGCGCCACTCGCACTTGGCCTAGCAGCTTGCCCTGTAAGCCGACGTTGAAATCAGCTGGACGCATCGCCGCTAGAGGTCCGAAGAACACACTGCCAGCCGTCACAACGATGGCATCCAACGGGCCAACGGCCTTGAACATCGCCTCCACGCTGTCATCGAGCATGATATCGACGCGATACTCGCCGTGCTCGCGACCCGCAGCAACCACCTCGTGCCGTTCGGCCAACTCTGCCACCACTGCACTGCCGACGGGACCGCTTGCGCCGATTACTAGAACTTTCATGTTCAACTCCTTTTGAAAAACGGGATCAATTGATCTTCTGAATCGCCGATCGGATTAATGGGTTTGAAGCTCACTCATTGGAGAGGCCTGACCTTCGGCGATTTCCGCGTCTGCGGGAAGCCATGGCGCAAAGACCACGTGCTCCAACTATAGCAATCCCTATATTATATCCCGGGGGGTGCGTCAAGGTACTATAGCGTGTGATATAAAAAACTAGATCGGGTAAGCCGCGTTTTGGCCAATGGCGAGTGAAGTGACCGCCACTGCAAGTGACATAAATCAGCGTCGTAGAGCGCGCCGACGCGAGCACCCATGCGATCAAGCGTATAGTCACGGCTCCAGGGATCCATGGATTGCAGGAAAGTGCCGACGGGCGCGAGGGCGCGCCGAATTTTCTCCTGATTTGGGATCGAAAGGCTAGCCGCATTGTCATTGAAATTTCTCATCAGCGAAATTGAGGCCGGTCCCATCGACCGTACCGTTGCGGCCTGAAGAATGCTCGGGGTCGGCCTCCGGCATACGCGTGTTGAATGGCAATCGTAATAATATGCGCGGCGTAGATTCTATAGCGGTTCCTATTAAATCATTGACGGCGCGCGGGGCGTAATATATCAAGCGATATAGAAAAATGTCATGAGATCACTCCCGCTGGCTCTTCAGCCAACGAAGAAGGAAACAATATGTCGTTATTGAAAAACAAGATCGCCGTCGTCACCGGCGGCAGCAGTGGCATCGGGCTTGCGACCGCCAAGAGGTTTGTTGAAGAGGGTGCCTATGTGTTCATTGCCGGTCGCCGCCAAGCCGTGCTCGACAAGGCTGTTGTTGAAATCGGCGAGAACGTCACCGCGGTAAAAGTCGACATCTCTCAGCTCGAAGACCTCGACCGTCTCTATGAGACCGTTGCGAAGAGGGGGAAGATCGATGTGGTTTTTGCCGGTGCTGCCTTCGTCGAAAAGATGATGACAGCTGAGGTGACACCTGAGCATTTCGACAAGACGTTCAACACCAACGCCCGCGGGACTTATTTCACCGTTCAAAAGGCGCTGCCTTACTTAAATGATGGGGCCTCCATTATCCTCGTTGCGTCTGCAGGCAAGAACAAGGGCTTACCGGGCCGCAGCGCCTACAGCGGCACCAAGGCAGCGCTCCGCTCCTTCGCCCGGACGTGGACCAGCGAACTCAAGGATCGGAAGATCAGGACCAACGTCCTCAGCCCTGGCGCGGTTGACACGCCGATGTTCGACGAGCAGTTCCCGTCCAAGGAGGGCGCTGCCCAAGCCAGGCAGCAGATCACGGCGATGACGCCACTGGCGCGCCTGGCGCGCCCAGAGGAGATCGCATCCGCAGCTCTATTCCTAGCCTCGGACCAAAGCAGCTACGTCGCCGGTATCGACCTTCCGGTCGACGGCGGCCTGACAGCTGTCTAAGATTGGAAAGGACTTAGCCGCTATGCAACTCACAAAGTTTGGCCGTACTGGTCTGTCCGTCTCCCGCCTTTGCCTCGGCACGGCGACGTTCGGAAAACAAACCGACGAGGCGGAATCGCACCGCATACTCAATGCTGCGGCTGGCGCTGGGATCAATTTTCTCGATACTGCCAATTTCTATCCCATGGGTGGCGAGCAGGCGCAGCTTGGCAGCACGGAAGAGATTACCGGACGCTGGCTCAAGGGCAAGCGCCACCACTTTATCGTCGCGTCAAAAGCTGGAGCACCGATGGGTCCTCTTTCCTGGGACCGGGGCGGCTCGCGCAAGCATCTGCTTGATGCCATCGACGCCTCGCTGCGTCGTCTCGACACCGACTACGTCGATCTCTATCAGCTCCATTGGGACGATCCCACAACGCCGCTCGATGAAACTCTCGAAGCGTTCGATACGATCGTCCGCTCAGGCAAGGCCCGCTATATCGGCATCTCGAACATCCTGGCCTACCGCCTCGCTCGGTCTCTTGGCCGTTCAGACATGCTGCGCGTCGCACGTTACGTCTCCGTCCAGCCGCGCTACAACCTTCTGTTCCGTGAGGTCGAGCGTGAGTTGCTTCCGCTCGCTGACGAAGAGGGCCTGGCGGTCATTCCCTTCAATCCTCTCGCCGGCGGGCTGCTGACCGGCAAATACAGCCACGACAAATCGCCGGACAAGGGGCGCTTTTCGCAGGAAATTGGTCAGTTCGGCGAAGTCTATCAGCAGCGCTATTGGCATCGACGCCAATTCGACACCGTCGAAAAATTGCTCGCCATCGCCAAGGAGCACGGCAAGCCGCTTGCCACTCTCGGGATTGCATGGGTGCTCGCGAACCCCGTCATTACCTCGGTGATTCTGGGCGCCAGCCGCGTCGACCAATTGGCAGACACGCTTGCTGGCGCCGATCTTGTCCTCGATGGCGAGCTCAAAAAGCCATTGGACGAGCTCACAGCAGAATACCGCAGCGGCGACGCGGCACGATGAACACCAAATATCTGAACAGATTATAGGAGGTTCTATGACAGACGACATCAATCGCTGGAAGGTCGGTAACGTCAAGATCACGCGCGTAGTCGAGATGGAAGGGGGGTTCCCCCCTGGCGCCATGTTCAATGGTTTGACCGCAGATCGTGTCAAGTCGATCGACTGGCTTCATCCCCATTATGCGCTCGAAGACGGGACGGTCCGCTATTCGGTGCACGCTTACGTCGTCGAAAGCCAGGGGCAACGAATTATCGTCGATACTTGTATCGGCAACGACAAGCCACGCGCCAATGAAGGCTGGAACAAACTTCAAATCCCGTTCATCGAGCGGTTGACGAGGGCAGGCTATCCGCCCGAGTCGATCACCATCGTTCTTTGTACGCATCTGCATCTCGATCATGTCGGCTGGAACACCCGCTGGGATGGAGAGAAGTGGGTACCGACGTTCTCCAATGCGCGCTACCTCTTCGGGCGGACCGAGTGGGAGCATTGGAGCACCGAGAACTTCGGATCGGGCGATATGCCGGATTTTGTTGTCCAGTTGGCGGAGCAGGGCAATATCATGAAAGATTCTGTGCTGCCGGTCGTCGAGGCGGGCCTGCATGAGCTTGTCGAGACCAACTACCGTGTGACGGATGAAGTCTCCCTGTTCCCCACGCCCGGGCACACGCCCGGCCATGTGAGCGTCGCGATAAGCTCCGCCGGACAAAAAGCGACGATCGCTGGCGACGTGATGCATAACCCAATCCAGATCGCAGACCCGGAAATTTGCTCCAATTTCGACTTCGACCAGTCGATCGGTTTGTCAACGCGTCGCACCTTCATCGCCGACCACGTGGATCGTGACGTGCTGGTGCTTGGAACGCACTTCACAACTCCGGCGGTCGGTCACATTGTCCGCGAGGGGGACGGCATGCGTTTCGTGGCAGCCGAAGAAGAAACTGATGGCTAGGGTTCCACGGTCATCATTCCAAAGAAGTCAAGCGCTTGGACATGGAGGCTTCTCAGGCCCGGACTGAATGGAAGAGCCGGGAGCGTTCCCGGCTCTAAAAGCGTGCTCCGCACGAACTAGCAGATCGGCGCGCTTTGCGGCGTAGTGCTCGCTGGTCCTCTGTTCGCCATGATTGGCCTAGTCAATGCGGTCTATGGTCTTCGCACTTGCATGGCGACCGTCTTGATGTGGTTCAGTAAGGATGACCGTCGCGACGCCGGCCGGGAGACAGACCAACCATTGTCTAAGTTGACGCGGATGGTTATATAGCGGGTGGTATAGAACAGGGGCTTTGACGACGATGGGCCGTCCTCGCGAATTTGAGATTGACGATGCGATCGAAAAGGCGACTGGCCTCTTTTGGCGGAATGGCTACGAGGGGACTTCGCTCAGCGATCTGACGAAAGCGCTCGGGATCACACCACCGAGCTTCTATTTCGCTTTCGGCAGCAAGGAGGGGCTGTTTAAGGAGATCATTGAACGGTACTTTGCCCAAGTGAGCAAGATTGCCGAAGCTGCCTTTCGAAAACCGACCGCGCGGGCAGTCGCGACGCATTTTCTCCAAGGTTACGCCGACGTGCTGACTGACCCGCTTCATGCGCCGGGGTGTCTCGCTATGAACAGTTCGCTTCCCCGTACGGCGGACGATCCGGTACGGAAATGGCTAGCGGAGCTACGTGAGCAATTGAGGAAGCGGCTACGTGATCGATTTGCCGAAGCGCGCGGAGGGGAGGGTTTTCCCGCTGGTATGGACGCTGATTCCCTTGCCCGCCTGGTGCTGATCGTTGCGTGGGGCATGGCGGTCGAAGCACAATCCGGCGCCAGCCGCAAAGATTTGCGTCGAACGATCGCGCTCGCGCTGCCGGCGTGGCCGGACATAAGCGGCGTGATCTCAACCGGTTAGCTGCAGCAGCCGGAGTGACCGAACGTGCGCTTGTCGGCGTCGTGAGGCGGATGAATGCGCGAACCTGAGAGAGCACGGTGCGCAAGAAGGTATGAGCGGTGCGGTTGGTTCATTTCACATCGCGGCTTTTCCAATGGATCCGCCGCCATCAACGAACAGGGTCTGCCCAGTGATATAACTGGCATCTTCTGAGAGCAGGAAAGCGACTGCCGCGGCAATCTCCTCGGGCCGCCCTACACGCCGCATCGGAATGTTTGAAAGAAAGATACGCTCGGCCTCGCTGCCAGCGGGTGTATAACGGCGGAGCAATTCTGTCTCGACAGGCCCAGGCGAAACGGAATTGACCGTGATGCCTGTCTCCGCCAGTTCCAGTGCCCAGGTGCGTGTAAAGCTTGCGAGCGCCGCTTTGCTCGCTGCATAGGCGGTTCACTTGGCCATTCCGAGGGTCGCCAAACTGGTAATGTTGACAATGCGTCCCCAACCTTTGTGCCGCAGCGTTGGGAGGACCGCCTGGACTGCATTAATCGGCGAATGGAGGTTGAAGCTCATAAGTTCGTCGACAACAGCAAGATCGATCTCGCCCAGCAGCTGGTGCTTCCCGAAGCCAGCGTTGTTGATCACGCCGTCGAATGAATGGCGCTGGGCAAGATCGACAAAGGCCTGCGCTGAGCCTTTCTCATCGCCAAGGTCGACCGAAACGAGTGTGCCTGGAAAAGATGGAAGCGGCTCTCGTGCAATGCCGACGATGTCGTGTCCTTCTGCAGAGAGACGTTTTGAGATCGCAAGCCCGATGCCTTTTGTCGCGCCGGTCACAAGAAAAGTGCGTTGACCCATGATCGATAATCCTTGCGATTGACTTGCCGAGGCCGTTCAGCGTCGGGTCTGGGCCCATGGAGGAAAGTTTGGATGCTGTCGCGAAATAGTATATCAGTTGCTATAAAATAGTTGTGGAGCAATCGTCTTCGAATGTCAACGAGTGCGTCGCCAATTGCAGAGTTGGTTGAAGTCGGGGCGGCTAGCGGTACTGGGAATGATAGTTGGGGCTGACAGCGAATTATCAGGGGTGAGCTAACAGGTTTGAAGTGCAGTACTCATGCGCTGCCAGAAAATCCTTTCAGGCTTTTGGTCTGCTGGGGCGTGCGGCCGACAGAATGGCGGCCAAAAGACCAGGAAACCGCGTCTCAAGATCGTCGAGCCGAAGTGAAATTAGCCGCTGTGTTCCCTCGACCCTTGTCGACGTAATACCGGCTTCGCGCAATCGGCCAAAGTGGTAAGTCAGATTTGTCTTGGAACCAAAACTCAAGAAAGCCGAACAATTCTCTTCGCCCAACTGGGCAAGTTGCATCACGATGTCGCGTCGTGTCGGATCGCTCATCGCGTCCAGCACTGCCGAAAGGTCGATCTGTTCGATGGTGGGGTGATAGATTTCCTTGGCCATGGGCTACGATAGCGTCCTTTGCTAATTAATTCAATAGTTGTTGGACTACTTGACAGCAAGATGCCTGCAAGCGCATAAGTTCAATAATCCTTGAACCTTGGAGGCTCTCTTCATGTACGGCAATCTGGTATGGTTGACTCTTGGAGCATTTGCGATCGGCACCGAAGGGTTTATGATCTCTGGTATTCTTCCAGGGATGGCGCACGATCTAGGCGTGTCGGTTGCGGCGGCGGGGCAATTGGTTACGGTATTCGCATTCGCCTATGCTGTCGGGTCGCCCCTAATCGCCGTTGCGACTGCCAATGTCCCACGGAAAGCACTTCTGATTGGCGCAATGGCTGCGTTTACTCTGTCCAATCTGGCGGCCGCGTTTGCGCCCGGGTACATAGCTCTTGCCGTTGCGCGCGTCCTGCTGGCGCTTTCGGCCGGGACTTTCATGCCTGCTTCGGCCGGTTACGCGTCTATGACGATTGCCCCGGATCGGCGGGGTCGCGCGCTATCCTTTATCTATAGCGGCATGACGATCGCGCTTGTGCTGGGCGTTCCCATGGGAACGTTGATCGCGGCCAGGTTCGATTGGCGCGCGACGTTCATGGGCGTGGCCGCTCTTGGGGCAGTCGCTTTGGTCGGCATCATGGCCAGATTGCCGCGTTCTCCCAGCCCTCCGGCCATCAGCCTGAGCCGGAGGCTGGCTGTCGCTGGGCGGCCCGATGTTTTGGCGGTGCTGCTATTGACGGTCCTTGTCCTGATCGGCGCGTTTGAGGTGAACACGTATTTCGGCGCTTTCCTCGAGACCGTGTTCAAGATATCGCCGCAGGGCGTGTCGTTTACGCTTTTTGTCATTGGAGTGGCAGCAGCGATCGGTAATACCATGGGCGGACATGTCGCCGACCGTTGGGACAAGCACCAATTTCTGATCCTGGCGACAGGGATGATGGTCGTGTCGTTTGCGGCGCTAACCCTACTTGCCGCCTTCGCTCCTGCAGGCTGGGCATTTTCGGGCGTTGTGGGCGCTATCACAATCTGGGCGCTCTTTGGTTGGTCGCTGCCGGCGGTGCAACAGGTCAGACTTCTACTGATCGATCCTCACTTAGCGCCAGTGACGTTGTCGCTGCACTCCTCGGCCGTTTATCTAGGGGCTGCAATCGGCGCGGTTATTGGGGCGGCGACGGTCCAATGGACCTCGGTGGCGATGATCGGCGTGGTGGGTGCAGTCTTTGAACTGGTCGCTCTCGGATTCCTTCTGCTTGGCGGTCGCTCGAAGCAAGTGATTGTGCCGACTTAACGGTCAATTTTCTGAAGCTCCTGGCGACAGCCAAACGTCCAAAAGTGCCAGACGCCACAAATAGCCTATGAGACTAGACATCCGTAAGAATTTTGCTAATGAGCCTGTACAGCACTCAATTTCGATCTGCCAGAAACCCTTCGGCCATCAGCCGGAACGCCGCGATAGCCTTGGGCAAGACGATCTGCGGCTCGTCACAGGCGGCAACCCATAGGGCGGCATTGAAAGCCGCACCGCTCAAAAGGCGTGACGCGGCCTCGATATCGACTGGCTTCATCACACCTCCGGCGATCAAATCGGCAACCGCCCGTTTTGTGATGTTCAAGCAGGCATTCTGGCTGGGCCACCGTGAAGGGTCGCCCAGAAAGGCAGGCCCGTCCAACAGGACGATGCGGCGGACCTCCGGGTCCAGTGCCATCTCGATATATGCGTCGCCTTCAGCCAGCAGCCTTTCCCATGGCGTTGCTGCTGCTGACGCCGTCTGTTGTGCCCGTGCGGCCATCTCGCCATCTACTTGGGCAACGACAGCAGCCAGCAGTCCTTTTTTGTCGCCAAAGCCGTGGTACAGGGCGCCGCGGGTGAGACCAACTTGTGCCGTAAGATCGTCCATTGATGCTTGAGCAAAACCAAAGGCTCCGAACGCCTTTCGCGCCGCGCCGATCAACTTGGCTCGGTTTTCCTCCATTGTCTCGGCGCGACGTTTAACCGCCAGAATGACCTCCTATTTCGCATACGTCTCGTATATTAACTTGACGCACAGTTCCATCGGTGTTTTGACATACGTAGCGTATGTGTCTACCCCCGCTTGGCTGGGATGTCCAGCAAGCTTGTAGGTGCGCTCGACTCTAAATCAAAGGAAGATGATATGGCCCCCCGTGAAGCAGTGTTTCCCGCCAGCCGCCAAGACCTTTATGAAAAGCACGGCTATTCCGCCGCCGTGCGGTCGGGCGACCTGTTGTTCGTATCTGGTCAGGTTGGCAGCCGCCCAGACGGTTCGCCCGAACCTGATTTTGAAGCTCAGGTTCATCTGGCTTTCGCCAATCTGGAAGCCACGCTCGCGGCAGGAGGATGCACTTTTGACGACATAGTCGACGTCACGTCATTCCATACCAATCCGGAAAAGCAAATGAGCGCGGTCATGGCGGTGAAAAGTGGGAAATTCCCTCAAGCGCCGTTTCCAAATTGGACCGCTGTAGGCGTCACATGGCTCTCGGGCTTCGACTTCGAGATCAAGGTGACCGCGCGCATTCCCTATCCTAAGTCAGCGTCCGTGAGCCGCCGTAACCCTCCAACGATGTGGGATATGGCGTCGCTTGGGTGGTCGCACATCAGTGTTGCGGAACCAGGCCGCTTAGCCTTCCTGTCCGGCCAGATCGCGGTGACGCCTGGCAATGAGAATGTGCCCGAAGACGTCGCGGGCCAGGCAAAGGTTGCCACCGCCAGCCTCGCTGCCGCGCTTGAGGAGTTAGAGGCCACCGCACAAGACGTCGTCTTGCTGCGCGTCTACGTCGTCAATGCAACCAGCGAAACGTTTGGGGAGGCGATCGCCCCCCTTCGTGAAATGTTCCGGGACGCGATGCCCAGCGTCACGACGATTGGCGTCCAGGCGCTCTACAAGCCGGAATTCAAGGTCGAGATTGAAATGGTAGTGCGTCTCCCCTGAAGAAGGGATGTCCTTCGCTGCCATCAAACTTCTGCGGCGCAGCGACCGTCGCAGCTCGAGATCGTACGCGACCGTTGCCGATATGCGAGTTGACCCTCCACCTGTCGGCGCATGCTCGGTCGAAGAAATTGAGCGGCGTCGCAAGCGAGAGCGTCCTGCTCCAACTCATTGCGGCATCAGCGTCCTGGTGCTGCGATCCTATCCCATGGCAAGTGCACCAAGTCGGCCGTGACCCCGGCGTCTTTGAAGAGAGCCTTACGCGACGTGCCCATCTGTACACGCATCGTCAGGCCACGGCCAAGGTCGAGGTCCTGGCTAACGCGCTCGGCTGGCGGAAGTCAGACGGGACTTCTCCCGCGTTGACCGCATCGCTGAAAAGGCGTTCCACAAGCGCCACGGCAGCAGCTACAGCGTCCTGTAAGAACTGCCGAACCTCGCTATCGGCCGTAGCCGCCTTTGTCTGCCGCCTTCGCGGCATCATAAACTTGTCCCGCTTTGTGGGCTCAACGGAGGCCGCCATCTTCCTGTTGATCCGTCACGACTTAAATGTGATCGTCAATTTCGCGAAGTGATCCAGCCGAAGAATCAAACATGAATTGAGCCGATCGATAGCTGCCCATAATCCATGACCCACCGGCTCAGAACCACCAGGAGGACTTAATGAGACATTTCCCATATCGGTGCGCATTAATCATCGGTGCCGGACCGGGTATCAGCGCTTCGTTAGCGCGGCGCCTTTCTACGATCGGTGTGCAAGTAGGTCTAGCCGCCCGCAATGTCGACAAGCTCAAACCACTTGCGGAGGATACTGCCGCCGCCGTCTTCGCAGTCGATGCCTCACAGCCTGAGCAAATGGCGAAGCTGTTCCTCGACATGGAACGCCAGTACGCGGAACCCGACGTTGTGATTTACAACGCCAGCTCGCGCGTTCCAGGGCCGCTATCAAGCGTCGATCCTGCCGCAGTCGAGAAAGCAATTGCAATCACGACGTTCGGCGCCTTCTTGGCCGCCCAGCAGGCCGCCAAGCGAATGGAGCCAAAAGGACATGGAGCGATCTTGTTCACTGGCGCGAGTGCCGGCATGAAGGGTTTCGCCCAATCGGCGGCTTTCGCGATGGGCAAGTTTGGGCTGCGCGGGCTCGCTCAGAGCGCAGCAAGAGAACTGGGCCCTAAGGGCATACACGTCGCACACTTCAACATCGATGGAGGAGTCCGCTCACGGGCTCGACCTGACCCGAACGGTCAGCTTGACAGCACCCTGGATCCCGACGCAATCGCCCAGACTTATATCGACGTCCTTATGCAGCCGCGCAACGCCTGGTCACACGAAATCGACCTTCGCCCATGGACAGAACAGTTCTAGGCAGGGTGATAGCTTGATCTGCAATCCATGCAAGTTCATTACAATTGTTGATTCTAAACAAAGACATCGGGCGCGTGAAGAATAGCAAAGCTCCATAAATGGGCGTTACGCCTCAACACCGGTCGATTTTGGCAAGACATTTCGATGCGTGCGTGGTCGGAGGTCCTATCCTCTCAAGCGCAAATCCATTCAGATGGGCCCGACATCCATCCAGTAGGAAAGAACGTACCATGCGCCTCGGCCGGCACCGTGTAAGACGAGGTGTGCCCTTGATCGACGAGTTCCTTGAGATGATCCTCGATGGTGTGATGCCTTGCATCAGTGACGGAACCCTGACTTGTTCGTCCCACCGCTCTCACAACGCTTGGCTTTGGAAAACCGTGTTCACTGTATCCCTTTGGTCGCAAAGCGAAGTTGCGACCGAAGGGATGGCCAGAGATAGTTCTCCAAGAGCGAGCCTCCCCTGCATCCAGATGTGCGGCATTCGGTAGCAATCTTCACCAAATGTGGTCAACTATTTGATTTACATAAATAATGCCCGTTTTATTTTAAAAATCAGCGAAGACGTCATTAACCATACGCTCGCGGTACCGATCGACTCCTTGGGGAGTTTCGGGTATCAGCATCGATCATGTTCAGGATGATACGAATACAGCTTTGATCTGACCCGCGGCCTTCTGGCTGCCGATCCGCTGTGTGTACCGTCCAATGGAGCCTGAACATGACCCTCACCGTCCTCGCTGCCGCCTTTGCTGTCCATTCCGCTCGCTCTGAGGCGTTGACCGTCTTCGGCGGGTCAGGAGGCTGGGAAATACTGCGCGCATACCCTCGGACGGCGGAGGGGCTGAGCCATGGCAAAGCCCACGGACGAGCCCAAAGGTCAGCACTTCCTGATGTCTCCGGAATGCCGGACGATGACGATCATCGACCTTGCGAAGATGCGCGAGACGACGGCGTACGACTGGTTTAAGCGCCTTCGCTGGCCTCAGACGCAGGGCGAACCGTCTTGCCCGAAGTGCGAGACACTGCGCTGCCACACGATGAGCCAGGGCCGTTTCAAATGCAGCGAGAAGACCTGCAAGGCGGTCTTCAGCGTGACCTCGGGAACCGTGTTTCATTCGCGCAAGCTGAGCTTCAAGAAGATGCTCATCGCCATCTGGTCTCCGTGAACTCGGTCAAAGGCAAGGCGGCGCTCCAGCTCTCGCGAGAGATCGGCGTCCAATACAAGACGGCTTGGGTGATGCTGATGAAGCTGCGCGAAGCGATCGCCCTGCGCCGCGAGGAGATGGTGCTCGACGGCCAGGTCGAGATCGACGGCAAGTATGCCGGCGGCCATATCCGGCCGAAGAACAAGGCCGAGGATCGTATCGATCGCCGCCTTCATCGACATCAGAACATGAAGCGTCTGTGCGCGCTGGCGATCCGCCAACGAGGCCTGGGCGGCCAGACGTTCACGCGGATCATCCGTAACGAGGACGGCGATGCCGCATGGGAGGCGGTCAAGGATCATGTTTCAAGGCAGGCGACCGTGTTTGCGGACGAGCACTCCAGCTACAACGACCTGGCCGGATTGAACGTGCTGCAGCGTGTCAACCATTCGAAGGCCTACCAGACGGAGGACGGCACGAACACCAACCAAGTCGAGAGCTTCTTCTCGAGGGTGCAGCGCGCCTACGTCGGCATCCACCACCGCTTCTCGCTACGATATTTCGACTGGTACGTTGCCGAACTCGCCTGGCGGGAGGACAGTCGACGGATGAGCAATCGCGGCCACACGTTCGAAATCCTCGGGCGAGCTCTTTGCTCCCCGACTTCGCGGTACCTGTGCGGATATTGGCAGGGCAACAAGCCGCCCGAGCTGATCTGGGAACAGAGTTAGCGCTCCATATCGATCTGGAGCCTTTCTGACCTCTTGACGCGAAAGCGTCGCTCAGACCATTGTTGATTGAGGCTGTACATAACATAAGGCAGTGCAGATGGGATACGACCTTCATATCACACGTAAAGAGAACTGGTTCGACGACGATCCTGTAATCACGCTTGAGGAATGGCTCGGCTACGTGGAGGGCGACCCCGAAATGCGGCAAGACGGCTTTGCCGAAGCCTCCGTCGGAGGAGATAAAACCTTGAGGGTTGTCGGCGATGATATCTGTGTTTGGACGGCATATTCCGGCGGAGAGCGCGGAACTGATGTGAGCTGGATTACCTGGAGCCAGGGAAACGTCATAGCAAAAAATCCGGATCGGGAAATCCGCTTGAAACTCTGGACTATCGGTCAGTTTTTCGAGGCCAAAATTCAGGGCGATGATCTCGAAGTATATGGCGAAGATGGCGAAATCGAAGAGTATCCGTCAATCGAACCCGACACCACTTCAGCACCGACCAAGCGTTCGTGGTGGCGCATCCGATAAACGCTCACCAGCCTTCTGGACGCGTAGTTCGGGGTGATCTGAGGTAATTGATCTCGATATCAAACTCTTAACTACGCAGCGACCGCCCACAGATGCTTGCGCCCTTCGAACGGCCCAGACTGCCGGACGCGGCCCGCATTCGTCAATTGGGTCAGCACGGCTGAAATACGGTGCGCGATCTGGGCCATCTCGCGTTCCTCGCACGCGACCCCCAGCTTAGCCGCGAATTTCGACGCGCAGTCGGTGGTCGTGATAGGCTCGCCTGCTTCCCTGAGCACCTCAAGGACGGTTTGGCGCTTGTTCACCCCACCGATCGCGGCCTTGGCTTCAGCCGACAGCCCTCCGGATTTACGGGTGCGGGCGAGGCGGGTAGGTCCTGCGGTGGGAGCAACCTCATAATGGGGATAGAAAGTGCCGATTACCAAGTCCAATGCGGTGACCAACGTCTGAAGCTCGATCTGCTCCTTGGCGATCTCCACGAGCCGCGATTCCAGCTCCGCCCGCTTGTTCTTCAATTCGTCCGCAACGCTCATGAATGCCCCCGTGTGCAGGGTCAACATAGCGCTCGGGCCGACCTAAAACTGGTGCATTCTGCTACCGAATGCCGCAGATGTGCATGAGAACGATTACTAATTTCCATGCGTTCGAAAGCAGCTGCCCCGCAACTCGGCTTGTCAGTTTTTCGACGGCGGTTTGTTGGGGAAGTTTGATCGCAATGTACGCATTTTAAGGCACTCGCGTATCTTGCCATGCGTCACTTCAAATTGACGTTAGGCCTGTACCGCTCAGGGCTACCGCGAATACGGTGACCCTGAAAGGCGTTTTAACAAGCTTTACTATTCGCGATTAGCGGAACCCTCCGCTGGCGGTCAGGTGCTCGCCGGTTAGCCAACCGGATTCGTCGGAAGCGAGAAAGACCGCAACGGTCGCGATATCGTTCGGCTGGCCGATTCGACCGAGGGGGGTCTTACTAACTGCGTCCCGCTCGAAATCCGAACCAACGAACCCCGCCGTATGGGTCCCTTCGGTCTCCACGATGCCGGGTAGGATCGCATTCACCCTGATCTTGCGGCCACCCAATTCGTTGGCGAGGACGCTTGTGATGGCATCAACTGCGCCTTTTGTCCCCGTGTAGACCGAGGAGGCTGGAGGAGCTAGGCTCGTCACCGCCGACGAAATGTTAATCACGCTGCCGCCATTTGCGAAGTGTCTGACGGCCTCTTTCGTCGTGAGCAAAACGCCAAGAACGTTCACATCGAACATATGGCGATAGCTCTCCTCGGTGACATCTTCGATCGCACCGAACGCGTAAACGCCGGAATTGTTGACCAACACGTCAAGATTTCCGAATTCCTTAATTGCGGCGTCCATCAATCCCTTTGCCTGCTCTGCCTTTGACACGTCGCCCTGCACCGCGATAGCCTTGCCACCTGCCGAAGTGATCGCTTTCACAACGGCGTCTGCTCCGGCTTGACTTGACGAGTAATTGACCACGACCTGAGCGCCTTCAGCGGCAAAAGCCTTGGCAATCGCGGCGCCGATGCCTTTCGAAGCGCCTGTCACCACGGCTACTTTTCCTGCGAGTTTAGACATTATGCTTTCTCCTGCATACCGGGTTCCGCCAGAACTGGCTCTTTATCCCGTAGTTCAGGACATCGGAACTATTGATCGGCATTTCAAGTAGCCCTATATAAATTTACATGAGACCACTCTTCCATCCCGCGATTGTAGACGTTAAGCCCGAGGCGATTTTGTACGCTCTCTCAGACCCAGAGAGAGCGGCAATCTTCGCGCAAATCGCGGGTGCTGGCTTCTGTGAAACTTGTGCTGCGGTCTCAAACCTAGGCGGTCGCGTGATCCCAAAATCGTCCCTATCGCAACATTTCAAGGTTTTGCGGGAAGCTGGTCTCATACGGTGCAAACGTCATGGGGTGGAGATGAGCACTCATTCGCGTTGCTCCGAGGTGGAAGAGCAATTTCCGGGGCTCATCTTCGCAATTTTGACCGCTTATGAGAGGACCGCGAAGTAGACCTGCAGTCTATTGGGGCTGACGAGGACGGACCTTTAGCAACTGCAAGTGACCGCCTACACAGCAAGCAATATTTGCTCTTGTGCAGCCGGCACTTAAGCAGCTCCTCGCGCACAGGGGAAGAGTTAGCCAGATGAGCATCCACTATGATGTCGTAGCCGTTGGCGCCAAAACAGCATTTTGGCATATCCGGTTCCACGCATACTATTAACCTCAGGATGCCGCAATTTCAGTCATTTAGCAGATTGGGCAATAGGGACCGCGGTTCAGATCTCTTCAAGGCGATGATGTTGGCCATTGTGCTAGATGCCCACGGAGGCCCAAGCTCGACGACGGCATTGCGCCGGTATTTCGGTCGTCCCACCAATAGCTTTGGCTCCAACAAGCGGATGTGGCTTGGCTAAATCG
>CAZZZI010000048.1:7153-24383 GCA_964658415.1 uncultured Sphingomonas sp. | reverse complement strand
ATTCGGGATAGATATAGAGGGTCGTCGGATTGTCCTTGACCATCGCCATGACCTGGTCGGCATCGGACTGCGACCAGCTGGTGCAGCCGTTGCTGCGGCCGCCGGCGTAATTCACCAGCTTGCCGAACGGCACGTAGCCGTCGCGATTGGCATAGGGGCTTGACGGTGCCTTCATCATGCACATCGCCGCCACCTTGGCGGCGGCGTGGCCGCCGATCACGCGCGGACGGGCATTGGCCGTGTCGCCCTCGCCGTCGAACTGCAGGAAGGAGCGCATGAAGACGGCGTTCTTGTCGCCAGCCGAGCGATAAACGCCCTTGAAGGATGTCTTGATCTCGCTGGTGACGTAGGAGCCGCCTGTCGTCAGGTTGGAATCCATCGCATTGCCGAAATTCCTGGCGCATTCCCGGCCATTGGAGAAATCGACGACGCCCGGCAGCTTGATGCCGCTGCCGTGGCCGGCGGCAATCGCCCGGAACGACTGGCTCGCCTCGCAGATGATGTAGAAGCGACCGCCGGACGTCTCGCTGCCCGGATCGTTCGGCTTGGTGGCATCCATGGCGAAGTAGCAGGGATTGCGGACCCGGCCTTCGGCGATGCGCTGCTGGTAGAGAGCGCGGGCGCGCTTCAGCACGGGACGCGCGATCTCGCCCGGCCCGAGGCCGACATGGGCATCGAGCCAGGAGGGGAACCCGGCGGACTGCGGCGCAGACAGCGCCTGCGGCGCGTTAAAAAGCAGCGCAGACACGGTCAGAGCACCGGTCATCTTGAGAATGGTCCGAAAACTCGAAGTCAATGGCACGTACTGAACTCTCCAAACGAATCAGGCCCGCATCCCCATGGCGCCGGCTCCCATCGGCACCGAATAGAATGATTTCGGTCAAATTTCGGTAACCAACGCTATTCAAAAATTCTCACGCCTTCGTGAACGGCAATTTTGTGGTGCAAACCAGCCGCAAGAACCACGTCAAGCCTTGCGGTCGGGCGCTTGCCCGCAAGCGTGGGTTACGCTTCACGTGCCGACGACGACTGCCGTCTCGCGCGGGTATTCGCCGTAGAAGCCACGCCAGTTGGCGACGGCGAAGCCGAACACGACGAGCGCGCCGGCCTGGTGGGTGAGCGCCAGATGCAGCGGCACCTGCATCAGCAGCGTGGCGATCCCGAGCCCTGCCTGGGCCAGCACCAGCAACGCCAGCACAACCGAGCGGCGCGCATGGGTGCTGCCGGGGGTGACGCGCAGGCAGACGATCATGTTGATCAGCACCACGGCAGTCAGCGCATAGGCCCAGAGGCGGTGCACATACTGGACCAGCTTCGGGTTCTCGAAGAAATTGATCCACCAGGGGTTCTGGACGAACAGGTCACCCGGGACGACGGCGCCGTCCATCAACGGCCATGTGTTGTAGCTAAGCCCGGCATGGAGGCCCGCGACCAGTGCGCCCAGATAGATCTGGAACAGCGCCATCAGCGCGATCAGCCCGGCGACCTTTCCCGAATGCCGGCTCGGTGGCGCGTCGTCCGAATGGGGAGACAGCGCCCGCATCACCCACATGCAGGCGGCAAAGATCAGGCAGGCGGTGACAAGGTGGGTCGCCAGCCGGTACTGGCTGACGTCGGTGCGGGCTTCGAGCCCCGACGACACCATCCACCAGCCGATCGCACCCTGCAGCCCGCCGAGCGCGAAAATGCCGACCAGCGGCCAGCGCAGGCTTTTCTCAATACGCCCGGTCGCCCAGAAGAAGATCAGCGGTACGGCAAAGATGACGCCCATGGCACGGGCGAGCAGCCGGTGCGCCCACTCCCACCAGAAAATGCTTTTGAAGTCGTCCACCGTGATGTCGCTGTTCAAAAGTTTGAATTGCGGGATCTGCTTGTAGCGATCGAACTCGTCCTGCCATTCGGCGGCGCTCAGAGGTGGGATCACGCCGTGGATCGGCTTCCACTCGGTGATCGACAGCCCGGATTGCGTGAGGCGTGTCGCGCCGCCAACCAGGACGAGGCAGAACAGCGACAGCAGCACGAAGCCGAGCCAGATGCGCACCGCCCGTCGATTGCGCTCCTGCCGGGTAACCTGATTGCGGAAACTCTGTTCGCTGGAAATTTGTGCTACAGCCATGGGGGCTCCTTCGATCTGACTGTTGATTTGCCCCAGCGCGCAGTGCAAAACAAGGGCCGCACCTTTGCGGCATGGGGTCGCAACGTCATGTCCCGCCGCAATCGAACGCTGAGGAGAGTGCCGCCATGCCCGTTCGCCTGCGCAAATTCATCGGCACCATCCTCTTGATCGCCCTCGTCCTCGGCTACGCCTTGCTGGCGACGACGGTTGCCGTCAATGCCCTGGGGGCCTCGCCCTGGTGGGTGCACCTGACCTACTTCCTGCTCACCGGCCTGTTGTGGATCCTGCCGGCCATGGGGTTGATCAAGTGGATGTCCGGGCCGAAGCAGGGCTAGCCGTTAACCGCCGGATAAGCATGATCGGCAGAAGACGATGGCGCGCGACAACTTAAACGGAAAATAGACCGCATGCCCCTAGCGTGCGCCTGGCATACGGGGCGCGGAGGCCAGAAGTGCAGAGGGCGACAGGCAAAATCGAACCAGCGGCAGTGGGCACGGGACGCGCGGGGGCGGAGTTTCCCGCACGAGCGGCCGCGCTTGCGGTCGACACGCCCCTAACGGTGACCGTCGTCGCGGAGATGGCGCCGCTGGAGCACCAATGGCGCCTCCTCGAGCGCGACACGCTGTCCTCTCTTCACCAGAGCTACGACTGGTGCGCCGCCTGGGTCGCGACCTACCATCCGCAACTTGCCATCCTGCGGGGCCGCTTCGGCGACCAGACAGCCTTCATCTTGCCGCTGGAGATCGTCCGCAGCCACGGCACGCGCACGGCCCGCTTCATCGGCGCACCCCGCAGCAATATCAACACGGGCCTTTTCTCGGCCGCTGTCCCCGCGGAAGATCCAGCCTTTGCCACCGAGCTGAAGACGGCAATCATTGCCGCGCTGCGCGGCCATGCCGATCTGCTTCTCCTGTCGAACATGCCCCTTAACTGGCGCGGCCGCGTCAGCCCGCTTGCGGCCCTGCCCGCGATCGAAAACCAGAACCGCGCCTTTCAGCTGCCCCTGCTTGCCTCGTTCGAGGAAACGCTCAGCCAGGTCAATGCGAAACGGCGGCGCAAGAAGTTTCGTTCGCAGACCAAGCTGCTCGACGCGATGGGAGGCTACGACCATGTCGTCGCCGCGACGCCGGCTGAAAAGCGGCAGATGCTGGATCTGTTCCTGCGCCAGAAGACAGAGCGCTTCCGGGCTGCCGGCCTGCCGGACGTCTTTCAGGGCGCCGAAATCCGGCAATTCCTGCTGCGCCTGCTGGACACCGACAGCCCGGAGCCAGGCACGGTCGCGCTCGAATTGCATGCGATCAGGCTGAAGGGCCGGCATGAGGGCCATATGCCGGCGATCGCTGCCTTGTCGCGCAAGGGCGACCACGTCATCTGCCAGTTCGCGTCCATCGACGAAAGCCAGGTCCCGGAGGCGAGCCCCGGCGAACTGCTGTTCTGGCTGATGATCGAGACATCCCAGCGGGCGGGCGCGGCGCTGTTCGACTTCGGCATCGGCGACCAGCTCTACAAGCGCTCATGGTGCCCCGTGGAGACCGTGCAGCACGATGTGCTGGTCCCGATCTCGGCGCTCGGAAAAGCCGCGGCCTTCGCACAGAAGGGCCTCACCCAGGCAAAGATGCTGATCAAGGGCAATCCCCGCCTCTATGGCGCCATCCAGAAGCTGCGGGCCAGGCGCCAGCAGTCGACGGCATCGGACGGAACCTGAGGCAGGCCTCAGGCCGCCGTGCGGTGCCGATCCTCGTCGCCATCGCTGTGTATTCCAGACATCAGGACGAGATGCTCGTAGCCGGCTTTCTGGAAGTCGGTCATGACGGTCACGAATCGTGCCTCGTCGGGCTCCGGCATCGACAGGATGATCTCGACGTCCCTGCTGCGGGTCAGCTTCGCCACGCCGTCCGCCGAGACCGCGCCGCACTCGACCAGCACCACGTCATAGGCCGATCCCAGCGCATCGAGGATCATCGACAGGCGGTCGGCAGCACGCATGGCGCTGACGAGGTCGCTTGCGCCGAGCGGCACCAGATGGGCGTCCGACAGACGGTCGGGGTGGATGGTATCGGCGAACGCGGCCTCGCCGCACAGCAGGTCGGTTACGCCGGGAAGGCCCGGCTTTTCGGCCATCAGGCGCGTCGGGCAGGCCGTGCCCGTCATGTCGACCAGCACCACGCGACGGCCCCTGTCGGCAATGGTACGTGCCAGCATCACTGTTGCCGTGGAGCCGGCATCGCCGTCCGGTGAAATCGCGATGGCGAGCGGAACCCTGGCTTCGATGAAATAGTCGGCCACCGACGGGATCGAGAAATCCTCCACCGCCTCGATGACGACAGGGGCAACGGCTTCCGGCGTGGCAACGACAGCGACCGGCTCCTTGTCGGCCTCGACGACGGCTGCAGGGGGCATCGCACCCATGTCCCTTGCCGCCAACGGCGTCGCGAGCAGGCTCGCCGGCACCACCGCACGACGCACCGGACGAACCGCGACCGAGGCAGCAGCAGTGTCGTCGAACACGGTTTCGCGCCGCAGACCGGCTTCCGGCAGACCCACCGGTCGCAGGGCGCGACCGCTGAACAACTCCATGAGCATGATGACGATGGCGCTGAGCACGAAGGCGGCGACGGCGGCGACCACCACGATCGGCCCGACCTTGGGGAAATAGGGATCGACCGGTTCGACCGCACTCGATACGATGCGGGCGTCGGCGGGGCTGGAATTCTTGTCGGCGCGGGAGGCCGCCTCGCGGTAACGCGCGAGATAGGTCTCGAGCAGCTGCCGCTCGGCCGTCGCCTCACGCTCCAGCGCGTTGAGGCCGACCGTGTCTTCGCCGGCGCGGGCGCTGTCGGCTTTCAGGAGCTTCGACTGCGCCAGCAGCTGCTGCTCGCGCATGGCGGCGATCTTGGCCTCGTTGTCGATGCCGGTCAGGATCTTGCGGGTCTCGCGGGTGATCTGCGAGCGGATGTCGGCCAATTGGGCGCGCAGGCTCTTCAGGCGCGGATGACCGTCCATCAGCGTCGTCGACAGGTCGGAGATCTGCGATTCCAGGCTGGACTCGGTGGTCTTCAGCCGCTGCATGGTTTGCGATCCGCTGACGTCGTTCAGCGTGTCCGTCGGGCCGCCGGAGGACAAAGCATTGCGAACGGCCTGGGCGCGGGCATCCGCATTGGCCTTGTCGCCGCGCACCTGGGCAAGCTGCGTCGAGATGTCCGTCAGCTGCTGGTTGGAAAAGCTGGTCGTGTCGTTGGTCTGCAGCAGGCCGTTGGCGGTGCGGTAGTCGGCCACCTTCTTCTCGGCTTCAGCCACCTTGATGCGCAGGTTGGCGATCTCCGGCTCCAGCCAGCGGGTCGCCTCGGCATTGGAATCGAGCTTCGCCCCGCTCTCCATCGACAGATAGACGGCGGCCATGGCGTTCGGCACGCTCTCGGCGAGCTTCGGGTCCTTCGATGTGAACTGGATGCCGATGACGCGCGAGGTGTTGATCTGGTAAACCTGCAGCCTCTCGGTGAAGGCATCCAGGATGCGCTCCTCCGGTGCCTTTTCGGATGAAGGCTTCTTCAGGTGCAGCTTGACGAGCAGTCCGGACAGCGCCGTCGACCTTGCGCTTTCCTCGAACTCCGGCAGATCGTAGAGCTTCAGCTGGGTGATCACCTGCTTGATCAGATCGGCCGACTGCAGGATCTGCACCTGGCTGGCGATGTTGAGTTCGTCGAGCAGCGACGCGTCGTTGCTGCCGGCGTTGGCCTGGTTGCTCGTCGTGGCAAAGGCGGCCGCGCGCGGTTCAATGAGGATCCGGGTCTCGCTGCGGTATTCCGGCGAAACGACCTTGGCGATGACAAAGGCGGCAAGGGCTGCGGCAAGGACGATCAGCAACACGCGCAGCCGTCGGCGCCACACGGCGCGGAAGAGCTGACTCAAATCAATGTCGACATCCTGCTGGCTGCTGTTAACACCGGCCATACCGCACTCCGATACTCGTTTTCCGGCAACCGTAAACGACTATGGTAACGCAAGGGTTAAAAGTCTCTCCTCCGCAGGAAGCGCGCATGGGAGCGAAATAACGGTCATTCTTTACGGTCCGTTAACCCTAACAGATAGATAACATCGCCAAGAGTTTTTCCTTAGTGAGCACGCGGATGTCCTTCGCCCAGCGTAACATCATTGTCGTCATGGGCATGGCTGCCATCGGCGCCGCCCTGAGCGGCTGCATGAGCTATCAGCCAGCGCCCCGGGCGTTCAGCGAGGCAACCATCAAGCCCTATGTGCTCGATAGCGGCGACCGGCTGCGCGTCACCGTGTTCGAGCAGCAGGGCCTTACCAACACCTACACCGTCGACCAGGCCGGCTACATCTCCGTGCCGTTGATCGGCCAGGTGACGGCCCGTGGCAAGACGATGCAGCAACTGTCCGGCGAGATCGCATCCAAGCTCAAGCAGGGATACCTGCGCGATCCGGATGTCTCCATCGACGTCGACCGCTATCGCTCGATCTACGTCATGGGCGAAGTCGGCCAGCCCGGCCAGTACTCCTACGTCCCGGGCATGACCATCCAGAACGCCGTGGCCGCCGCCGGTGGCTTCACGCCCCGCGCCTTCCAGGGAAACACCGACGTCACCCGCAAGATCAACGGCCACGTGATGACGGGCCGCGTCGGCATTTCCGATGCGGTTCTCGCCGGCGACACGATCTATGTCCGCGAAAGGCTGTTCTGATTGTCAATGGCGAGGCCTTTGCGCATTATCCATTGCTTTAGGTCGCCAGTCGGCGGAATCTTTAGGCATGTGCGCGATATGGCCGAGCAACACAGCCGGGCCGGCCACGAGGTCGGCATCGTCTGCGACAGCCTGACAGGCGGAGCGCACGAGGACGCGCTGTTCGACGACATCATGCCGTTCCTGGCCTTAGGCCTGACGCGGTTGCCGATCCACCGTTCGGTGAGCCCTGCCGATATCCCGGCTTTGTGGCAGGCCTACAGGACGATCAAGAGTTTGCGGCCGGACGTGCTGCACGGACATGGCGCCAAGGGCGGCATGCTGGCGCGCGTCATCGGCACAGTGTTGCGGGTGAACCAGTCTCGCGTTGCCCGCGTCTATACCGCCCATGGCGGCAGCCTGCATTTTTCACGCGCCTCGCTGCGGGGGCGTGCCGTTTTCCAGATGGAACGGTTGCAGGAACGCCTGACGGATGCGCTCATCTTCATCTGCGATTTCGAGCGGCGCGCCTACGAGAGCAAGGTCGGGCCGCCCGCCCCCCTTTCGAGGCTCGTCTACAATGGCATCAACGAGCGAGATTTCAGGACTGTCCCGACCAGATCGGACTCCGTCGACTTCGTCTACATCGGCATGCTGCGGGACCTAAAGGGTCCCGATCTGTTTATAGAGGCCTTTGCGCTCGCCGAGCGGCTGGTCGGCAGGCCCCTGTCGGCGCTGTTGATCGGCGATGGCCAGGACCGGGAGAAATACAAGCGGATGATCGCCGAGGCCGGGCTTTCCCCGCGTCTCGCCATTCTTCCGTCAATGCGTATCGAGGAAGCCTTGTCGATGTCCCAGACGGTCGTCGTACCCTCCCGTGCGGAATCCATGCCCTACATCGTGCTCGAGGCCCTGGCCGCAAGCAAGGGCGTCATCGCGGCAGCCGTGGGTGGCATACCGGAGGCACTCGGAGCAGCCAGCGCGGCCCTTGCAAATCCCGGCGACGCGGCCGACCTTGCCCGCATCATGGCCGAAGCGATCACCCAACCAGACTGGCGCGCGCGCGCGATGCCCAGTCTCGAAACGATACACAAGAGATTTTCCGCGCCTGTGATGGCCGGCGAAGTCCTCGGATTGTACTCAGAAATACTGGCTCGACGCGCAGATTCCTAAAATTTAACCTATCTCACTAAGCGATCCTTAGGGGCCTCTCGTTAGATCTTTATTCGTCAGACCAGACGGATCGAAAGCGATGACGAATATCGAAAAGCCGGATGAATTCGACCTCGAGAAAATTCGCAAGCGCGTCTCGGAAATCCGTGCCCGTAGCCCTGACGAGAAAGTCGAGGCGGAGGAACCGGTCAAGCTCAACCCGTTCGCCCGACAGATCGCCGAGCAGTTCCGCGAAGGCAACTACACCCCGTCGATCATCATCGGCCAGTTCATGCTGTTCGAGTTCATATCGCTTTTGGCGCTCGGGCTGCTGCTGCTCTATCTGCGTTTCGGCAGCCCCACCCACGAACCGCTGATCCAGATCCCGATCGTGCTGTTCGTTGCAGCCGCCAACATCCTGTCGCTGCAGCTGTTCGACACCTACCAGATACCGATGCTGAGAGCCCCGATGCGCCACATGCGCCGCATCGCACTCGGTTGGACCCTGCCTTTCGTGGCAATTCCGTTGATCGCCATCGCATTGAAGAGCCTGCCGACTTTCCCGCCCCGCCTGGTGATGAGCTGGTGCCTGATCGGTCTTGCCTTCCTGTTTACGGAGCGGCTGCTCTTTGCCTGGGGGATTCGCCGCTGGGCCCGCAACGGCATCATGGAACGACGCGCGGTCATCGTCGGCGGCGGTCAGCCCGCCAAGGACCTGATTCGCGCTTTGGAAGACCAGGTCGACAACGACATCCGCATCTGCGGCATTTTCGACGACCGCGGCGAAAGACGATCGCCGGTCATGGTTGCCGGCTACCCGAAACTCGGGACCGTCGCCGAGCTCGTTGAATTTGCCCGCGTCACGCGCATCGACATGCTGATCATCGCCCTTCCGATCTCTGCCGAAGACCGCATCCTGCAGCTCCTCAAGAAGGTCTGGGTGCTACCCGTCGATATCCGCCTTGCCGCCCATGCCAACAAGCTGCGCTTCCGGCCGCGGACCTATTCCCATGTCGGCACGGTGCCGATGCTCGACATCTTCAACAAGCCGATCCCCGACTGGGATTCGGTCGCCAAACGGGCCTTCGACGTGTTTTTCAGCCTGCTGGCACTGCTTCTGCTATGGCCTGTGATGGTCGGCGCCGCCATCGCCATCAAGCTGAACTCGAAGGGACCGGTGTTCTTCATGCAGAAGCGCCACGGCTTCAACAACGAGATCATCAACGTCTTGAAGTTCCGCTCGATGTACACCGACATGAGTGACCCGACGGCGCGCAATGCGGTCACCAAAGGCGATCCGCGCGTCACCAGCGTTGGTCGCTTCATCCGCAAGTCCTCGATCGACGAGTTGCCGCAGCTGTTCAACGTGCTGATGGGAAGCCTGTCGCTGGTCGGGCCGCGTCCGCACGCGGTGGCCGCATCCAGCCATGACCGGGCCTATGGCGACGTCGTCGAAGGCTATTTCGCCCGTCACCGCGTCAAGCCGGGCGTCACCGGCTGGGCCCAGATCAACGGATGGCGCGGCGAGATCGACAACGACGACAAGATCAAATTCCGCACGGCCTACGACCTATACTACATCGAGAACTGGTCGCTGTGGTTCGACCTCAAAATCCTGTTCCTGACGCCGATCCGCCTGTTGAACACCGAAAACGCCTATTGAGCCCGATGAGCACATTCGCCACTCCATCGCCGCAGGTCAGACAACCGCAGCTCGTCGCGCTGCGCTTGATCGGCACCGGCTGCGTTGCCTTCGGCGTCTTCCTCTCCGGCTTCGTCGTGGCCGAACCGGCGCCCTACGAGCTGTGGATGGCGATGCTGATCGGTCTCTGGTTCATGCTCGGCCTGCGCATCTCGCGCAGCGTGGCGCCGCTGCTCGTGCTGTTCCTGACCTTCAACATCGGCGGCATGCTGTCGATGACGCAGATGCGCGATCTCGGCAGCGCCGAGATGGATGCGCCGATCTATGTGGCGGTCTCGACCTTCCTTGCCCTCAGCGCGGTCTTCTATGCGGCGATCATCGAATACAATGCCAACCTCCTGAAGCTGATGTTCAAGACCTGGGTCGTCGCGGCCATCATCACCGCGTCGCTCGGCATTCTCGGCTATTTCCACGCGTTTCCGGGCGCCGGCATGTTCACGCGCTACGATCGCGCCATGGGGGCGTTTCAGGATCCGAACGTCTTCGGCCCCTATCTCGTCGCGCCGACGCTGTATCTCATCCACGGCGTGATCATCGGCGACCTGCGCAAGGCACCGCTGAAGGCCGTCGGCCTGACGATCCTGGCGCTCGGCATCTTCCTGTCCTTCTCGCGTGCCGCCTGGGGGCTTTTCGCCTTCTCGTCGATAGCACTCGTCTTCTTCATGCTGCTCAAGCACCGCAGCAACACCTTCCGGCTGCGGATCCTGGTGATGACGCTGACGGCCGTCCTTCTCCTCG
Organism: uncultured Sphingomonas sp.; assembly: GCA_964658415.1. Taxonomy (GTDB): domain Bacteria; phylum Pseudomonadota; class Alphaproteobacteria; order Rhizobiales; family Rhizobiaceae; genus Rhizobium. The sequence goes on along the minus strand of CAZZZI010000048.1, from coordinate 13,993 downwards.
GTGCAGCGCTTCTGGTCGCCCTGCAGTTCCACCAGGTCAGCGACCTGTTCTCGACCCGGACGCAGCTGGTGCAGGACTACGACGGCGGCCATCTCGGTCGCTTCGAGCGTCATCGCATCGGCTTCCTGTTGTCGATGCAGCGGCCGCTCGGTATCGGACCCTTGGTCTTCGCCACGATGTTTCGCGAGGATGAGCACAATATCTGGCTGAAGACGCTGACGACCTATGGCTGGATCGGCTTCTTCTGCTGGGTCAGCATGATCTGCTGGACGATCTATATCGGCTTCAAGAACGTGCTCAAGGAGCGCCCCTGGCAGCCGTTCCTGATGATCGCCTGGATCGTCATCCTCGGTCATGTCGGCATCGGCAACGTGATCGATACGGATCACTGGCGTCACCTCTATCTGCTGATCGGTATCGTCTGGGGCTGCGGCGCGCTCGAAACGCGCTATCAAAATCGCCGCGCGCGGGGAGAAATCGCGACATGAACGTCAACGTCCCCGTCAAGCGTCTGTCGATGCTGCAGATTCTCGAGCCCGGCGGCGGCGGCTCGGGCCGCCATTTCCTCGACCTCTGCCGGGCGATGCAGCATCGCGGCCATGCGGTGACGGCGATCTATTCGCCCGTCCGTGCCGAACCGACATTCGTCGCCGAACTCGAAGGCATGGGGCTCGACACCGTCCATGCCATCGGCATGAAGCGGGAGCTCGGCCCGGCGGATCTGACCGCCTGGCTGGACATCCGCCGGTTCATCGCCACGCACGGGCCGTTCGACCTGATCCACGGCCACAGCTCGAAGGCCGGCGCGCTCGCCCGCCTGCGCCTGCCCGGTTCGAAGACGCCGGTGCTCTACACGCCGCATGCGTTCCGGACGATGGATCCCTCGCTCGGCGCGAAGCCGCGCCTCGCCTTCGGCAGCATCGAGCGCCTGCTCGGCACCTTCTTTTGCGACCGGGTGATCTGCGTGTCGCGCGACGAATACGACCATGCGGTCTCCATCGGCATTCCCCGTCGCCGCCTGCGGGTCGTCTACAACTGTGTCGCCCGGCCACCCGTCGGACAGCGCGAGGCGATACGCGCGCGCTTCGGGGTCGGTGCCGACGACATTCTCTTCGGTTTCGTCGGACGTCTGTCCGCGCAGAAGGCTCCGGAACGACTGGTTGCCGCCTTTGCACGGGTCGCAGCAAGCCTGCCTTCGGCCAAGCTGCTGATGATCGGCAGCGGCGAGCTTGAGCCGGAAATCCGCCGGCGGATGGCTGAGGCCGGGCTCGGCGACCGCGCCCATCTCGACGCCAGCATTCCCGGCCCGGTCGCCATGGACGCCTTCGACATCGTCGTGATGCCCAGCCGTTACGAAGCCATGTCCTATGTCATGCTGGAAGCCGCGTCGGCAGCCAAGCCTTTGATCCTTACTGACGTGGGCGGGGTGAGCACCGTTCTCGAAAGCGGCCGCAACGGCATCAGGATCGCCAACAGCGACGATCCGACGGAGCTCGCAGCCGCCATGCTCAGCGCTGCCGACGGGGAGACGCGGACGATCTTTTCGGCCGAAGCGCAGCGTCGCCGCAACCGCTACACGCTCGCGGGCATGGCCGACGAAACGGAGGAAATCTATTTCGATTTGCTGGGACATCGCCTGCCCGCCCTCTTGAGAACGCCGGAGAATGCCCTAGAATTGAAGGCATGATCACAGCCGCACAAATCCGCGCCGCCCGCGCCATGACGGGCCTTTCCCTGCAACAGCTGGCCGACGCCGCCAGCCTCACAACCGCCGAGGTGGAAGCGACCGAGGCCGAGGCTGGCAACGGTCAAACGATCGCTGCCCTGCGTACCGCGCTCGAGGGGCACGGCGTACAGTTTCTCGCTGACGGCAGCCAGGATGGCGGGGGCGTCGGCGTCAGGCTGAAGCAGACCCATGGCGACGAGGGCACCCGCCCGGAAAACCTCAACGCAACCAACGACGACTGAAACTATTTTCACCAAGGTCCGGAACAAATCCGGCGGTCGCGCATTCAGACCCCGCATCACGCTCAGGGGGACATCTTGAATCGCAGCAACGGGCTCTATCTCATCATCGGCGCACTGATTGTCGCCGTCATCGGCCTTGGCGCCTATGTCTATCACGAAAAGCAGAAGCCCGATGGCGTCGAACTGACCATCGGCAAGAACGGCGTTTCGGTCGAACAGAAATAACGGCTGCGGGGTCGGCGATGTCCCAGACGCTGCCGACCTTGCTTGATGTCTACCCCTCCACAGCGCCACGCCGGCTCCGCCGCGCGAAACTACCGTACGCCGCCAAGCGCCGTCATCTCGTCTGACAGAGACGTACCGATCCCCAAGCGCGCGAATTCCGGCCTGATTTCATGCCATCCCACGGCATACCGCCGGGACAACAAGCCGACCGGGGCAAGATTGTTAGCTCTGCTACACATTGTCCCAGCCGTTCTTCTTGTGCCTGACGCGCGACACCCTACATCCGGGCTGACCGTCGCCGCATCGCGACCTGTTCCAGCAGGAGAACCCTCTTGAAAGCTGCAATCTACAGTGAACCCGGCACCCCTGACGTCCTGCACTATGGCGACGTTGCCAATCCCGTGCCCGCCGATGACGAAGTGCTGATCCGCGTCGAGGCCATCAGCATTGAGGGCGGCGACCTGATCAACCGCGCGCTGACGCGCCAGGATAAAGACGAAGTGGTCGGCTATGCGGCAGCAGGCGTGATCGTCGAGGTCGGCAAGTCTGTGACCGGGCTTTCCATCGGGCAACGCGTTGCGACCTTCCAATGGAAGGGATCCCATGCCGAACTTCGCGCCGTCAATGCGGGCCACTGCTTCGTCGTTCCCGACGGGCTCGATATCGGCATCGCATCCACCATCCCGGTCGGCCCCGGAACGGCAGCCTACGCGTTGAACCTCGGCGCGCTGACGAAAGGCCAGACCGTTCTCGTCCTCGGCGCCAGCGGTGGCGTGGGTCTTGCCGCGGTCCAGCTGGCGTCCCAGGCAGGCGCGCGGGTCATCGGCACCGGCACCAAGGCCGAAAGCCTCGAGAAACTGAAGGCATACGGCCTCTCCGACGGCATCGTCACGGCGGACAAGCCTGCCAGCGACCAGGTCCGTGCGCTGCTCGGCGGCAACGAGGTCGACCTCATCATCGACAATGTCGGCGGCGATGCGCTGGTCGATGCCCTCAAGGTGCTGAAGGATGGCGGTCGCGCAGTGCTGATCGGGGTCTTCGGTGGCCGCAGCACGATGATCGATGCCGGGCAGATTCTGATGCATCGCCATGTCATCATCGGCTGCCTTCTCGGTGCCGCCATGACCGATCCGGAGGCACGCCGACTGATCGAGGACCTCTTCCCGATGGCCCGTGACGGCGGCCTGAAGGTGCCGATCGACGCGACCTTCCCGTTGTCCGAGGCCGCCGCAGCCCACCGCCGCGCCGAGGAGCGCGGCCGTATCGGTCGCGTGATCATGACGGTCTGAGCGGGTACTTTAAGCGGGATCCGAGAAGAGAGACACGGGCGACACGATTTGCCTGTGTCTCCATCCCCCGGCGCCCGCCAAGCGGGCGCCTTGACAGCCGGCCCTGCCCGCTGCCACTGATGCACGCTGTGGCGGCAACCCATGCCGCGCCTTGACGGAGCGTGACATGCGGCAGCCCAATTTCCATCGGCACGGCCCCATGCCGTCGCCCTTTCCGGGTACAGTCGCCAAGCAGTATCGTCGAGCCATACCTTCCCGTTCACTTGCCCGAACCTTCGACAGGAAACGCTGAGCGATGGCGGGCGCTGTCGGGGACACCACGCCAGACGGCAAGGGGGGCCATGGCATCGCCTTTGGCGAGGCGGTGCTGGTCTGGGTGCGCATTGCAGCGCTGAGCTTCGGAGGGCCGGCCGGACAGATTGCCCTGATGCACCGGATCCTCGTCGACGAGAAACGCTGGATCGGCGAGGCGCGGTTTCTCCATACCCTAAACTACTGCATGCTGCTGCCCGGTCCGGAGGCCCAGCAGCTGGCGATCTATATCGGCTGGCTCCTGCACCGCACGGCCGGTGGCCTCGTGGCAGGCGCGCTGTTCGTGCTGCCCGGTTTCCTGGCGATCCTCGGCCTCAGCTACCTCTACGCAGCCTATGGCGATGCCGGCCTGGTGGGCGGGCTGTTCTTCGGCCTGAAGGCGGCTGTCCTTGCGGTCGTCATCCAGGCCGTGCTGCGGATCGGCCGGCGGGCAATCCGAATCCCTGCGACGGTTGCCATCGCCGCCTTTGCCTTTGTCGCGATCGCGGCCCTTCATGTGCCGTTTCCGCTGATCATCCTGACGGCAGGCCTGATCGGATATACCGGCTCGCGGGCGGGGCTTGCCTGGTTTCGGACCGGCGAGGGACACGGACAAAGCTCCGCCCAGGGTCTGCCGGATGCCGGGTCCGCGCTCGGTGACGCCACTCCCGACCATGCCCGGCCTGATGTCGGCTGGTCGCTGCGCATCGCCGCCGTATTGCTGACCCTCTGGCTCGGGCCGGTGATCCTTCTCTATTTCCGTCTCGGCGCAGACAATGTCTTCACCGAGATCGGCGTCTTTTTCAGCAAGATGGCGGTCGTCACGTTCGGCGGTGCCTATGCCGTGCTCGCCTATGTCGCCCAGGAGGCTGTGCAGCACTACGGATGGCTGAAGCCTGGCGAAATGCTGGACGGGCTCGGCATGGCCGAAACGACGCCGGGGCCGCTGATCATCGTCACCCAGTTCGTCGGCTTCATGGGCGCATTCCGCAATCCCGGCAGCCTGAACCCGATGATGGCGGGCACCCTTGCCGCCATCCTGACCACCTGGGTCACCTTCGTCCCCTGCTTCCTGTGGATATTCCTCGGCGCGCCGTTCATCGAGCGGATGCGCAGCAATGCGGCCCTCTCGGGTGCGATGTCCGCCATCACCGCCGCCGTGGTCGGCGTCATCCTCAACCTGGCGATCTGGTTCGCCGTCCATACCCTGTTCGGCACGGTCCGTCCGGTCGCGATCGGCCCTCTCCGCCTCGACGTCCCCGTCATGGCCTCGGCACTCTTCCCCGCCATGGCCCTATCGCTCGCAGCCGCCATCGCCATCTTCCGCCTCAAGGCCTCGGTCATCGCCACGCTGCTGGCATGCGCCTGCGCCGGAATGGCCTGGACGTCGCTCTTCTAAGGCAGATGGTGGCTGCTCGTTGGCGCATCGTCTCGTTGCGATGCGATGGGCGCGGACGGAGGTGCTGGCCACCGGATTGCTAGGGGGGTCACGCTTGGAGCGAAACGACAACTCCAGGGCCAGCACGCTAATTGTCATGAATGCTTTGAATTATGACAAGTCACAAAATGGTGCACGGCCATCCAAACGAACAAGGACGTAACCGTTCGCGGTGGCAACTCCGATTGCGAGAGGTTTGCTTCGGTACCGAATGAATTTGAAAACAACCAGGGATATCAAGGAGATAATTGGTCGGGGCGACAGGATTTGAACCTGCGACCCCTTGACCCCCAGTCAAGTGCGCTACCGGGCTGCGCTACGCCCCGACCCGCCTAAAAGGCTCGGTTTGATTAGTCTGTCGACTATGGGGACGCAAGCGAAAAATACGGGGTTGCCGATGAATTTATCCAAAGGCGCAAAATGGGTCCCGGAGGCGGCCTTCCGGCAGCCGAATAATGCCCGACTTTCGCCCGGAAAAGGCCTAACTCGGTTCATCAACGGTTCAGATGTCCGGTCGCTAAATAACGTCGTCCAATAGGAGGAAATGTGATGAGAAACATGTTGATTGCCTCTGCAATTCTGGCCGGCGGCCTGTTCGCGACAGCGGCAAGCGCCATGCCTGCGGTGTCCGTCGTCAGGGCCCCCGGGGTCGTCGTGCAGGTCGATTATGTCTGTGGCCCCGGCTTCCACCAGACCCCGTGGGGCGAATGCCGCCGCAACGGCTGGCGTCGTCCCCCACCCCCGCCCATGCGCTTCTACGGCTACCATCGCCCGCCACCGCCTTACTGGCGCGAACGGGAATGGCGCCGTCACCACCGCTACGACGATTACTAAGGCACACTTAAATAATTTCATGCGCGATGGGGAACGAAACCAGCAGAAACGCTTTTCCCCGTCGCCTATCAAAACCGAGGAAACACCATGAAAAACCTGATCATTGCCGCCGCCATCGCGGTGACGTCCGTCGTGTCTTTCGCACCGGCTTCGTATGCCGATACCGTCACGGTCACGACGCACGAGCGTCCGATGCATCGCGGCTGGCATCACGCACCGCGCCGACACTGCACCGTCAAGACCACCAAGTTCCGCCATCACGGCCGGCTGGTCGTCCGCAAGACCCGCGTCTGCCGCTAACTAAGCCACAGCCCTGCCCGTGCCAGACGCGGGCAGGGTCTTCCAACGGACGCCATCGGAACTTCGCAGCCGCTGAACTGTTTCTTGCAAACAGAGGAGAAGAAACGATGGCAGACAATCACGACGAACTTCACGCCGGCTTCACCGGAACGCCCGTCGAAAAGACCGGAAGCGTGACCGAAAAGGCAAAGACAGCCGTTGCTGGCCTCAGGGACGAGGCAAGCGTCGTCGCCTCCGCCGCAGGCGATCACCCCCACGCCGCAACTGCCCTTCTCCTCACCGTCAGTGCTCTCGCATTCGGCCTCGGTTACGCGATGGGCCACGCATCGGGCGTCAACAGCAGGCCACGTTTCTGGCGCTGAGGGGCATTCTTCGCCGCTATTGGCAGACGTCCACCCACTCCGCACCGACGATATTCACCAGGCGCTGCGGTGCAATCCGCAGCGCGGCGTTTATGGCGCCGGCCGCCGGGAGAACCTCTTCGAAAGCCAGGAG
>CAZZZI010000048.1:0-7143 GCA_964658415.1 uncultured Sphingomonas sp. | reverse complement strand
GGAGCGACCGGTCGCAATAGACCGGCAGGGCGGTTGCAAGGCCGAAGGGGCAGACGCCGCCGACGGGGTGACCAGTGAGGGGAACCACGTCCTCAGCTTCCAGCATTCGCGGCTTTCCGCCGAAGACTTCGCGGCTTTTCCTGTTGTCGAGGCGCGCGGTGCCGCTCATGACGACGATCAGCACGCGCTCGCCGACCCGGAGGCAGATGGTCTTTGCGATCTGGCTCGGCTCTACGCCATGGGCTTGCGCCGCCATTGCGACGGTGGCCGAACTCTCTTCTGTTTCGATGATCGCGAGGTCAGGCGCGTGATCGGCGAGGAAGCGGCGTACGGTTTCGATTGTCATGGCTGAAGAGGTGCCACAGGGTGGCTGCGCTTTCAAGTCCGGGCGCACAGCGAAATCTGCTGGCCGCTGGAACCATCTGCCGAGGTGAACGTTAGCGGGGCGACGACAGGAGGAGTGACCATGAGTACCTATATCGACAGCAAGACCATCGAGAACGCCGCCAACCGCAAGGTCTGGAGCGTGAGCGAATTTGCACGCCGCTACCGGCTGGACAAGGTAGAGGAAGGCAAGCTGCTGGCGTTGCTCGGCCCCTTCGCGCTCGAACACGAGCTCCTGATGAATGCCCAGCGTCGGCCCGTGTTTCGCTAGGCCCAGGCACACGTGCCTGGAAGAGGCGGCGCTCCAGAGAAAGGACCGCCGCAATCCCGGGGACTAAAGATCATCGGTCCGGTATCGGCCCTTGACAGCCCCGAGGCTTCAAACCAGATAGGCTTTGAAGCCAACAGGAAATAAATGTCCGTGACAAACCGCCGAATTCTGGTCGTTGAAGACGATGCTCTGATCGCCATGCTCCTCGAGGACATGCTGTCGGAACTCGACTACGTCGTTGCCGGAACTGCGGCAGGTCTGGAAGATGCTCTTGTGATGGCCAAGGAAGGCGACTTCGACGGCGCTATCCTCGACGTGTCGCTGGCCGGTAAGAGCTCGCTGCCGGTGGCGCGCCTGCTCGATGAAATGAACAAGCCCTACATGTTCGCAACAGGATATGGCGCCCTTCCCGAAGGCATGGAAGGCAGCGGCCGCCGGCTTCTCAACAAGCCCTACCAGCTGCACCAGCTCGAAGCCGCTCTGAGCAGCCTCGAAATCGGTTGATTCTGTCTCAGCGGACCTGATCGAGGAGCCGCTTGCACTCCAGCAAGTCGTACAGCGCTTCCTGCAGCAGTGCCCGGTCTTCCTTGCCGACCGTCGAGCCGCCCAGCGAAATCTCCGGTGTTCCGTCCTCGCCAGCCCCGAAATTGAAAAAGCGACGGCTGGTCGGCGTCTTGGCGCGACCGACGATCTGGTCCTCTTCGGCATTGCTGACGCGCGGTTCGGATGGAGCCGTCTCCTGCACGGCGGCGGCCAAGGCTTCCACACTGGCGAGATCGCCACTGCCGACAGCAATCACGAACTTGTTGCCATTGGTCTTCAAGAGCTTCTGGACGCCCTTGATCGTGTATCCGTGATCGTAAAGGAGATGGCGGATGCCCTTGAGCAGATCGACGTCTTCCGGGCGGTAGTAGCGTCTTCCGCCGCCGCGCTTCATCGGCTTGATCTGCAGGAAGCGGGTTTCCCAGAAACGCAGGACGTGCTGCGGAAGATCGAGATCGTCAGCGACTTCGCTGATCGTGCGAAAAGCATCCGGGCTTTTGTCCAACGTCAATCTCCCTGCACGGCCATAACGCCACTTGTCGCGAATCGCTATATTTCAAAGGTTTGCGATACGCATTTCAAGTGCAGTGTGCAGCTGTTACACAATGAACACGGCCAATATATGAAAAATCGCGCGGGGCAACGGCTCGGACCGTCCCGTCAGGCAACGACACCGGGTCAGGCGACGGGTGCCGGCGGCTTGACCTTGGCCTTGCGGCTCGCATGGGCCTTGAGGATGCGCGTCTTCAGCACGTTCGATGCCTTGAACGTCATGACGCGACGGGGCGAGATCGGAACTTCCTCGCCGGTCTTCGGATTGCGGCCGATACGCTCGTTCTTGTCGCGCACCTGAAAGGTGGCAAAGGACGAAAGCTTGACGATTTCGCCGCGCACGATGGCGTTGCAAATCTCGTCGATCACGGTTTCGACCAGTTCTGCGGATTCGGTCCGGGACAGGCCGACCTTCCGGAACACCGACTCTGCCAAGTCTGCCCGCGTGACTGTCTTACCGGTCATGGTTCCCCGCCCATCTGGTTCTGAAATTGTGGTCGTCGCGAGAGAGTATTGCCCTTGCGACGAGCGGTCAAGCTCTTGTTCGGAATCGGAATTTGGGTTTCAGCGCCTACCAGCGCAGCAACACCGCGCCCCATGTGAAACCGCCGCCCATCGCTTCCAGCATGACGAGATCGCCGCGCTTGATGCGCCCGTCCGCCGCAGCGGTGGCAAGCGCCAGCGGAATGGAGGCTGCCGACGTGTTTCCGTGAAGATCGACGGTGATGACGACCTTTTCCGGCGGTATGCCGAGCTTCTTGGCGGAGCCGTCGATAATGCGCCGGTTGGCCTGATGCGGCACCAGCCAGTCGAGATCGTCGGCCGTGGTGCCGGTTGCCTCGAAAGCGGCAACGATGACATCGGTGATCATGCCGACCGCGTATTTGAAGACCTCGCGGCCCTCCATGCGCAGCTTGCCGACGGAACCGGTCGAAGACGGACCGCCGTCGACGAACAGCTTGTCCTTGTGGGCGCCATCGGAGCGCAGGCTGGCGGTGAGCACGCCACGGTCCGCAACGGTCCCCTCGCCTTCCGCCTTTTCCAGGATCAGCGCACCGGCACCGTCGCCGAACAGCACGCAGGTGGTGCGGTCGTTCCAGTCGAGGATGCGCGAGAAGGTCTCGGCACCGATGACGAGAACACGGCGTGCAAGCCCGCCACGGATATAGGCATCCGCCGTTGTCACCGCATAGACGAAGCCGCTGCAGACCGCCTGCAGGTCGAAGGCAAAGCCGTGATGCATGCCGAGGCGGTTCTGGATGTTCACCGCCGTTGCCGGAAAGGTGTTGTCCGGCGTCGAGGTGGCGAGAATGATCAGATCGATATCCGCCACCGTCAGCCCGGCATTGTCGAGTGCGGCACGCGCCGCGGCCTCGCCGAGCGACGCCGTCGTCTCGCCGTCGCCGGCGATATAGCGCTGGCGGATGCCGGTGCGCTGGACGATCCAATCGTCGGACGTGTCGACGACGGTTTCCATTTCGCGATTGGTCATCACGCGCTTCGGAAGCGCTGCCCCGAAGCCGCAGACTACTGAACGGATCATGCTGATTATACCTCGTCGGTCATGACAGTTTCCGGCCCAATGGGCGGCAGACGCCTGGCATGATATCTCTTGAGATCGTTTTCTATTTTCTGAGTGAGGCCGTTTTTGGCCATGTCGTATCCGACATCGATCGCAGCCGCGAAAGCATCCGCCGTGGCACCACCATGGCTCTTGATGACGATGCCGTTAAGGCCGAGAAAGACGCCGCCATTGACCTTGCTGGGGTCGAGCTTCTCGCGCAGCATGTCGAAGGCACCCTTGGCGAAGAGATAGCCGATGCGGGCCATCAACGTCCGGTTCATGGCGGAGCGCAGATAGCCGGCGATCTGCTTTGCGGTTCCTTCGGCGGTCTTCAAGGCGATGTTGCCCGAAAAGCCCTCGGTGACGACCACGTCGACCGTGCCCTTGCCGATGTCGTCGCCTTCGACAAAGCCGAAATATTCGAGCGACTCAAGGTTGGCTTCGCGAATCAGGCGTCCGGCATCCTTGACCTCTTCCTGGCCCTTCATCTCCTCGACGCCGACATTCAGCAGGCCGACCGTCGGCCGTTCGACCTCGAACAGGGCGCGGGCCATGGCACCGCCCATCAGGGCGAAATCGAGCAGCTGCTGCGAATCGGCGCCGATCGTCGCGCCGACATCGAGCACAATGCTTTCGCCCCGCAGCGTCGGCCAGATCGCTGCGATCGCAGGCCGCTCGATGTTGGCCATGGTGCGCAGACAGAATTTGGACATGGCCATCAGCGCGCCGGTATTGCCGGCGGAGACGATGACGTCGGCCTCGCCGAGTTTCACCGCCTCGATCGAGCGCCACATGCTCGAGACATTACGGCCGCGACGCAGTGCCTGGCTCGGCTTCTCGTCCATGGCGACCGCGACCTCGCAGTCGTAGAAGACGGATTTCGCCTTGAGCTTGGGAAACTTGTCGATCAGCGGCTGGCACACGTCCTTCCGCCCGTAGAGCAGGAAGATGATTTCCGGGTGCCTTTCCAGCGCCTTGGCAGCACCGGGGACAACGACTCCGGGGCCGAAGTCGCCACCCATAAGGTCGAGAGAAATTCTGATCACGCCTGCCTGATCCTTCTTTTCCGCCGCAACTGGCGAAATTTCGGCCAAAATACCGTTTTTCATTTGCCTGACAACCGAATTGTGCCGAACGGGCCCGGGAGCCTATTCCTTCTTCCAGTCCTTTAAAGCAGCAAAGGCTGACGGTTTGACGTCATTGTCGGCGGTATCCTCGATATGGTCCTCGAAGTCCAGACCGGGCTTGCGCGGATAGGGCTCGATGCCCATCGCGGCGAACTCCGTGACGACGGAGCCGGCGTCGATGACGTCGCCGACAAAGGTCTCCGGCAGATCCTGGCCGTCGGGGTCTAGCACCATCTCGCCGGAGGGCTGCACCGGCACGCGGGCAAGCTTCGAGCCTTCCGGAACGAACAGCTGGTCGAACTCCTCGTCGATTTCGGATTCGACCGGGTCGAGCGAGACGACACATTCCTGGACGATGCGCGCCTTGACCGTTCCCCTCACCCGGACGCCATCGCGCTTCCAGCGGGAGATCTTCAATTCGGCCTTCAGTTCCCCGACCGAAACGACATTCCAGAGGGCTGCAAGGCCCAGGCGTTCGGTCTCGTCGGCTTCCAGCCGCACCTCTACCGGGTTGAGCGAGATGTGCCCGACCTTGACGTTGTAGGAAAACGGGTTTTCGGCGGTCGCAGTCTTGTTCTTCATCTCAGTGTCCTGATGCCGGAGCCGGCAGCGTCGCCGAGCCGGTGGCAATTTCGGTTTCCGCGACACCGGACAGATGGCTCTCAGCCGACATCATCCAGTCGGCCAGTCCCAGCATGTCCGGCGCATCGTTGTTCGCGGGATATATATTGCGGCGGAGCGCTTGCGCCAGTGCATCGCGGTCGTTGCCATCCATTGCCTGTGCATAGGATTCAAGACGTCCATAAAACATGCCGGCCAGTTTCTTCATCCGCTTTGGCACGCCGTGGTCGCCGATGCCGAGTTCGCGGATGGAATAGTCGATATCCTGGAAGAATGCATCGACAATCTCCTGGGCTATCTCCTGGCCGCTGGCCGACGACGACCGGGTGCGCCTGAAAAACAGGATCATGACGGCCGACAGCATCTCGAAGCGGCCCATCACGGTATCCGGGACATCCAGACCGTCATAGAAGCCGGGCTGCCGCGCTGCCGCGGTCAGGGTCGCATACTGACGCTCGACGATCGTCCGATTGTGATTCTTTTTGCCAAAGAGCCCGAAGATCATCGAAATTCCCAGAATTGGCCCATTCGGCGCGCCCCATGGTGCCGGCCCGTGTTGCATCCGTTAAAAAGCTGGTTTACCGAAGCAGGCGCGAATTGCAATGCCGTTGGTGCCCTTGCGGGAACCGCCCGATCTGTCCAGCCAATCTGCCACGACAGTCGCTACAGGGCCATTCGTCCATCACCGGATTTTCCGCCTATCGCGGAAACGCCATAATGGTGTGCGCAGCAAGTGTTCCGCGCGGTCTGCCGCAGGATTGGATAGAGAGGGAGATGTCGTTGACGCGACCGGATTTCAAGTCGGACAGAACTTTCATCAGAGGCGCCACCATTGCCCTGCTGATCGCGACAGCAGGAATGACAGGCTGCCAGACCGGCGACGTCATGAACGGCGGTTACATCTTCGATCAGCAGTCGCTCGATCTGGTGCCGGTCGGCTCCAGCCGCGAGCAGGTGCTGCTGTCGCTGGGTACCCCGTCGACGACGGCGACCTTCGATGGCGAGGTGTTCTACTACATCTCCCAGAAGCGCACGCGCGCCGTCGCCTTCATGAAGCCGAAGCTGGTCGACCAGTCGATCCTTGCCATCTACTTCGACAAGGACGGCGTCGTCAGGCAGCGCGCCAACTACACGCTGAAGGACGGCAAGCCGTTCGACATGATTTCCCGCACCACACCGACAGGCGGCAAGGACATGACCTTCCTGCAGCAGGTCCTGATGGGCAGCGGCTCCGGTGCCAATGGCGCCAAGAACCTGCTGGGTACCGTCAACCCCGGCCAGTGACCTGACGATAATCGAGAAACCCCGCAGCACGCCATGCTGCGGGGTTTTTCTTGTTCACGCCGAGCGGGCAAGCACTGCCAGCAGCAGCAGGGCCACGATGTTGGTGATCTTGATCGCCGGATTGACGGCGGGACCTGCGGTGTCCTTGTAGGGATCGCCGACGGTATCGCCCGTCACCGATGCCATATGGGCATCCGACCCCTTCATGTGCCGAACACCGTCCTTGTCGACGAAGCCGTCCTCGAAGGACTTCTTGGCATTGTCCCAGGCGCCGCCGCCCGAGGTCATCGAGATCGCGACGAAAAGGCCGTTGATGATGACGCCGAGCAGCGAGGCGCCGAGCGCCGCGAAGGCCGAGGCCTTCGAACCCGAAATCATCAGCACGCCGAAATAGACGACAACAGGCGCAAGCACCGGCAGCAGCGACGGGACGATCATCTCGCGAATCGCCGCCTTGGTGAGGATGTCGACGGCGCGACCATAGTCCGGCTTCTCGGTGCCGAGCATGATGCCCGGCTTTTCGCGAAACTGCCGGCGGACTTCCTGGACGATGGCCCCCGCCGCCCGGCCGACCGCCGTCATGGCGATACCGCCGAACAGGTAGGGAATCAGTCCGCCGAACAAGAGGCCTGCGACCACGTAGGGATTGGCGAGGTCGAAGGATATGGCCTCCATATTGGCGAAATAGGGAAACAGATCGCCGTGGGCGGCAAAATATTTCAGGTCGTTGGAATAGGCCGCAAACAGCACCAGCGCGCCGAGGCCGGCCGAGCCGATCGCATAGCCCTTGGTGACGG
>CAZZZI010000047.1:0-24477 GCA_964658415.1 uncultured Sphingomonas sp. | reverse complement strand
GTTCATCGATCTTTTGCTTGCTGAACTTTGGTTGCCGCGCGATTAGCACCGCGCCTGACGAACTTCCCTTTCAAAATACATCGTTATCACCGTCCGCAGTGCATGTTGCACTGTGGTATCCTAACATGCTTTGAAAGGGTTCATCATGACCACTGGCACAGTTAAATGGTTCAATTCCACCAAGGGCTTCGGCTTCATTCAGCCTGACAACGGCGGCGACGACGCGTTCGTCCACATCTCCGCTGTCGAGCGCGCTGGTATGCGTGAAATCGTCGAAGGCCAGAAGGTCAGCTACGACCTCGAGCGCGACAACAAGTCGGGCAAGATGTCTGCTTGCAACCTTCAGGCTGCTTGAATTTAGGCTTTCTTCTTCGCTTTGACCACGGATGTACTGGCACTGCGACGAAAGAGATCTTTTAAGGCCGGGTTTTCCCGGCCTTTTCACGTTTTTCCATTATCGCGACAGGATCCCGTCATGGCAGATGAAACATCGAAGTCCCGCGAAGAAGCTGAAATCGCATTCGCAGGCACACAGACCCACTTCTATGCCCGTGGACAGGCTACCGAAGAACTCGACGCCCTCGTTGCCGACCGCGAATCCAAGACCGCGCGTCTGCGCGAAGCCCGTCTGGCCAAGGACCGCCGCGACATGATCGCCGCGACCGCCGCACGGCTGCAGAAGCGTGCCGGCAAGGCCTGAGGCTCAGCCTTCATAGGCCCAGCCTTCGGCAGCTGAGCCTGCCGTTTCCGGCCCGTTTATCAATTCCGGCGCCGGTTCTGCCCCCCTCACGGGGGGCTTTCTTCTCTCCCGTCTTCAGCCCCGATGAAACAGGCGCGTGACGTCCTCTTTCGTCTGGTTCAGTGCGCCCATCTTTTCGATGAGGGCAGCCGGGCGACTGCCGCGCAGCCCCGCCGTGGTCAGCCTGCCGTCCCGGATGAAGGTATAGACGCCGCTGACGAGGTAGGCGCCCATCGCCGAGGTTACGGATCCCAGCCTGTCAGCCATTTCCGCATAAGCCTCGCTGTCCTGGTAAGCCGTGGCGGCCAGCCGCGACACCCATGCCGTTTCGATCAGCGCCACCCGCTTGCGCTCCCTGGAGAGCATGTGGTCGACATCGGGTGCCTCCGGCGAGGGCGAACTGTTGTGATAGGGTTTCGGAAAATGAAGCCTGACCTTGACGATCCCGGCAGCGCTAGACAGCGCCTCGGCAAACGCCGTCACACCCGCCTCGAACGCGTCCCCGGAGCCGTGCAGGTGAAGATGAAGTCGATGGCCTGTCTCCTCCCG
Organism: uncultured Sphingomonas sp.; assembly: GCA_964658415.1. Taxonomy (GTDB): domain Bacteria; phylum Pseudomonadota; class Alphaproteobacteria; order Rhizobiales; family Rhizobiaceae; genus Rhizobium. The sequence continues at coordinate 23,189 of CAZZZI010000047.1, read as the reverse complement.
GTTCGGAACGGCATCCGGATCGTGGTCGACCAGCGTGCGCGAGCCCTCGGGCAGCTCGTAGGCAACGTCGTGACCGATGAAGTTCCGCTCGTCCGCAAAGAGGATGGGACTTGCCTCCGTGAACCGCGTCTGGCCGTCCTGGTCGGCAAAGCCGATCTCCACCATGCCGTCCAGCACCGTATCGATCGCGTCGACGCCTTCTGGCAGCGGCCAGAGATTGGCGCTGCGATCACGATCGAAGTGATGCTGCGCATAGAAGCCGAGGCCCGGCAGGCGGGCGCAGAGCGGACCGTGCACGTCGCGCCAGTAGGCGTCGAACAGCGCATGCGGCATGCCCTCGCGCCTGCGCAGCGGCGTATAGGTCAGATGCCTGATCGTGGCGTCACGGTTTGAATAATCGGGAAGTGTCATCGTCAAAATCTCACTTTTCATGTTTGGGAAGGTGCATTTGCCGGAAAATGCGGAAGGACATGGACCGCAAGCTCTTCCATCACATCGGCAAAGGGCCGCTGTAGGGGCTTGGGATTGAGTGCGACGTGGTTCACGCCCTCGTCGCGTTGGCGTGAGAGCAGCTCGATCAGCGCATTTCTCCCGGTTCTCATATAGTATCCCCGCACTTCCAGCGGAGCATCGGGGTCGGGCGCCAGATCGAACATCGCGCCATATCCGTAAGGCTTGAACGGCAGCCCCGATCCGGCTTCGCGCCAGGTCTCCACCACCTTGGCCAGGCGCTTGAAATCGCTCATGTGCCATATCCAGCCATCGGTATTGCCGGCGATCCATTCCAGCGTCTGGCCGGCGCGGCCGATTGCCAGGATCGGCAGCCTGCCACCGGCAGGTTTCGGCAGGAGATCGAGATTGCCACGCAGCGTCCCGTAGTGCGCCGACGCATGTCGCGGAAACGATTCCTCGGTCGTCGTGCGGATGATGCCGAGCGCATCCCGGTAGCGCTCCGCCTTGCTGTCGATATCGATTCCGAAGGCATCGTACTCGGAGGGCCGGTCGCCGGTGGAAACGCCGAGCAGGAAGCGCTGGCCGGAGAGGAGATCGAGGCTGGCTGCCTGCTTTGCCACGGCGATCGGATCGCGAAGCGGCAGCACGATGCCCGCCGTTCCGATGGCGATCGATTTTGTCCGCGCGGCGATCCAGCCGGCATAGACCATCGGATCGACGAGCTGGCCGACATCGCCGAAGTTGGGATCGTAGAATGGCACGTCGCGCAGCCACAGCGCGGCAAATCCCGCCGCGTCTGCACGCTCGACCATCTCCCCGTGGTTCGACAAGGTGGGCCAGGGGGTAGAGGCATATCCCTCGAGTGGCGCGATGAAGCCGAGCGTCAGGCATCCCGGCTGGAACACCCTTGCATAGGCCGGGTGACGGGCAAGGTCGGCGCTGATCGTGGTGCTCATGCGGTTGCTCCTTTTTGCCTCAGGCTGCCGACTGCCAGCGAAAGCAGGATCGCCAGCAGGGCGATGGCGGCGGCGACATAGCCGATATCCGGCAGGCCCCAATGCTGGATGACCGCGCCGCCGATGATCGCTCCGAGCCCGATGCCGGCGTTTGCCATCGAGACATTGAGTGTGCCTGCAAGCGCCTGGGAATGCGAGGCCGCCTTCATGACGCGAACCTGGCAGATCGGGTAGAGTGCGGTGTTGGCGATGCCCCAGGCGGCTAGCGCCAGGATGAGCCATCCGTGCGACAAGGCAAAGGGTGTCGTCGCGGCCATGCCGACGGCAAGGATAGCCGTGGCGACAGCAGTGGCCAGGAGCGGGCCGCGCTCGACGAGCGCTCCGCCCAACCAGTTGCCGGCAAGGCCGAGGACACCGAAGCCCATCAGCCACCAGCCGACTTGCGAGGCCGGCATCATCGCGACATGCTGGAGCGTATCGGCAAGATAGGTGTAGGCGGTGAACATGGCGGTGAAGACCACCACGGACAGGGCAATGTTGCCGAGGAAGAACGGGTCCTTCAGGATGCTGGCCTGTTCCGCAAGGCTTTCTTTTTTCGGCTGCCGGATCTGTGGCATGGAGACCGCGATCAGCACGGCCATCAGCAGCGATATGCCCGACAGGAGCCAGAAGGTGCCGCGCCAGTCGATCGCCTCGGCAGCCAGCGTGCCCAGCGGAATGCCGAAGACCATGGCGGCGGCTATGCCCATGTAGACCTGGGCGACCGCCTTGGCCGAACGCTCCTCGCCGACCAGTTCTCCCGCCGTCTGGCTCGCGGTGCCCCAGAACACAGGCAGCGCGAGGGCGGGCAGAAACCGGCCGAGACCGAGGATCCAGACATTGGTCGCGCAGGCGGCGACCGCGTTCGAGACCGCGAAGATCGCGAGGATGACGATAAACAGGCGCTTGCGCTCGATGTGGGAAACGAGGGCGGTCAGGAACGGTCCTGCCAGCATGACGGTGAAGGCAAACAGCGTCACCAGCTGTCCCGCAAGAGAAACAGGGATGTCAAGATCGCGGGCGAGGCTCGGTAGAAGGCCGACGATGATGAACTCGGTGGTGACGATGACGAAGGCAGAGACGGCAAGAAGAACGACGGACAGCGAAGTGCCCGACGTCCGCGTGCTGGGGAAGTCAGTCAATGGATAGTCCTTTTGTAGGCGGTCGACCTTTCGGTCGTGAATTCGCGATGACGGTGTCGGGGCCTGGCCCCGTCACGCGTCGGGGTAAGGGGGGTAGTCGACGAGCCCGTGCTTGTCGCCGCCGTAGTAGGTGGTCCTGTCAGGGGTCGCCAGCGGCCAGCCGTTGCGCAGACGCGCGACGAGGTCCGGATTGGAGATGAAGGGCTGACCGAAAGCGGCAAGATCGATCGTGCCGTCGTCGAGCAGTTTCTCGGCCCGCTCCCGCGTCATGCCGCCGGCCAGGATCAGTGCGGTGCCCGGCATGCTGGTGCGGAATGCGCCGAGCAATCGGATGATCCGGTCGGAAACAGTCTCGCCGGGACCATTGTCGTCGCCGGCATAGCCGGACTGGTCCATCACGTGGACATAGGCGATCTTGCGTTCGCCGAGCGCTGCTGCGAGCGCCGTGTACGTCGACTCGATCTCGTCGTGATGAGGCATGTCGAAAAGCTTGCCGAACGGCGAGAGCCGGATGCCGACGCGGTTGCGGCCGATACGTGCAATCGTCGCGTCGACGACCTCGAGCACGAAGCGGAGCCGGTTTTCCATCGTATCGGCGGAGTAGCGGTCGGTCCTGTCGTTGACCTCGGGATTGAGGAACTGCTCGACCAGGTAACCGTTGGCACCGTGGATCTCGATGCCATCGAAGCCGGCTTCGATCGCGTTGCTCGCGCCTTCGGCATAGTCGTTGACGACGCGGACGACTTCCTCCGTCGACAACTGCCGAGGTGTGGTCGTCGCAACGATGTTGGGGCTACCCGTCTCGTCGTATCCGTAGGCAGTCGCCCCCGCGGCGATCTTCGAGCTCGCGCTCACCGGCTGCTTTTCATCCTGCTGTATCGATGGGTGGGAGACGCGGCCGACGTGCCAGATCTGCGCAAAGATTCGTCCGCCGACGGCATGCACCGACTGGGTCGTCAGGCGCCAGCCTTCGATCTGCTCGCGGGAAAAGATGCCGGGATTGAAGAGGTAGCCCTGTCCTTCACGGGAGATCGGCGTGCCTTCGCTGACGATCAACCCTGCCGTCGCCCGCTGGGCGTAATAGAGGGCGATGGTCGGATCGGCGATATCGTGCGGCGCGCGCGAACGGGTCATCGGCGCCATAACCACACGGTTGGCAAGCTGCTTTCCGGCCAGATCGAAGGGTTCGAAGAGTTTTGTCATGGTGTCATCCTTTGCGGGTCTGTCTGGAAGCAATACATAACACTGGCGGCTCATAGGATTTATAGGCTGCAATTCCGAACATTACGGAGTATTGGTCTCTAATGGCAGAACTCGTCGTCGATAGCCTCGCCGCCATCCGTGCCTTTGTCGCGGTGGCCGATACGCGCAGCTTCAAGCTGGCGGGCCAGGAACTCGGCCTGTCCTCGTCCGCCGTCGGAAAATCGGTCGCCCGGCTGGAAGAGCAACTGGCTGCCACGCTGTTCCATCGCACCACACGCCGCATATCGCTCACCGAGGCGGGTAGCATCTTCCTGCTCAGGGCGCGCCACATGCTCGAGGAGCTGCAGGCGGGCGAGGCGGAGCTGGCGGAAGCGTCGAGCACGCCCAGGGGGCGGCTGCGGGTCAGCCTGCCCCTGTCCGGATCGCTGTTGACCAAGGCGCTGGCGGGTTTCGTCGAGGCCCATCCCCTTGTCGAACTCGACCTGGATTACAGCGACCGCATCGTCGATGTCATCGACGAAGGCTTCGACGTGGTGATCCGCACCGGCGAAACAGGCGACTCGAGACTGCTACACAAGAAACTGGGGGAATTCGGCTGGCTGCTGGTCGCATCACCCGCCTATATCGGCCGGCACGGAAAGCCCGCATCCCCCGACGACCTCGAACACCATGTCTGTCTGCGCCAGAAGTTTTCCTCCGGCCGTATCGCGCCCTGGTCCTTCCGGTCGATGCCGGGGATAGATGCGCCGGTGAGCCTGACCGCCAGCGTTATCGATCCGTTGCTGGACCTGACTTTGCGCGGTGCCGGTATCGGGTGTTTTCCGGAGTTCATCGTCCGCGACAGCCTCGCCGACAAGACGCTGGTCAAGGTGCTGGAGGGCGAGCTGGACCACATCGGCGTGCTGACGCTGCTCTGGCCGGCCAGCCGCTTTCGCGTGCCCAAGGTGCGCGCTTTCGTGGATTATATATCAGAGCGTGTCGGCGCCGACGTGGGCGGGTGATGCAGGAGGCAGATCCCGCCGCGCCGGAGAGGGAGTAAGGCTGCGATCCCGTCGCAGCCTTTATATCATCCATGCTGTCCGACGAACTGCAGGAGATCGTCGGTGAGGCGGCTGCTTTCCGTGACATTCAGGCCATGGGGAGCGCCCTCGTATTCAACCAGCGTTGCAGACGGAATGCCGGCGGCGGCAGCGCGTCCGGAGGCATCGATCGGCACCGTCTTGTCGGACGTCCCGTGGATGATCAGTGTCGGCACCTTGAACGCCGGCAGATCGGGTCGGAAATCCGTGTGCGAGAAAGCGACGGCGCAGGCGAGCGTCGGCTTCAGCCCCGCCTGCATCGCAGTGCCGGTTGCCATCGCAAGCACGTCGTCGCTCACCGGGCTGGAAAGCATTCCGGCGCCGAAAAACTGCGGAAAGAAGGTATGGCGGAAAAAGTGTGCGCGATCCTTCTTGATGCCGTCGGCGATCTGTCCGAACACGCTCTCCGGTGTCCCGTCGGGATTGTCTGCCGTCTCCAGCATATAGGGCACGACGGAGGAAATCAGGGCTGCGGACACCACGCCGCGCCCGGAGTGGCGGCTCATGTAGCGCGCGACTTCGCCGCCGCCCATCGAGAAGCCGACGAGGGTCACGTTTTCGGTGGCATTGGTCTCGGACATCACGTCTGCGAGGTCGTCGGCTAGCGTGTCGTAGTCGTATCCGTTCCATGGCTGCGCCGATCTTCCGAACCCGCGCCGGTCATAGGCGATGGCGCGATAACCCGCTTCCGCCAGCGCCATGGCCTGGGCATCCCAGGAATCCGATGAAAGCGGCCAGCCGTGCAGCAGTATGACAGGCCGTCCCTGGCCCCATTCCTTCACGTAGATATCCGTACCGTCGCGTGTCTTGATATAAGCCATGTCGATCTCCTTGTTGACCGCAAAGGTAACGGCGGGGACGAAACGAGGTTCCCAAGGCTTTGTAAGGAATGGAATTTTAGCAGTGATGCAAGTCGCTATTCCAAGGCAAAGGTGAACGACGCGGCGTGCTCCCACGGGCCGCCGAGATAGTGCCAGAGATCTAGCCCTGTCACATCGATAGCCCAGGGATCGAAGCCGCGCTCGAGCTCTGCCATCAGCGCATCGGCTTCCGCTTTGCTCACCTTGTTCTGTACAGTCACATGCGGCTTCCAAGCCTGTGCGTCCTGCCGTCCGAGCCAGGGTTCAAATCGGTGCGCGAGGTCGGATCGGATCCGCGCAAGATCCGGTGACCGCATTTCGAAGGCGACACCGCGTCCGAGGTGGCGGATGCCGCTGACATCGACCGTCACAGCGGACGGAACGTGATTGCAGGCGGCAGTGAGGATTGCGTCGATAGCGTCGATCTGTTCGCCGGGCAGGGAATGGAACATGGTGAGGTGGGCGCGCAGAAAATTCCTGGCTTGTGGAAAATGGCGTTTGCGGAGTGCATCGAACGGTTCGAGGTGCGTTTCGTCGATATGGGCGGTAAGGATCAGGGGAGCGGTCACGGACCTATCCTTCCGTTTAATCGCTATCGTCGGGAAATTTGCCCGACGGGAGGCCCCAAAGACGATGCCGGCATCCGCATCTGAGGATACCGGCATCAGTTCAGAGAGCATCAATCTCGAGCAGAATGGGACCGATTAGCGCGTCGCACCCCAGATGAAAGCGAGCGCCGCGACGATGCCGACCGCAGTGAGCGGATTGTCCGTCACAGCCTTCTTGAGGTCACCGACCAGTCGGTCGACGCTCGAGCCGCTGGCCGCGTCCGGCTCGTCCTGCCTGACGCGCACCCGTTCCGCTTCCGCAGAATCGGTCCGCCCCGACGAGATCGCGCTGGAGGTCTGGGAGATGGGGTCAGAGGCCGGGAATGAGTCTTCAAGCCCCTGGTCGAGTGAATTCTTGCCGACAACGCGCTGAACGTTCTGCTCCTTGAGAAGCGAAGCGACGGCGGGCGAAATGTTTTCGTTAGGCATCTGTATCTCCTTTTTCGTAAATTGGGGTCGGCGACTACTGCAAGAGTTGCGCGAAAGTCTTCTCGTCTGGCACTTTACCATCCGGCGTGAGATCGTTGACCGCCTTGGGAAGGTCCTGCGACAGCCGGCTCAGGAGCTCCTGCTCGCTCAGCCCGGTCTTTTCGGTCAGTTCCTTCAGCACATCGGGCCCGAGGGCCTGCGACAGTTGCTGGTTGTCGATGGGTGCGTTGTCGCCGGGCGATACCCAGGAATTGGCCGCGTCGCCATGGCCGTTCTGCTGGAACTGCTCGAGCAGACCGCCGAGGCCTCCGTTAAGAATGCCGCCGACCGATCCGCCGCCGAGCAGACCGCCGAGACCGCCCTGCGTGAGGTTGCCGAGCAGACCGCCCAGTCCACCGGCCTGGCCGTCGGGAGCCTGCGTGGCAGATGGTTCGGGCGAGGGCGCCTGACCAGTTTTGGTGAGGTTGCGCAGCACCTCCGCGATCTGGTCTCTATGCTGGTATCCCGCGACGGCAAGCACGCCGAGAAGGGCTTTCATGGGGCCAAGGTTCATCGTTCATCTCCCACTGTGGTTGCTTTGACAATGCCAGCGGCGTGGGTTTGTTCCGCCCCGCAGCGGCACCGGACGCCGCAATCGACAGATGCGGCCCCCGGTATCGCCATTGTATCCCTTTTCAGGGACTTTCGAGCCTATTTGTGGTCCTCGCGAACCCAGACGCTCACACTTCCTCCATGGGTCGGGAAGCGGCCCATGCCATCCTCTCCCACTTCGATCCGGTCGTCCCGGTGGCCGAGGAAATCGACGAAAATGCCGCCAGCATGGTCAGCGCCCATTTCGACCGTCTTTTCGCCGGCTTCGCCATTGGAGAGAATGACGACGCAGCCTGGTTCGTCGGCCGTGCCGTGGCGGACGAAGCCGATGCAATTGGGATCGTCGAACAGGTCGGTCTGGCTGCCGTTGGCAAAGCGCTTGCGGGCTTCCACCAGTCGCGGCAGGCACTCGATGGCCGGCATGTCGACGGATCGCTCGCTGCCATCCTTGTCGTCCGTGTAGCTGGCGCCGTAGAGATCGGGGTAGAAGACGCACGGCACACCCTGCTCGCGCAACAGGATGAGCGCGTAGGCCAGCGGCTTGAACCAGGGCTCGACAGCTGCCTCGAGAGACTGCAGCGGCTGCGTGTCGTGGTTGTCGACCAGCGTGACCGCATGCTGCGGCAGGGCCGACACCAGCGAACCGTCGAAGATCGTTCGCATGTCGAAGTCGCCGCCCTGCTTGGATGCCTCATGGAACCGATGGTGCAGCGCCACGTCGAACACCTGCAACTGGTGATCGACCAGTTCGAGGTAAGTCTTCAGGACATCCATTTCCGGATGCCAGTACTCGGCGACGACGAACAGGTCGCGACCAGCAGTATCGCGCATGTGCCCGACCCAATCGCGGAAGAACCAGGCAGGAATGTGCTTTGCGGCATCGAGGCGGAAGCCATCGACCGGCAGCTGTTCGGAAACCCAGCGCCCCCAGAATTTCAGTTCCTCGTAAACGGCCTTGTTGCGAAACTCGACATTGGCGCCCATGAGGTAGTCAAAGTTGCCGTTCTCGTCGTCGACCTCCTCGTTCCATTCACCGTCGCCATATTCGTTGACGAGCCGGAAAATACCTGTCTCGTCCGGCTGCTCGATGACATCCACGCCGCTGAAGCACTTCATGTCCCAGATGAATTTCGAATGCGCACCGTTGCGGCCCGGGAAGGTGAAGCGGGTATAGGCGAGGGCGTCGAATGCCTCATCCTCGATCTGCGTCCGGTCTTCCGCGTTGACCCGTCGAACCTTCACGCTTTCCTTCTCGTCGGCTCCCATCTTGTGGTTCAGGACCACGTCGAGGATGACGCCGACGCCGTTTTGCTTGAGGGCGGATGTGGCGTTTTCGAGGGCGGAGCGGTCACCGTACTTGGTGGCGACGGTTTCCTTCTGCTCGAACTCGCCGAGGTCGAACAGGTCGTAGGTGTCGTAACCGACCGAATATCCGCCTGCGGAACCCTTGTAGGCGGGAGGCAGCCAGACGTCCGTGACACCCATGGCGGCGAGGCTTTCAGCCTTTTCGGCAACCTCGTTCCAGAGCCGGCCACCGTCCGGATAATACCAGTGGAAGAACTGCATCAGGGTGCGACCGGCCATATTTTTCTATCCTGTGAAATGAACGCGTCAGTAACGGCCGGATGCAGGATCAGTTCCGCCCCCGGGCCAGCCAAATCGAAGGCTGGCGCGGGGGCGGATCGATCAGCGGGCCACGGTCTCGACGGCCTTGCGATCGCGCGAAAGCGAAAGCGCCAGCGCCGTGCAGACAGCACCCGACAGCAGGTAGGCGCCAATGGCCCAGATGCCGACATGGGTGGCCAGGGCCAGCACGATCAAAGGTGCGAAAGCCGCGCCCAGCAACCAGGCGATATCGGATGTGAACGCCGATGCCGTATAGCGGAACTGGGGCACGAAGCGGGTCGCGACCGCTCCAGACGACTGCCCGAACGAGATGCCGAGCACGAAGAACCCGACCAGCAGGAAGACGTTCTGCCCGATTTCACCGAGGCTGAGCAGGAATGGCGCTGCAAAGGCGAAGACGCCAATGAGCAGGGCACCCAGCAGCAGTTCGCGAGAGCGGCCGATGCGGTCGGCCAGCAATCCGGATAGGATGATCCCGATAATAGCGAAGACGGACGCACCGATCTGCCATAGAAGCATATCGGCGGGACCGCGCTTGTCTGTCGCCACGCTCCAGCTCAGGGGGAAGATGGTGACGAGGTAGATCGTCGCGAAAGCGGCCAGCGGTACGAACGAGCCGACCAGGATCTCCCGTCCCTGCAAGCGGATCGTTTCCATCACGAAACGGGGCTGCAGTTCGCGCTCGAGCAGGGCCTGCTCGAACGCAGGTGTCGCCACGATGCGCAGGCGTGCAAAGAGTGCGACCACGTTGATGGCGAAAGCAACGAACAGCGGATAGCGCCATCCCCAGGATAGGAAGTCCGCATCCGAGAGGTTGCCGACGAAGTAGGCGAACAGTGTTGCGGCCAGCGCGAAGCCGATCGGAGCCCCGAGCTGCGGGACCATGGCATACCACCCGCGCTGGTCGCTGGGCGCGTTCAGTGCCGAGAGCGACGCCAGGCCGTCCCAGGCGCCGCCGAGCGCGATGCCCTGGATGATCCGGAAGACGGCCAGCAGGATGATGACCGCGACCCCGAGATCGTCATAGCTGGGCAGGAACGCCACCGCCGCCGTCGATCCGCCGAGCAGGAACAGCGCAATTGTCAGCTTCGTCCCCCTGCCATAGTTGCGATCCACCCACATGAAGATGAGAGAGCCGAATGGACGGGCCACGAACGCAAGCGAGAAGATCGCGAACGAGCAGAGGATGCGGTTCGTTTCGCCGTCGACGAACGAGAACATCAGGCGAGGGAACACCAGCACCGAGGCGATGCCGTAAACGAAGAAGTCGAAGAACTCAGATGTTCGCCCGATGATGACGCCGATCGAGACGTTTGCAGGTGCGCTCGTCTCGCCGCGGTGGATGTCGCGGGCATCGTCTTCCAGTGTCGATGACTTGGGTTTGTCTTGATTTTGGCTCATCGGCGTCCCTCGCTCGTGCAGTGCAACATCATCCCGCAACGCAGGCGGGCAAAATTGGTTGCGCGCGGTCTGAACATTCTTCACCCCACGAGCGGCGGTGAACGTGATGTGTACCTTTCGGGCGTTCCGATCTGCTGGCAGCGGGATCGATTTCTGTGCGGCACCCCTTGAAAAAGCGCGGTGCATCATGCTATGGCCACGCGGATGGGGCAGGCAGTACCGACTTTACCGAGGCTACGGGGTCAACCGGAAAAGTTCTCCGGTTCTGCCATCACCAGGTGCCGATCTGATCAGCGCGAAGATATCGCCGCTTCTCGGGTCGGTTCGTCGCATCCGCGGCAAAATTCGTGAGCGATTGATTCATCTCTTGTTAAAAGGGGAATCGGTCGTTATGTAAGGGTTCAACAGACACGCGGTGCGTGGGGCTGACTCGTTCAGCTTTACGCGCCGTAATTGCGTGGGCAGTCAATGGCATCCAAATCGAATCCGCTCGTGTTTCTCCGGCAGGTCCGCTCGGAGACAGCGAAAGTTACGTGGCCGTCGCGCCGTGAAACGGTGATTTCCACCGTCATGGTTCTGGTCATGGTGGTGTTCGCGGCATTGTTCTTTTTTGCCGCTGACCAGCTGATCGGCTGGATTCTCGCCTTTGTGCTGCAGGCCGGCAATTAATATCGAGTGGAGATGAAGATGGCGGCACGTTGGTACATCGTCCACGCTTATTCTAATTTTGAAAAGAAGGTCGCCGAGGACATCGAGAACAAGGCGCGTCAGAAGGGTCTGTCGCATCTTTTCGAGAAAATCCTCGTCCCGACCGAAAAGGTGGTTGAAGTGCGCCGCGGCCGCAAGGTCGACGCAGAGCGCAAGTTCTTCCCGGGCTACGTCATGGTTCGCGCCAATCTGACCGACGAAGCCTACCACCTGATCAAGAATACGCCGAAGGTCACGGGATTCCTCGGTTCCGACAACAAGCCGGTTCCGATCCCAGACAGTGAAGCTGATCGCATCCTCGGTCAGGTTCAGGAGGGTGTCGAGCGTCCGAAGGCTTCCATCTCGTTCGAGATCGGCGAGCAGGTTCGCGTTTCCGACGGTCCGTTCGCCTCCTTCAACGGCACGGTCCAGGACGTCGACGAAGAGCGTTCGCGCCTCAAGGTGGAAGTGTCCATCTTCGGCCGCGCTACGCCGGTCGAGCTAGAATACGCCCAGGTCGAGAAGGTCTGAGTTTTTTGAATTCGCCGTCCGTCGCAATTTGACGGATGGCGCGCGGCATTTGCCGCAAGCGCGTGGAAGGGCAGGGTTCCAGCCGAACCTGACGTCCGCACCACGCAACCGCAGCCGCCGGAGCAATCCGGCATCAACGGCCGGGCAACCGGCCAACAGTGAAAGGCAGAGAGATATGGCTAAGAAAGTTGCAGGCCAGCTCAAGCTTCAGGTCAAGGCAGGATCGGCTAACCCGTCCCCGCCAATCGGCCCGGCGCTTGGTCAGCGTGGCGTAAACATCATGGAATTCTGCAAGGCGTTCAATGCCGCCACGCAGGAAATGGAAAAGGGCATGCCGATCCCGGTCGTCATCACCTATTACCAGGACAAGTCCTTCACCTTCATCATGAAGCAGCCGCCAGTCAGCTACTTCCTGAAGAAGGAAGCAAAGATCACCTCCGGCTCCAAGCTGCCGGGCAAGACCAAGGCTGGCTCCATCTCCAAGGACCAGGTCCGCTCGATCGCTACGGCGAAGATGAAGGACCTGAACGCCGCCGATATCGAAGGTGCAATGGCCATGATCGAGGGCTCCGCCCGCGCCATGGGCCTGGAAGTGGTAGGTTGATCCGATGGTAGCGAAGCGCATCAAGAAAATCCGCGTCGGCGTCGATCCGACTCAGCTCTACGCTCTCGACCTCGCCATCGGCATGGTCAAGGAACGGGCTATCGCCAAGTTCGACGAAACCGTCGAAGTCTCCATGAACCTCGGCGTCGACCCGCGTCACGCCGACCAGATGGTCCGCGGTGTTGTCAACCTGCCGAACGGCACCGGCCGTGACGTTCGCGTCGCCGTCTTCGCTCGTGGCGCAAAGGCTGACGAAGCCCGCGCAGCTGGCGCCGACATCGTTGGCGCCGAAGACCTGGTCGAAATCGTCCAGGGCGGCAAGATCGACTTCGACCGTTGCATCGCAACGCCTGACATGATGCCGCTGGTCGGTCGTCTCGGCAAGGTTCTCGGCCCGCGCGGCATGATGCCTAACCCGAAGGTCGGCACCGTGACCATGGACGTCGCTGGCGCTGTCAAGGCATCCAAGGGTGGCGCAGTCGAGTTCCGCGTCGAGAAGGCTGGCATCGTCCACGCCGGCATCGGCAAGGCCTCGTTCGAGCCGAAGGCGCTGGAAGAAAACATCCGCGCATTCGCCGACGCCGTCATCAAGGCAAAGCCGGCTGGCGCCAAGGGCATTTATGTCAAGCGCGTCGCCATCTCTTCGACCATGGGCCCAGGCGTCCGTATCGAAGTTGCCTCGGTCACCGCACCGGTCTGATCATTCGGCCGGGCGCAAGTCCGGCCAATACGAATTTCCGGCCTCTTCGGAGGCTGGGATTTCCGGAGAAATCCGGAATTCCTGTCCGAGATTGCAGGTGGTTATCCCTTAATCACTGATGCCTGCATGAGACGGGTAAGACCCGAATTTGGAAGAAGTTTTGACTTCGATAAACTCGGTTCGAGCCTTGGATGCCTTGTGTTCTGCGATCCCCCGGGGTCCAGGCGCGAGGGGACAGGATCCTCAAGCGTCGCTTGGGATCTCATCGATCCCTTGAGGCAAAAGGCAACCCGGCAGGGCCGTCCTACACGGACCTGTCAACTGGAGAAAAGCAGTGGAAAAAGCGGAAAAGCGCGAATTTGTCACGGAACTGAACGGGGTCTTCCAGGCCGCCGGCTCAGTCGTCGTGGCCCACTATGCCGGTGCTACAGTCGCTCAGATGAACGATTTTCGTTCGAAGATGCGCGCTGCTGGCGGCACCGTCAAAGTCGCGAAGAACCGCCTGGCCAAGATTGCTCTTCAGGGCACGGAGTCGGAAGGGATCGCTGATCTCTTCAAGGGTCAAACGCTGATTGCTTACAGCGCCGATCCGATCACGGCTCCAAAGGTACTCGTGGATTTCGCCAAGACCAATGACAAGATCATTGTACTCGGTGGTTCCATGGGATCGACAACACTCAACGCGGACGCTGTCCGGTCGCTTGCGACCCTGCCTTCGCTTGATGAACTGCGTTCGAAGCTGCTGGCTATGATCCAGACACCAGCTACCCGGATCGCAGGCGTCGTTGCAGCACCGGCAGCTCAGCTTGCCCGCGTGTTTGCCGCCTATGCCAAGAAGGACGAAGAAGCCGCTTAAGGCGGTTTTTCGCTGTTACATCAACCAGATCGAACCGAATAAAAAAGGAATTATACCATGGCTGATCTCGCAAAGATCGTAGACGACCTCTCTGCTCTGACCGTTCTCGAAGCCGCTGAACTGTCGAAGCTCCTCGAAGAAAAGTGGGGCGTTTCCGCTGCTGCTCCGGTTGCTGCTGCAGCCGCTGCTGGCGGTGGCGCTGCTGCTGTCGTCGAAGAAGAAAAGACCGAGTTTGACGTCGTCCTCACGGACGTTGGCGCAAACAAGATCAACGTCATCAAGGAAGTCCGCGCTATCACAGGTCTCGGCCTGAAGGAAGCTAAGGACCTCGTTGAAGCCGCTCCTAAGGCTGTCAAGGAAGGCGTCAACAAGGCTGAAGCCGCTGACATCAAGAAGAAGCTCGAAGACGCCGGCGCTAAGGTCGACGTTAAGTAATCTTCAAACTGCGTTTGGGGGGTGGCTTCGTGCCGCCTCCCATTTGCCGTTTTTCCTGAACGCCTTACCCAAGGGCCCCGATTTCGGCCTTTCGGTAATGAGTTCTTCAAGAGGATAGTCTCCAGGCGAATACGACACGGCATCCGCGCCTGCGCATTCGAATGGGAGACGAGATTGAACCACTCATTTATAGACGGGATCGCCTGGCCAGCGGTTCCCGTCAGTTGCAGGCCCGGATGCAAGATTTTGAAGGAGCGACGATGGCTCAGACCCTTTCGTTCAACGGTCGTAGGCGCGTACGCAGATTTTTCGGTAAAATTCCTGAAGTTGCAGAGATGCCGAACCTCATCGAGGTTCAGAAGGCATCCTACGACCAGTTTCTGTTGGTAGATGAGCCCAAGGGCGGTCGCCCTGACGAGGGCCTTCAGTCGGTTTTCAAGTCGGTTTTCCCGATCACCGACTTCTCCGGCACCTCGATGCTCGAATTCGTATCCTACGAATTCGAACCCCCGAAGTTCGACGTTGACGAATGCCGTCAGCGCGACCTGACCTATGCGGCGCCCCTCAAGGTGACGCTGCGTCTCATCGTGTTCGATATCGACGAAGATACGGGCGCGAAGTCCATCAAGGACATCAAGGAGCAGTCGGTCTACATGGGCGACATGCCTCTGATGACCAACAACGGCACCTTCGTCGTCAACGGCACCGAGCGCGTCATCGTCTCGCAGATGCACCGTTCGCCAGGCGTGTTCTTCGACCACGACAAGGGCAAGAGCCACTCTTCCGGCAAGCTGCTGTTCGCCGCCCGCGTCATCCCTTATCGCGGTTCCTGGCTCGACATCGAATTCGACGCCAAGGACATCGTCTACGCCCGTATCGACCGTCGCCGCAAGATCCCGGTCACGTCGCTGCTGATGGCGCTCGGCATGGACGGCGAAGAGATCCTCGAGACCTTCTACACCAAGTCGACCTATGAGCGTTCCGGCGACGGCTGGCGCATTCCGTTCATCGCCGAGACGCTGAAGGGCGCCAAGACGATCACCGACATGATCGACGCTGACACCGGCGAAGTGGTCGTCGAAGGCGGCAAGAAGCTGACCCCGCGCCTGCTCAAGCAGTTGACCGAAAAGGGCCTCAAGGCCCTCAAGGCAACCGACGAAGAGCTGTACGGCAACTTCCTCGCGGAAGACATCGTCAACTTCGAGACCGGCGAGATCTATCTCGAAGCCGGCGACGAACTCGACGAAAAGACACTGCCGATCATCCTCAAGGCCGGCTTCGACGAGATCCCGGTTCTCGGCATCGACCACATCAACATCGGCGCCTACATCCGCAACACGCTCTCGGTCGACAAGAACGAGAACCGCCAGGATGCGCTGTTCGATATCTACCGCGTCATGCGTCCAGGCGAACCGCCAACCATGGATTCGGCCGAAGCCATGTTCAACTCGCTGTTCTTCGACAGCGAGCGCTATGACCTCTCGGCTGTCGGCCGCGTCAAGATGAACATGCGTCTCGACCTCGAAGTCGAAGACACCGTCCGTACGCTGCGCAAGGAAGACATCCTGGCCGTGGTCAAGATGCTGGTCGAACTGCGCGACGGCAAGGGCGAAATCGACGACATCGACAACCTCGGCAACCGCCGTGTGCGTTCGGTCGGCGAATTGATGGAAAATCAGTACCGCCTCGGCCTGCTCCGCATGGAGCGCGCCATCAAGGAACGCATGTCGTCGATCGAAATCGACACCGTCATGCCGCAGGACCTGATCAACGCCAAGCCAGCCGCTGCTGCCGTCCGCGAATTCTTCGGCTCCTCGCAGCTGTCGCAGTTCATGGACCAGGTGAACCCGCTGTCGGAAATCACCCACAAGCGCCGTCTTTCGGCTCTTGGACCGGGTGGTCTGACCCGCGAACGCGCCGGCTTCGAAGTCCGCGACGTGCATCCGACCCACTACGGTCGTATTTGCCCGATCGAGACTCCGGAAGGCCCGAACATCGGTCTGATCAACTCGCTGGCCACCTTTGCCCGCGTCAACAAGTACGGCTTCATCGAAAGCCCTTACCGTAAGATCATCGACGGCAAGGTCACCTTCGAAGTGCTCTACCTCTCCGCCATGGAAGAGGCCAAGTACTACGTTGCCCAGGCCAACGCCGAAATGAACGCCGACGGCTCGTTTGCCGAAGAGTTCGTGGTTTGCCGCCATGCCGGCGAAGTCATGCTGGCTCCGCGCGACAACATCAACCTGATGGACGTCTCGCCGAAGCAGCTGGTTTCGGTCGCAGCCGCGCTGATCCCGTTCCTCGAAAACGACGACGCCAACCGCGCGCTCATGGGCTCGAACATGCAGCGTCAGGCCGTGCCTCTGCTGCGTGCCGAAGCTCCGTTCGTCGGAACCGGCATGGAGCCGATCGTGGCCCGCGACTCCGGTGCTGCCATCGGTGCACGTCGCGGCGGCGTGGTCGATCAGGTCGACGCGACGCGTATCGTTATCCGCGCTACGGAAGGTCTCGACTCTTCCAAGTCCGGCGTCGACATCTACCGCCTGATGAAGTTCCAGCGTTCGAACCAGAACACCTGCGTCAACCAGCGTCCGCTGGTGACAGTCGGTGACGTGGTCAACCGCGGCGACATCCTGGCTGACGGCCCGTCTACGGACCTCGGCGATCTCGCACTCGGCCGGAACGTGCTCGTCGCGTTCATGCCGTGGAACGGCTACAACTACGAAGACTCGATCCTGCTCTCCGAGCGTATCGTTGCCGACGACGTGTTCACCTCCATCCACATCGAAGAATTCGAAGTGATGGCGCGCGACACCAAGCTTGGTCCGGAAGAAATCACGCGCGACATTCCGAACGTCTCGGAAGAAGCACTGAAGAACCTCGACGAAGCCGGCATCGTCTACATCGGCGCCGAAGTGACGCCGGGCGACATTCTGGTCGGCAAGATCACACCGAAGGGCGAAAGCCCGATGACGCCGGAAGAAAAGCTCCTGCGCGCCATCTTCGGTGAAAAGGCTTCCGACGTTCGCGACACCTCCATGCGGATGCCTCCGGGCACCTACGGTACCGTCGTTGAAGTTCGCGTTTTCAATCGCCACGGCGTTGAAAAGGACGAACGTGCGATGGCGATCGAGCGGGAAGAAATCGAACGTCTCGCCAAGGACCGTGACGACGAACAGGCGATCCTCGACCGTAACGTCTACGGCCGTCTGATCGACAACCTGCGTGGTCAGGTCTCTGTTGCCGGTCCGAAGGGCTTCAAGAAGGGCGTCGAGCTCTCCAACGCCGTCGTTTCCGAATATCCCCGCTCGCAGTGGTGGATGTTCGCGGTCGAAGACGAGCGCATCCAGGGCGAAGTCGAAGCGCTCCGTGGCCAGTACGACGAATCCAAGTCGCGCCTTGAACAGCGCTTCATGGACAAGGTCGAAAAGGTCCAGCGCGGCGACGAAATGCCTCCGGGCGTCATGAAGATGGTCAAGGTCTTCGTTGCTGTGAAGCGCAAGATCCAGCCAGGCGACAAGATGGCCGGCCGTCACGGCAACAAGGGTGTGGTTTCGCGCATCCTGCCAGTCGAGGACATGCCGTTCCTCGAAGATGGAACGCACGTCGACATCGTGCTGAACCCGCTGGGCGTGCCGTCGCGCATGAACGTTGGCCAGATCCTTGAAACCCATCTGGGTTGGGCCTGCGCCGGCATGGGTCGCCAGATCGGCGATCTGCTGGAAGCCTACAAGGCAGGCGGCGATATCGCACCGCTGCGCAAGACGATCGACGACGTCGTCGGATCCGGTCCGAAGGGCGACGAAGTCAGGGATTACGACGACGAGTCGGTCGTTCGCCTGGCCGATCAGTGGAAGCGCGGCGTATCGATTGCGACGCCGGTCTTCGACGGTGCCCATGAAGCCGATGTCAACGACATGCTGCGTCTCGCAGGTCTCAAGGAAAGCGGCCAGTCGACGCTCTACGACGGACGTACGGGTGAACAGTTCGACCGTCAGGTAACGGTTGGCTACATCTATATGTTGAAGCTGAACCACTTGGTCGACGACAAGATCCATGCCCGTTCGATCGGTCCTTACTCGCTCGTGACCCAGCAGCCGCTGGGTGGCAAGGCGCAGTTCGGCGGTCAGCGCTTCGGGGAAATGGAAGTCTGGGCACTGGAAGCATACGGTGCGGCATACACGCTGCAGGAAATGTTGACGGTGAAGTCGGACGACGTCGCCGGCCGTACCAAGGTCTACGAAGCGATCGTCCGCGGCGACGACACCTTCGAGGCCGGTATTCCGGAAAGCTTCAACGTTCTCGTCAAGGAAATGCGTTCGCTGGGTCTGAGCGTCGAGCTGGAGAATTCCAAGCTCGAGGATCTGCAGCCTGCGCAGTTGCCCGACGCGGCCGAATAACCATCGATAAGGTGCGCGCTGCCTTCGGTAGCGCGCATCGTCCCTCCGCCATCAGTTTTTCGTGTTTGGCATGGCAGGGACGATTCCGCCGCAATCTGCGGTTATTGTCGTTTTAAGCGTCAGTCCGGTTCCCGGGAAATTTGCCGGTACTGATCGCGTTTTGGGGCGTTTCGCCCAAGAAGGAGACAGGCATGAACCAAGAGGTCATGAATCTTTTCAATCCGCAGGTGCCTGCGCAGAACTTCGATTCGATTCGAATTTCGATCGCATCGCCCGAGAAGATCCTCTCCTGGTCGTACGGTGAGATCAAGAAGCCAGAAACCATCAACTATCGTACGTTCAAGCCTGAACGCGATGGTCTCTTCTGCGCGCGGATCTTCGGACCGATCAAGGACTACGAATGCTTGTGCGGCAAGTACAAGCGCATGAAGTACAAGGGCATCATCTGCGAAAAGTGCGGCGTCGAAGTCACGCTGTCGCGCGTTCGTCGCGAGCGCATGGGCCATATCGAACTGGCAGCACCCGTTGCCCACATCTGGTTCCTGAAGTCGCTGCCTTCGCGCATCTCGACGCTGCTCGACATGACGTTGAAAGATGTCGAACGCGTCCTCTATTTCGAAAACTACATCGTCACCGAGCCGGGCCTGACTGCTCTGAAGGAGCATCACATGCTCTCGGAAGAAGAGTACATGCTTGCCGTTGACGAATACGGCGAAGACCAGTTCACCGCAATGATCGGCGCCGAAGCCATCTTCGAACTTCTGGCCTCGATGGATCTCGAAAAGATCGCCGGCGACTTGCGCCAGGATCTTGCCGATACCACGTCGGACCTGAAGCAGAAGAAGCTGATGAAGCGTCTCAAGATCGTTGAGAACTTCATGGAATCGGGCAATCGTCCTGAGTGGATGATCATGAAGATCGT
Organism: uncultured Sphingomonas sp.; assembly: GCA_964658415.1. Taxonomy (GTDB): domain Bacteria; phylum Pseudomonadota; class Alphaproteobacteria; order Rhizobiales; family Rhizobiaceae; genus Rhizobium. Next base: position 3,667 of record CAZZZI010000047.1, on the reverse strand, counting down.
TCCAGTGATCCCGCCGGACCTGCGTCCGCTGGTACCGCTGGACGGCGGCCGCTTTGCGACCTCCGACCTGAACGACCTGTACCGCCGCGTCATCAACCGTAACAACCGCCTGAAGCGCCTGATCGAGCTTCGTGCGCCTGGCATCATCATCCGCAACGAAAAGCGCATGCTGCAGGAATCGGTCGATGCGCTGTTCGACAACGGCCGTCGCGGCCGCGTCATCACCGGTGCCAACAAGCGTCCGCTGAAGTCGCTCTCCGACATGCTGAAGGGCAAGCAGGGCCGCTTCCGCCAGAACCTGCTCGGCAAGCGCGTCGACTATTCCGGCCGGTCGGTGATCGTCGTCGGACCCGAGCTCAAGCTGCACCAGTGCGGCCTGCCGAAGAAGATGGCGCTCGAGCTGTTCAAGCCGTTCATCTACGCCCGTCTCGACGCCAAGGGTTACTCCTCGACCGTCAAGCAGGCGAAGAAGCTGGTTGAAAAGGAAAAGCCTGAGGTCTGGGATATCCTCGACGAGGTCATCCGCGAGCATCCGGTTCTCCTCAACCGCGCACCGACGCTGCACCGTCTGGGCATCCAGGCCTTTGAACCCATGCTGGTCGAAGGCAAGGCCATCCAGCTGCATCCGCTCGTCTGCACGGCCTTCAACGCCGACTTCGACGGCGACCAGATGGCTGTTCACGTGCCGCTCTCGCTGGAAGCCCAGCTCGAAGCACGTGTTCTGATGATGTCGACCAACAACATCCTGCATCCTGCAAACGGCGCACCGATCATCGTGCCGTCGCAGGACATGGTTCTCGGTCTCTACTACCTGGCGATCATGAACCAGAACGAGCCGGGCGAAGGCATGGTCTTCTCCGATCTCGGCGAACTGCATCACGCGCTCGAAAACAAGGTCGTGACGCTGCACTCCAAGGTGCGTGGCCGCTTCAAGTCGATCGACGAGGAAGGCAAACCCTACTCGAAGATCTATGAAACGACGCCTGGCCGCATGCTCATCGGCGAACTCCTGCCGAAGAACTTCAAGGTTCCTTACGAGACCTGCAACCAGGAAATGACCAAGAAGAACATCTCCAAGATGATCGACACGGTCTATCGTCACTGCGGCCAGAAGGACACGGTCATCTTCTGCGACCGGATCATGCAGCTCGGCTTCGCGCATGCCTGCCGCGCCGGCATCTCGTTCGGCAAGGACGACATGGTCATTCCGGAAACCAAGGCGAAGATCGTCGGCGACACCGAGTCGCTGGTGAAGGAATACGAACAGCAGTACAATGACGGTCTGATCACTCAGGGCGAAAAGTACAACAAGGTCGTAGACGCCTGGGGCAAGGCCACCGAGAAGGTCGCCGAAGACATGATGGCCCGCATTAAGGCTGTCGAATTCGACGAAAAGACCGGTCGCCAGAAGCCGATGAACGCCATCTACATGATGTCGCACTCGGGTGCCCGTGGTTCTCCGAACCAGATGCGTCAGCTGGGCGGCATGCGCGGCCTGATGGCCAAGCCGTCTGGCGAAATCATCGAGACGCCGATCATCTCGAACTTCAAGGAAGGCCTGACCGTTAACGAGTACTTCAACTCGACCCACGGTGCCCGTAAGGGTCTCGCAGATACCGCCCTGAAGACCGCCAACTCTGGTTACCTGACGCGTCGTCTCGTCGACGTCGCTCAGGATTGCATCGTCACGCATGTCGATTGCGGTACCGAATCCGGCCTCACCATGACCGCCATCGTCGATGCCGGTCAGGTTGTTGCCTCCATCGGCGTCCGTATTCTCGGCCGCACGGCGCTTGACGACATCGATCATCCGGTCACCGGCGATCGCATCGTCGACGCTGGCAAGATGATCCTCGAGCCCGATGTCATCGAGATCGAGAAGGCCGGCATCCAGTCGATCCGTATTCGTTCGGCGCTGACCTGCGAAATCCAGACGGGCGTTTGCGGCGTCTGCTACGGCCGAGATCTCGCCCGTGGTACGCCTGTCAACATCGGTGAAGCTGTCGGCGTCATCGCCGCGCAGTCGATCGGTGAACCCGGCACCCAGCTGACCATGCGTACGTTCCACTTGGGCGGCACCGCCAACGTGGTCGACCAGTCGTTCCTCGAAGCATCGTACGAAGGTACGGCGCAGCTGAAGAACCGCAACATGCTGCGCAACTCTGACGGCGTTCACGTCGCCATGGGCCGCAACATGACGATCCAGATCCTTGACGAACGCGGCGTGGAACGTTCCTCGCAGCGCGTCGCCTACGGTTCGAAGATCTATGTCGACGATGGTGACAAGGTTCGTCGTGGACAGCGTCTGGCAGAGTGGGACCCCTACACACGTCCGATCATGACGGAACTGGCCGGTACGGTTCAGTTCGAGGACGTGGTCGACGGTCTGTCCGTTCTGGAAGCCACCGACGAAGCGACCGGCATCACCAAGCGTCAGGTCATCGACTGGCGTTCGACCCCACGCGGTTCGGACCTCAAGCCGGCGATCGTCATCAAGGACGCCAGCGGCAATGTTGCAAAACTGCCCCGCGGTACCGATGCTCGCTTCTTCCTGTCGGTCGACGCGATCCTCTCGGTCGAACCTGGCCAGAAGGTTAGCCAAGGTGACGTTCTTGCCCGCTCGCCGCTGGAAAGCGCCAAGACCAAGGACATCACCGGTGGTCTGCCGCGCGTCGCCGAACTGTTCGAAGCCCGTCGTCCGAAGGACCACGCTGTCATCGCCGAAATCGATGGCACGATCCGCCTCGGCCGCGACTACAAGAACAAGCGTCGCGTCATCATCGAGCCGGCGGAAGACGGTGTCGAGCCTGTCGAATACCTGATCCCGAAGGGCAAGCCCTTCCATCTTCAGGATGGCGACTACATCGAAAAGGGTGATTACATCCTCGACGGTAACCCGGCTCCGCACGACATCCTGGCGATCAAGGGCGTCGAGGCACTTGCCTCGTACCTGGTCAACGAAATCCAGGAAGTCTACCGCCTCCAGGGCGTTGTCATCAACGACAAGCACATCGAAGTGATTGTCCGTCAGATGCTACAGAAGGTGGAAATCACCGATGCAGGCGACAGCCACTATATCGTCGGCGACAACGTCGACCGTATCGAGCTGGAAGACAACAACGACCGCCTGATCGAGGAAGGCAAGAAGCCTGCCTATGGCGATCCGGTTCTGCTCGGCATCACCAAGGCGTCGCTGCAGACCCCGTCCTTCATCTCCGCCGCGTCCTTCCAGGAAACGACGAAGGTGCTGACGGAAGCTGCGATCGCCGGCAAGACCGACGGTCTGCAGGGCCTGAAGGAAAACGTCATCGTCGGCCGCCTGATCCCGGCCGGTACCGGTGGTACCATGACGCAGATCCGCCGCATCGCCACGGCCCGCGACGAGATGATCCTCGAAGAGCGCCGCAAGGGCTCTGGCTCGGCCGTTGCCACGCCGATGCTGCAGAACCTCAACGAAAAGGCCCCCGCCGCCGAGTAATCGGCGGCCTGAGGGTCCAGAGACAAGAACACCGCCCGGAGAGATCCGAGCGGTGTTTTTTTGTGTTTGGTGAGTTCTTAGTCGGGGGTGGAGACGAATACGCGTGAGAGAAATCCCACTCCGCCGTCATCCTCGGGCTTGTCCCGAGGATCTGCAATCGTTTGAAATTGCTGGCAGATTGGATCCTCG
>CAZZZI010000046.1:0-24513 GCA_964658415.1 uncultured Sphingomonas sp. | reverse complement strand
GGCAGACGAATTGATGGATCCGGTCAGGCTCACCGAAGGATACCGGTTGGCCTCGGCTTCACCGATCTTTGCGGTCGCCTGGGCCAGTTGCCGTTCAGCCTGGCGGACGTCGGGCCGTGTGTTCAAGATGTCAGCGGGTATTCCGACCGAAAGCTTTGAAGGAGGCGTTGGAAGTCTCGATTTCTTGCCGAGAAGGCCATCGAGCAGCAGCGGGGACTTGCCGAGCAGCACACCCAACCTGTTGACGGACTTGGCATAGGATATTTCATAGGTCGGGATATCGGCATGCGTGGAGGCAGCCTGCGCCTCGGCCTTGGAGACATCGACCATCGATGAACCGCCCGCCCCATATTCCGTCCGTGTGAGCGATGCGGTCTGGCTCTGGGATTTGGAGGAATCGCGAGCCAGTTCGGTCAGCTGCTGATATTCGCGTGCCTGAATGTAATAGGTGGCAACGTCCCCGATCAGGGTCACGAGCGTATCGCGCAATTCCTCGTCTGTCGCACCGACCCCGTACTTGGCCGCTTCCGCCGCGCGCTTGTTGCCTCCGAACAGATCGAGTTCCCAGCTTGCGTCAAAGCCCGGCTGGTAATTGTTGTAGATCGTCGCCCGTGCACCGTCGGCAGCGGCGGTGCGATTGCGTGTCGCCGACGCCGTGGATTCGACCGTTGGAAGTAAGGTGCCAACCTGCTCTCGATAGCTGGCACGCGCTTCGCGCACCTTGGCCTTCGCCGTGGCGACATCCAAGTTCGCGGCGACGGCTTGCGCGATGAGATCGTCCAGAACTGGGTCCTTCATTTGCTTCCACCACTCAGCCAACTGAGGCGGCCTGTCGGCATGGGCGGCCGGCTTCCCGCTCCAGCTCCCGGCCATAAGGAAGCTTGGCTTCTGGTAGTCCGGACCCACGACGCAGCCACCGAGTCCACCAGCGACGAGAAGCAGGACGCAGAACTGGCGGGGCGCTCTGTCCAGGCCTGCACCAAGACGATGATGCCTGGCAAAATCGAAAAGGCGGTTTCCCGGCAATTCGCCGTCCGCCCTGGGACGCGAATTTTTCCGGACGCTCGGCCACAGGGATGGGGCTTGGGCTTTGGTCATCTTGGTCAAACTGGCTCCGAGGCAATTGCCGACGGATCTTCTGATAGCGACTGCGGTGTTAAGCGCCGTTAAGGAAGTGTAAAGTTGTGTAAAACTTCTCCCGGTTCCAGATCTTCGGTATATTCGTGCATCCCTGACAACATGGAAACCGAGATGCCGAAAGTTCTTCTCATCGACGACGACATCGAGCTGACGACGCTTCTCAGCGAATATCTCGTGGAAGAGGGGTTCGACGTCGAAACGTCGACGGACGCGCGGGTCGGCATCGCCGGTGCCGCCGACCAATCGGTCGACATCATCGTTCTCGACGTGATGATGCCTGGAATGAACGGCATCGATGCCTTGCAGCGCATCCGCCGCCTCGGCGCCATCCCGGTCCTGATGCTGACGGCGAAGGGAGATGACATCGACCGTATTTCCGGCCTCAACCTCGGTGCCGACGATTATGTGGCAAAGCCCTGCTCTCCGGGCGAGCTCGTCGCGCGCATTCGAGCGATCCTTCGGCGAGCGGGAGGCAGGCTCGATGAACAGGATATTCTGCGGGTCGGCGACCTGATCTTGAACTCGGCTGGTCGGGCAGCGCAATGGCAGGGTCAGCCGCTGGAACTGACAGGCGCCGAATACAATATTCTCGAAGTGCTGGCCCGCAGTGCCGGCCAGCTCGTGCCGAAACAAGAAATCTCCCGGCGCGCATTCGGTCGACCGCTTACGCCGTTCGACCGCCGCATCGACGTGCACATCAGCAGCGTTCGCCAAAAGCTCGGAATTCGTGCTGACGGCACCTCCTGGATCCGTGCGATCCGTGGACAGGGATATCAATTGATGCAGGCGGTGTGATGCGAAGACTGTTCTGGAGGATTTTCGCGATTGTCTGGCTCACGATGGCGATGTCGCTGGCGCTGCTGTTTTTTATCAGCTCCATCTTCGGCGTATTGCCCGTCCCAGAAGAGCTGCGCGATCAAAGGACAACACTGGCGATCGATACGGCAGCTGCCCTCTTGGCGACAAACGGTGTTGGCGTCACACAGCAATACCTGACTGCAGTCTCGACCACGCCGTCTCCGGTTCATCTGAGCCTGCAGGCCATTGGCGATACAATGACATGTACAGCTGATGTCACCGGGCAGTTTGAACGTCGTATCAGCTATGATGGCCATTGCTTTCAATTGAATGCAGTCGCAACAGAAATGGATTTTCTGGCTCGGAACCTGCCAAAGCTCGTCCCGTGGACGTCGGCAATGCTCGCTGCTGCGGTCACCGCCTATTGGCTGGCCCAATATCTGACACGACCGGTGAAGCAGCTGCGGAGCGGTCTTCGAGCACTTGCCCTTGGTCAATTCGACGTAAGAATTGGCGGGGATACCAACCGGAAAAAGGACGAAATCGAAGCGCTGGCTCATGACTTTGATGTGACAGCCGCCCGTCTGCAGGAGTTCCAGGATATCCAGCGGCGTCTCTTTCACGACGTGTCTCACGAGCTTCGGTCGCCTCTTTCCCGCCTTCAGGCGGCAGTCGGGCTCTTGCGGCAGAACCCGAGCCGGTTGCAGGCCATGGCCGACCGTCTCGAGCGCGAAATTGCCAGGATCGATGATCTCGTCGGCGAAATTTTGACACTTGCAAGACTGTCAGCGAGCGACAGAGAGCCGATGGAACGGCAAACCGTCGACCTGGTCGACTTGCTCCAAGAAATAGTCGATGACTGCGCTTTTGAGGGCGCCTCCCGTAACATAAATGTCACCTACGAAGGCGCGAAGTCCTTCGTCACGTCTGTTAACGGCGAGCTCATCTACAGGGCTATCGAAAATGTTGTGCGCAACGCCGTCAAATACTCGCCACCAGATTCTCAAATTGCGATCTGCGCAGAGAAAGCCGGTCAGAACTTTGTCATCACCGTCCTCGACGAAGGCCCTGGCATAGCGAAAGACACACTCGCCGCCATCTTCCAGCCTTTTCGCAGGGGAAGCGAGGTGCCCAATGGCACCCCAGGCTTCGGACTCGGGCTGGCGATCACCAAACATGCCTTCGCCAGCCATAGCGGCCACGTAGAGGCGGAGCTTCCCACTAACGGCGGCCTTCTTATGCGCATGACACTTCCCGTTTGATCCTTCAGTTTTGAGTTCAGCTTTGGCAATAGTTGATATGATCGTGCCCTATAGCTCCGAGTAGGCAACAACTTATCAGGGCGAAGACTGCCTTGAAACCGTCTGAATCACTGACCCGGTGCTCTCAGCAACAAGAACAAAGTGTAGCTCGTTGGCCTTGTGTCCGGCTATCCCTGCGCCATGGAGGACTCGAAGAATAAGCACAATTCTCTCGGTGATTGCATACCCCGCGACTTACGGCGTGCCATCAATGACCAGTTCGCGGGTGCCAGGGATTCTGCCAACACGACCGCCCGCGGGGAAATCCATCAACCGGCGGATAGCAGCTACGATCCGCTCGTCGACCAGAATGGCCGCTGACGGATTTTCTGATTCTACGCACGTAAAGATGGCGTCCCGGTCGAATAACGCCAACGCGGACCAGTTAGCTTCACGATTTGCGCTCACCCGCGTTGAGACGGGCTGCCGCTCGGCGTTCAGTGAAATGCATTTCGACTTCTTCGTCCCGGACGCCCGATCGAGTACCTGTTAGCTTCAAGCGCCTTGGTGCGAAATTAGACAAAATAGGTCTCGCTGCCTGACACAAGCTCAAGCGGCAGCGCACCCTCGTTGGCAGTCCGGGTGAGTAAGATACGAACCGCGATCCTCTTCCCTAACACCCTTGCTGCATCTAATCAGCGCCCAGCCGGCTCCAACCGACACGGATCAGTTTAGTACTTTGCGAACAGTCGCCGGCATGCGCACGCCGGGAATCATTGATCAGGATGTCAGGCCACCAAACTTGCTCGATAGCAGAACAATGTGCCTCATTCACGCAGATGCCATCGGTCATGGTAGGCGTCCCCTAACAGAGGGCCGCCCACAAGGCGTGCCTGGTCGGTTGGACACGTTGTCATGCTCAGTGAACAGGATGGCCCATTCTATACTCTTTGGTAAGATCACTGTCCCCGGCTCTGTCCAATGACGTTAGATATCTGCGGATGACGTCCTTCGCTGGCCTCTCATCCGTTAAGTTTACGAACCCTTCCTCCTATCGGATTCTTACCCAGCCGCGCATTTCTCGGCAGGGCGGCTAGGCGATGGGACACGTGCCCAACGGTCTCCACTGTGTCCTGAAAAATAGCGTACAGGTCGTCATATGCGCGGCTTTCGACCAGTCGCGGCTCGTAGCGCAGAAAGCGTGTTGATATCTTGTCGGCCGCATCCCCGATGTTATTTGCGAGTGAAAGCCCGAGCCGGGCCACAGCAAGGCAGCCCAGGAGTCCTGCCTCTTCGGTGTCCGAGACCATTACCGGTCTTTTGAGGATGTCCGCCCGGATCTGGTTCCAGTAAGCGTTCCGGGCTCCACCTCCGGCCAGTCGAATCTCCTGCGCTTTCCGCCCTGCAGCGGCCTCGGCCCGCTCGAGCACCATGCGGTTCACGAAACTGATGCCTTCCATGGTGCCGCGTACCAGATCGCCTGGCTGGTGCGACGCCATCAGTCCCATGAAGCTCGCGCGGATATCGCGGTCCCACAGCGGCGTGCGTTCGCCATGAAGATAGGGATGAAAAAGAAGAGGCAAGCCGGTCTGCTGAGATAACAGGATCGCTAACCGGTCTTCGAACGGACGCTCGTCCGGCATAAGGCTATTGACCATCCAGGTCAGGACGTTCGCGCCGTTCAGTCCGGGACCGCCGAGTTGCCAGATGGCGTCACCCCACGGGATCGTGACCAAACCAGGCGCCTCGGCCTTCTTATCGGACATAATGCCGAACACTTCCGACGAGCCTGAAATGCAGTATCCCCTTGAAGACCTGAGGGCGCCAATACCTGCGGCCGCCGTCCATGTGTCGTTGGACCCGCAAAATACCGCCGCACCCGCAATCTTGTTGAGCGATCCAGGCATGGTCGCCAGAGCGGTTCCGACAACCTCATGCGGCCTACGGATCGTAGGCAGCACGGCTTTGTCTAAGCCAGCAAGTTCTGCAAGTGCGCCGATCCCGCCCTCCATCGCACTGACAAGCCAGTACTGCGAAGTAGGATCCGAGGCTATCGAGCCGGTGAGCTTGAGGTTGAGATAGTCTTTGGGCTCGACCACGCACTGAGTATTTTGCCAGGCCGCCTGCTCGTTATGCTTCAACCATAGAAGGCGCGCCAGCGGATGGAAGGCGTTGAGGTGGCGAGCGAGCGGATGGTTTTTGACTTGGGGGCGTAACAGCGCATCTTCAACAGTGCCTTGGGCTCGCGAGTCTCGGAAGGTGATTGCCGGGCGTACCGGCTCGCCATTTCTATCCAGAAAGACCTGAGTGCGAGTGAAGCCACAAATGACGACTGCCTCGACGCCGGTCAGTCCGCCGGGCATTTGCTCGTCCAACCGGTCGGCAGCAGCGTGTAGCGCCTGCCACCAGACTTCCGGATCTTGTTCCGCCTTGTCGATTTCATCCTCGACAAAGGCATTGGGGACCCGCTCGGTCGCAAGGGGCTTACCGCTTAATTCATACATTGCGACCTTGAGTGAGGATCCTCCAAGATCCACCAACAGCGCTCGGCTCATGTCGTGAGTGCCTCCGTTAAACCGCTAGACCGGAAAGAATCGTGAGCCGAAAGGCGTGGGAACCGTTGATGACACGGTCCCCGGTCCAGCCCTATCGCACACCTCGAATTGGCTACGAGGGGAGCATACCTCCAGTCCTCTGCATATACGTGGCGCGTAGCTTGCAGGGAGGGCCAGCTGCAGGAACTATTTCAGGGAACTGGGTATTTTCTCTGTTTTTCATGACCTTCAGTTTCGCTATCGCCTTCAAAGGAGCGGCCAGTATTTGACAGCGACCTACTCAGCGTTAGGCCAGTTGCCGCAAAGTAAACGGCTGCTTTTTCAACATAACTTGGCGGTAAACTGCCTAACCGATGATCGGAAATGTTGCGGCTTGTCCATAGCTTTGACCATCTTGCCCCGTCAACTGCCACACGCAGCCATCCTCGATCCAGAACCGGCGGCCAGACTTTGAGATCCGAGCGCCCCTGTACCCGGATGCATACCCATCGCGTGTCACTTTCTCCAAAAGCAGTTGTCGGTCGGCACGATTGGGAAGTTCGGCGGAAAGGCGGGATGGCAAGGACGTGAATTCTTCCCAATCATATTCGAAACAACGTTGGGCTGACATGTTAGCGTAGATAAAGATCGGATCGGGATCGGTGTTGTGAGCGACCACAGCGAATGGGGCGTGATGATAGAGCCAATGCGCATCGGCGTCATCCGGTACCAGCGGCTTGCCGACAAGGCGCCGGTAACTGTCGACCAGCGGATGGAACAATGCGGTGTAGTGGTAGGGTTCAAGGATGGTTCGGTCGGTCGGTGGCATCCGCTTTCCTCAATTATCTGGACTAGATCTTGTAGCGAGCTGGACGATTGAGCGAGCCCATTTGGGTGCCAGCCGTATCCGACCGTGGCGCTACACAAGCGCGCGCCTGCTGATGCATATCAGCTCTCTCGCCGCCAGCAATTAGTTACCGGCAACCGCCGCGTCTTCCCCTGTCAGCAACGTATGCGTGGCCGCTTGGACGTCTTCCTTGCGCATCAGGCTCTCTCCAACCAAAAAGGAGCTGATGCCACAAGCCTGCAGCCTCAAGCAGTCGGCGTGGGTGAAGATGCCGCTTTCGCCGACAATCAGCCGGTCTTTGGGCACCATCGGTGCCAGTCTCTCGGCGTTGGCAAGGCTGACCTCGAAGGTGCGCAGGTCGCGATTGTTGATGCCAATCAGCGGCGACGACAGTTTCAGCGCCCGCTCCATTTCCGGTTCGTTATGCACTTCCACCAGCACATCCATCCCGAGGCCAAACGCTTCATCCTCCAGACGCTGCGCATCGTCGTCCGACAGCGAAGCCATGATCAACAGGATGCAATCGGCGCCCCATGCGCGGGCTTCCTGGACCTGGTAGGTCTCGAACATGAAATCCTTGCGCAGTGCCGGCAAGCTGCAGGCAGCCCGGGCAGCGGTCAGGAACGCCGGTGCGCCTTGGAAGCTCGGAGCATCGGTCAGCACGGAAAGACAGGCAGCGCCGCCCGCCTCGTAGGCCGCAGCCAGCGCCGGTGGATCGAAGTCTGCCCGGATCAGCCCTTTGGAGGGACTGGCCTTCTTGATTTCGGCGATGAGGCCGAAGAAACCCGCTTCCTTCTTGGCAACCAGAGCCCGGTGAAAACCGCGTGGCGGCGTCTGGTCCGCCTGCATGGCGTTGAGATCGGCAAGCGAAACCTTGGCCTTGGTGGCCTCGATTTCCTGGCGCTTGTAGGCCTCGATCTTCTTCAAAATGTCGGTCATTGTGAAAACCTTTCTTCCAGTCGCTTTGTAGGTGACAGTGTTTAACCGTCGAGCTAGCCCGGCGGCGCCTTCTCCGTTTCAACGATTCCGGCGAAGCTGCGGCGCAACATCCACCACGATTGCTCATGCGAGAAACATAGCATCGCAAAGCCGTGCCCTGACGGGCTTGAGTGCCGACCGTTACGGAAGGTCCTCGTGCGTGGACCTCGCCTCCTCTTTGTGAGTTTTAGTGGCTTATGCCGGTCTTTTTACTGCCGCTAAACTTTCCCCTTTTAGATCGGCAGCAATCTTCTCGTGATGGCGGATAACTTCTTCGATGATGAAGCTCAAAAATTTCTCTGCGAAATCGGGATCCAGATTGGCATCTTTCGCAAGCTTCCGCAGACGCTCGATTTGGAATTCCTCGCGCGCAGGATCGGCAGGTGGCAGGTCATAACGGGCCTTTAACACGCCGACTGCTTTGGTGGTGCTGAAGCGCTCGGCCAGCATGTGCACTAGCGCCGCATCAATATTGTCAATTGACTGCCGGTAGGCACCAAGCTGAATTTCGATATGTTGATCACCCATGACGGCAACTCCTTATGTCCTGGTTGGAACCCCTGCCTATATCGCAGCAGCTATCTGCGATAAGACGGTTCGCAGATGATAAAAATCCTGTGTCAATCTCAGCATTGGAAGAGATTATCTTGGCTCTTCGCCAACAGTGCTCCAACCCCTAATCTGTTGATGTAGAAGCTCTTATGCCTGCCCTCTGTAAGGTTTTGAACCAACTTTAGGTCGAAATTCAGTGTTTTGGTATTTTCAACAGTATAAGTCTGCGTAGGAAGTGAATGGAGGCGATTTGCAATGTCATGTCCGCAAAGCTGGCTTGATCTGACTTTGCTTATGAGGTGCAAACGTTATGACCTAAGTCAGCGCAGTTCCCCTGCGTCTGTCGCAAAGGAGGTGGGGATTACTGAAGGGGACTATTGTCGTTCCATTGTCCCCGGCGTCACACGAAACCGTGCAGCGCTGTCGCAAATCTAAGTCGGAAATGGCCCAGGGCCTCCAATGTGAAAATCCTGATGGGATAAGAACTGTCGAGTGCTCAACCAAAAATGTGCATTTCAACCGCACGAGCCGAAAAACAACCTGTGAAATAGGATATCGGCGCGTCCGCCGGAGCTACGTCGATGGCGCTGTAAGCAAGGACGGGCTGAGATTTCGAGGATCTGAGAAATTCGCATTCATTTGTCGTCGGCATCCTGGCGACGACGATTGTGCTGGCTCTTTGAAAATCGTCAATGTCGAACTGCTTCAGCGTCATACTGATTGAGCCAAGCTCATCAAAAATCTCTGGGAAACCAGCAAATCTTGTCGCACAGCAATAACGCCTCCCAAGCCCGATTGGATGGCAGTTGGCGTAAGCACCGATCTCCACCACAATTACCGGCGCTCTGATCGACAACGCCAGTTGTGCTGCCACCTCTTCAGTGGCCGGTTCCAACCAGTGCCGAAGAGCTCTTCTTTCAGGAATGGCACCGACGGCTTCGAGATTTTGGTCAAATCTTACCCTGGTCCCAATGGCATACGGGATCGGCGCATCGGCGACGAAGGTGCCGTTGCCATGAAGGATGCGAAGAAGCCCGTCCCGCTCCAGTTCTGCCAGGGCACGTCGGGCCGTCATGCGGTTGATCGCAAACTCTTCGGCAATCTGATGACTTGAAGGCATTCTCTCGCCGGGCCTTAAGGCGCCTTCTTCTATCCTTCTACGGATTTCGTGAGCCGTCTGCAGCCATAGCGGTTGCTTCTCAGATTTGGCGTTCGACATTATTAAAGCCCGTGCCCTGTGTCATTCCCGTGTCATGTCGACGATGGTAGAGGTATATACCTCTTTAAGAACAATTATACTCTTAAGAGGTCATACGTTCCAGGACTCTCGATGTTGTCAAACCAGGTTTCAAAAAACTACCTCCTCTGGGATTTTGAGGGAACGCTTGCCGCCCGTAAGGGGCGCTATACAAGCGCTCTGGAAGCTGCAGCCACTGCTGCCCATCCCACATTCGCCTGTAATGCTGATGTCATCAGGCCATTCCTATCAGGTGCTTTCCCCTGGCACCGTGACGAACTGGCGCATTCCTGGGCGGGCAACGCAGAAGGATGGTGGAGCCCTATCCTCGCCGCCGCCGCAACGGCTCTTGTTACCCTTGGCATGGAAGAGACGTTGGCCATATCGGCCTCAAAAAGATCGCGCGAGATCTATCTGGATCTTGCTGGTTGGCAGGTAGACACAGACGCCGTCGAGGTCTTGGAACATCTGTCTGCCCTCGGTTGGCACCACGCAGTTCTTTCCAACTTTGCTCCCGAGCTCCCATCGCTGATGGATGGGTTGGGGCTTAGCATCCATTTCGACAAAGTCTTTTGTTCAGGGCAGATCGGCCTTGAAAAGCCATCAGCAGCTCTTTTCCGATACGTGATTGAATCGCTGGCTCCGGGTCGGGCTCGGTGGATGATTGGCGACAACCCCGACGCGGACATTGCTGGCGGTCAAGCTGCTGGGCTGTCGACCATCCTGCTTGGGCGAGACACTCACGATGTCGGATTTTCCGCTACAACCCTGTCCAAAATCCCCGCAATTCTCCTCAAGGAACACCGCCCATGAGCAGCTCTAATCCGGACCACTTGTCGATGAAAGACAAGTTGCGTCAAATCCCGTCCCTTAAAGGGCCGCTTCCTCATATGGACGTGGAGGGATTTCCCGACACACCGCATGCGGCTTTCACAACATGGCTTGACGATGCCTTGGCTGCTGGCATCAAAGAGCCCCATGCGATGACGCTATCCACGGCAGATGAGAACGGCTGGCCGGATGCCCGAGTTCTTATCTTAAAAAATGTCGACAAGCGCGGCTGGCATTTCGCAATCAAGGCCGAAAGCCCGAAGGGCAAGCAGATGGCGTCGATGCCAAAGGTCGCGTTGACATTCTATTGGGCCGACCTTGGACGGCAAGTTCGTATACGTGGCGAGGCCATCGCGCTCCCTGCCGAAGAATGCGCCAAAGATTTTCTGGAACGACCCGCGGGTTCGAAAGTGAGCGCGATCGCATCGAAGCAAAGCGACGCTCTGAAAGATAGCCAGGAGCTCGACCAACGTCTTGTCGACGCCCGGTCGTTGCTAGAAGCCAACCCTGACTACGTTGCGCCGGGTTGGCGTGTTTATGCCGTATCTCCAATTGTCGTTGAATTGTGGCAAGGCGCAACGGATCGAAATCATATGCGTCTGCAGTATGTCCTTGCTGGAGATGGGTTGAATTGGGAAAGGAACCGTCTCTGGCCATAAAGGGTCAACCGATGACGCGTGATATCGCCTTCGCCTTGAAGGGGAACGAACCGAGGACACCAAGTGCGAACGGGAAACAGCGGCCTACTTCGAATGCTCTCAGGCGCTTATCCCGATCGAAGCTCTGATGCTAAACGTCGGTGGCCTCAAACGCTGCGGAGTTCCAAACTTTTCGAGTGCGGATGGATGCCTCTTGTCGAATCCTGCCAGCACGCTTGTCGTCGGCGTACTCAGACTTGCTATTCGAGATCCGCGTCGATCCGTTCGATCAGCCCAGCTGAATTTGCCGCAATGTTGAGGGTGCCGATCTCGTGGCCGAAGTCACCTGTGAAATCCAGGCGAACCACCGCATTGAAGTCATCGCGGTTTTTCATCGACAGAAGCTCGCTGCGGGTGTTGTACCCGACGAAGAATCGCTCGATGTAACGTCTCACACCTTCAATTCCGACGAATGCGTCCCTGACCGAAACGTCGTCGATGACAGCGTCCGCTGCGAACAGGGATAGTGCACCGTCGACGTCGAAAGCGTTGGTAGTCTGGATAAAGTTTTCGACAAGCTTTTGCATTGGTTGCTGGCTCCTCAGAGATCGGTGATTGTGGTGTCGGCGATGGTTTCAGCGAACCCGTTGCCAAACAATCCGGCCGGCGTCTGAGACCCTCCCCTGGCCTCACCCGCCAGGACGCGACGCCCAGCCTCCGCCACCGCGATTGCCGTAAAGCTGTATCCATTGACCGTGTCGAGGAGCGAGCGGAACACTTTTCCCTCGGCATCGGTCAGTTCGACGATTGCCTGATAGCGGTTCGCCAGCCGCTCCTCTTCGCTCGGCCCATCGGGCAGCAAGGTCAAGTCGCCCGTCGGAAACCCGTTTCCCGTCACATGGACGAAGGTCTCGACATCAGCAACGCCAGTGGCCCGCCAGATGGTGATGAGATCGGGAAGGGTCACCTGGAAACTATCGACAGCGCCCTGCCCGAAGTCGAATTTCCGGATGCTGTCGGCGACCGTCACTAGCTCTCCATCGACGCGCGCAAGCGTCTCAGCCGTCATGTTCTCGGTCGCGCTGATGGCGGATCCCCGGGACATCCCACCGGACACATGCATCGCAGTCCTGATCTTGCGGGGATTCCGCACCCTCGCGACCGCATGCCCGGCAAGGCTCCCAAGCATCGCCACGCTGCCACCACCGCCCGGCAGAAGCATCACGCCAGCCGCCGTCGCCTCTGCATCCAGTTTCTCGGCGAGACGATAGCTGTCGAATTCCGCCGCGGTGTCGATGTAGTGCACGCCGTTGCGGATGGATGCTTCCATCAAGGGCTTCGCTGTCCGCAGGAAGGGGCCGGCGGCATTGATGATGACGGTGACATCCGTCAAAGACCGGTCGATCAAAGCCCGATCGTCGAGAGCGAACACGCGATACTCGACACCGAGTTTCGAGGCGAGCTCCGCAAGCGGTTTTTCGTTCCGACCGCCGAGGACAACAGGCAATCCAGCCTTTGTCGCGTGTTGGGCAACCATCCGACCCGTGTAGCCCGTCGCGCCGTAGATCATGAGTTTTGTCATTTTAATGCTGCCATTCCTTGTAGACGAATTCGAGTGAGTAGCCGTCGGGATCGCGGACCTGGGCCGCGTAATGCCGAGCGTCGTTGTGAAGCTGCGGACCAGGCGGATGGATCTCGGCGGCGCCTGTCGTCATGGCTGCTGCATAGGCTGCATCCACCTGCGCCTCACCATCGGCAGCGAAGCCGATATGCGCGGCCCGCCCTTCGACAACGCCTTGGCGCAGCCAGAAGAACATCCGAGCGTTCGCGCCGAACCCCTTGAGGTCGGGATGGCCGGGCGGGCCTTGCCTACCATCGTAGTCGGTGGCGTGTGCGATCCCGAGCGGCGAAAGGGCCTTCTCATAGAAGGTGATAGAGCGGTCGGTATCGCTGACCGAGATGAAGACGTGGTCGAGCATGATGCTGTCCTTTCGATTAGATGATGTAGCCGCCAGAGACTTCGATGTTCTGGGCGTTGATCCAGCGGTTCTCATCCGAAAGCAGGCTGGCGATGACGCCGCCGATGTCTTCCGGTTCGCCGACACGGCCGAGTGCGGTCTGGCCCGCCAGCATGGCTTCGAATTCGTCATTCAGCCCACCGCCGAGCTCCGTGCGGATGGCGCCAGGAGCGATGGAGTTTGCCCGAATGCGGCGCTCGCCGAATTCCTTGGCCATGTAGCGGGTGAGAACCTCAAGTCCGCCCTTGAAGGCCGCATAGGGAGCGACACCTGACGTGGCGACCCGCGCGGTGGCGCTGGTCAGATTGACGATATGACCGCCGTCTTCCATCAGCGGCAGCAGCGTCTGGGTCAGGAAGAACGGTCCCTTGAGATGGACGTTGAAAAGGCCATCGAACTGGTCTTCCGTGACAGTGGCAATGGGATTGAATAGACCGTATCCGGCATTGTTGACGAGGTAGTCGAATGTATTCCTCCCCCAGACCGCCTGAAGCTGCGCCTTGACCGCATCCCGGAATTCCGGGAATGCGCTGATGTCGCCGACATCGAGCTTCAATGCGACGGCCTTTCCGCCCTGCGCGGTGATCGCGCTGACGACCTCATCAGCTCGTCCGGGATTGTTGTTGTAGGTGACGATCACGCCCATGCCACGCTCGACGCATTTGATGGCGGTGCTGGCTCCAAGGCCACGGCTGCTGCCGGTAACGATAACGATCTTCATGTGTTTTTCCTTCGAGTTGAGAATTTGAAACTACGCCCGTGCCGCATCAGGCGCTCACCCATTCCTCTCCGAACCTTGCCTATTTCTGCTTTCGTCTTGCGCGCTCACCGAAGCTCTGCCAAGCTATGAAGCATGCAAGAGCAATTGAACGAACTGCGCGCACTGGCCGCAAAAGCAGAGAACAGGCGCACTGAGACGGGCATACCGCGCGTGGCGATGGTGCAGGGCGAAATCCCGGAGCACCAGCTCGCCGCCGTCTATGATCCGATGGTCAACCTGATCCTGACCGGGTCGAAGAGGATGACGGTGGGTGACCGAACGTTCCACTACGATCCGGCGACCTACTTCGTCATGTCGGTCGATCTCCCTGCTGTCGGGTCCGTCCATCCTTCAACCGCCGGCGAGCCCTACCTGGCCGTAAGCCTGACGCTCGATCCGACCATCGTCGCAGGCCTGATCCACGACCTGCCGGCGAAGGTGTCCAGCGAGCTGTTCGGATCAGGGTTCTCGGTTGCCCCGGTCAACGAGGATTTTCTCGACGCCTGGATCCGTATGCTGCGGTTGATGGAGCGGCCGGACGAGATCGCCGCACTCTCTCCCGCCTACGAGCGAGAAATCCTGTTTCGCGTCCTGCAGGGACCTCTCGGCTGGATGCTGCGCGACATCGCCTCGCCCGATACGGCTCTGTCGCGGATCAGCGTGGCGATCAACTGGATCCGCCAGAACTTTGCCGAGACGATCAGGGTTGAAGCGCTTGCCGAAATGGCGGCGCTGAGCGTGTCGGCGTTTCACCGTCACTTCAAGGCGGTCACGGCACTTAGCCCTCTGCAGTATCAGAAACGTGTCCGCCTCCTGCACGCCCGATCGCTGCTGATTGCCGGACAGGGCAACGCAACCTCAATTTCCTTTGGTGTGGGATACGAAAGCCCGAACCAGTTCAGTCGCGAATACGCCCGATTGTTTGGATTGCCGCCTTCGAAAGACCTTGCAAGAGCGGCGCAGGTCCCGCAGGCCGCATAGTCGATGACCAGGACTGCCACCTTGGCTAACCCAGTTCCGCACTTTCCAGCAGTGGGATCGCCGCTGTCGGCCGGGACGCCGGTGTCTTGAACCGTGCTACATCGCGAACGGGAGGTAGCCCGTACATGCGGGCATACTCTCGGCTGAACTGCGATGCACTTTCATAGCCGACCGAAAACGCGATCGCGGCAGCCTCACGGCGCTCGAATATCAACAGTCGCCGGGCCTTCAGGAGACGCAGCCTCTTTTGATACTGGATAGGGGTCATCGCGGTGACGGCTTTGAAGTGTCGATAGAATGCGGCAACGCTCATTCCCGTCATCGCTGCCAAGGGTTCCACCCGGAAGGGCTCGGTGTAGTGGGTGCGGATCCAGTCGATCGCCCGGCGGACCTGCGACAGACGGCTCTCCTCGCGCGCGATCTGACGCAGAATGTCTCCCTGCGGACCCTGCAAGACGCGAAACAGGATTTCCCGCTCGATCATGGGTGCCAGCATGGCGATCTCGGCCGGCCGGTCGATCAACCGCATCATACGAAGACAGGCATCGATGAGTTCCGGGGTGGCGGTGGAAACCAAGAAACCAGGGACAGCGTCGGCAGAGCGGTTGCCTTCATTCCCGGCAAGAAGCGCAGCGAGAACCGCAGGGTCGAGGTTCAGGCTCATGGCAAGGTAGGGACTGCCGGGCTTTTCAGCACTGACCTGCCCGATCGCGGGGACATCGGCGGGCACGATAAAATAGGTCGCAGGCGCAAGGCTGAGCACCTGCTCGCCAACCGAGAGCTCTTTCGTGCCCTGCAGAACCAGATGTAGCATGGGCGCATACACCTGGTTCGAACAGGCCTCGGCCCTCACCATCTCGACACGAGGGATCCCGGTGGATGTCCATGTGTCGCCTGCGCGCATGACGATGGCGCGCAATTCTTCCAGTGCCTTGTTCATGGAAAGGACTATGGTACCGTTTCCTTCTCCCGACAAGGTAATGATAAGAATAGGCAAGAATGGGCGAGCAATTGGCACGCGCCCGGAGCGTCGACCTCTTACGTTGGGATGATCGATGAAGCCACGCGGCTTCGGGCATCCATCGCAATCCGAGGACATGAACATGAAACTCAGCGGAAAAATCGCCGTCGTTACCGGGGCATCAAGCGGCATCGGTGCGGGCATCGCCAAGGCACTTGGTGCTGAAGGCGCGACCGTCGTCGTCAATTATTCCTCGAGCAAATCAGGTGCCGATGCCGTCGTCGCCTCGATCGAAAAGGCTGGTGGCAAGGCCGTTGCTATACAGGCGGACATGAGCAAAGGCGCTGATGTCATCCGCCTGTTCGACACGGTGAAGGCCGGCCACGGTCAGGTGGACGTGCTGGTGAACAATGCCGGGGTCGCCGTATTCGAGATGGCAGCGGACGTGACCGAAGACGCTTTCCATAAGCAGTTCAACATCAACGTGCTCGGCTATTTCCTGGCGATCCGGGAAGCTCTCAAGCATTTCGGCGAGAGCGGTGGCAGCATCATCAATATCAGCTCGATCCTCAGCACCGACCCCTACCTCGCCTCCAGCGTCTATGCGGCGACCAAGGGTGCCGTCGATACGATGACATTCGCGCTCGCCCGGGAACTCGGTCCGCGTGGCATCCGGGTGAACTCCATCCTGCCGGGCCACACGAATACACCTGCGACCGATGGCAATTTTGCGGGCGAGTTCGGCGAGAAGCTGATTGCCGGCACGCCACTTGGCCGCTTCGGCGAGCCGGACGATATAGCTCCTGTTGCCGTCTTCCTGGCATCCGACGATGCCCATTGGGTCACCGGTGAATCCATACGACCGCCGGCGGCGTTCGCGGTGTTGGCTACTGAACCACATTTAATCGCGGAGTTCTCATTAGTGTCCGGTCGCAAGACCGGGCGCTGAGCCGTTTCCTGTATCGCGATCAGGATGATGCATCCAGAATATGGTGCCATTGTCTTGGCATGCGGCGCGAGCGAAAGTCTTGACGACCTTCCACCAACCTTGTTCATTCGGGCAATGTTCAAAGCCGCAAACGCTGTACAGATTAGAGTTTCCATTGACGAGACCGAACCGGACGTCTGGCGCCGTCTGGTCTTGCCAGTCCATTGGAACCTGGAGCATCTGCATCTCGGAATCCAGGCAGTATTCAATTGGTGGAACTATCATCTCTATGAATTCCGTATCGGCGGCCTGCGGTATGGGGAAGTCGAAATCCTGACGGAGGATGCGACCGACGACGATCCTCGGGTCTTCGATCAGAGAGGGGTTCGTTTGCTGGATTTCGAGCAAGGTGCTGTCTTCAGCTACCGCTATGATTTCGGGGATGGCTGGCGGCACACCGTCGCTATCGAGGAATTCTTGACGCTCACTGCAACGCCCAAAGGCGGACGTGCGTTGCGGGCGAAAGGGCGCGACCGCCCGAGGACGTGGGCGGCGTATCTGGCTATGAGCGGTTCCTGGAGATCATCGGCGACCGGGAAGATCCCGAATATGCCGAAACCATTCAGTGGTGCGGCGGCTACTTTGATCCGGAGTGGTTCGACCTCTCGATCGCGGACAAGGATCTTCGCAATGCTCTGCGCTCGAACGTCAAGCGGCGCTTGTGTCAGCCAAAGCCGAAAGCCGTCCGAAAAAAATGAGTTGGCTGGGGTTGCAGGTGAACGCTTTGAACGGATCTGAACCGACGGCAGACTTGAGGTTGGCGCCGGCCCCTGTCACGGCTTCACAAACCGATAGGCGAAGCGATCGGTCATGCCCTTGATCGAGGGATCGAACACATTGATCGAGTGCTGATCGTCGCTGTTCGCGAGCATGGTACTATCCGCGTCAAGGATGAAGCCGGCTGCCTCGACCTCTTCGCGAACGGCAGCAGGGTCAATCCGATGCAGCGACTGGGTGTCCTTCGTGCCTGAGCCGACGGCGGCGGCGTGATCGACGATGACGTAGGACCCGCCGGACTTCAGCCGTTCGTACACGGCTCGATTGAAGTCGGCCGCCGTCGCGCCCCGGCCTGGATCAGCGCGGTGTGGAGGTCGTGATAGAACAGGTGCAGCCACACGACATCCGCTGGCTGCGTGGCCGTTGGCGTATTCACAAGGTCCGACGAGATGACTTCGACGTTCTCTCGGCCCGGTTCCTCCGCAAGCGCCTGCATGCGGCCGACCGGATCGTTTTTGAAGTGGGCGACTTCGGCCGGCACGAGACTGTAAACACCTCCTTCGGGTCCGACGACGTCGGAGAAGAGACGGGTCCAGTCGCCATCACCTGGATAGACGTCGATGACGGTGGAGCCCGCGGCGACCCGTGCGAACCGGATCAACTCGGATAGTTTGGATTGGTCGTAAATAACAATCTCCTTCAGGTTGGGCATTGGACGGGCGCGGCCCGTGAGGGTCAGTCCATGACTGAACCACGCGCTAGCCGACCCGAGGCAGCAGATGCCAGCGCTACGCAGGCTAGGACGCGTCGATCCGCGAGGCGCGCGCCAGTGCCTGCGTGTCAATGTACTCTCGGATGCTGGTCAGTTTGCCGTCCCGTACCGTGATGGCGAACACCCAGTCGTCCTCAAACGTCTTGTTCGTGGCTTTGATCCGTCCCCTCGCAAAGCCGAGGACGAGAACCCGGTCTCCGTGCGCCACGAACTCACGGGGTTCCGTGGACGTTTCTATCGACCTCGATGCCTCCTCAAGCAAATCCGCCAGCCCGGCGTGACCGTGGCGCGTGCCGGCCAGCGGCCAGTCCTCGCCCGGAATGATCCACTCGATGTCCTCAGTGACCAGCGCCAACAGAGCCTGCCTGTCGCCTCGGCCGATCGCGGCAAAGAAGTCCTTCACGGTCTGGATGTTCTTCTCAATGCTCATTGGAATGTCTCCATTTCGCACGGATCGGTTCGATTTCCATCCGATCCGTACATTGTCGCCGTGCCGGTTGGCACGTCGTGTTCATCCGTCGAACTTGACCAGGTCCTTGAAGATCAGATGACCCCAGCTGTTCCCGTGCGCCTGGACGAGCAGTCCACCTTCCGACAGCCCGCCAAGTTTGATCGGCGAGAAGCCGAGATTTTCCGCGAGCGTACCGATCTCCGATGCGGCTGCGTCATCGTCGCTCGCCAGGAACACGACCCTCCTGCCGCCATGTACGGCCGGATCCTGGTCCATGACGGCCGCGACCAGGTGGTTGAAGCCCTTGACGAGCCTTGCACCAGAGAAGGCCTCCGCGACGACCTTGGCCGAAGGCTGTCCCCCCAGATCCTCAGGAGACACGCCATAGGCATTGGTCACATCGACGATGGTCTTGCCCTGCCAACCGGGCAGCGCTTTGGCGACATCCCGGTGCTGGTCGAAACCAACAGCCAGGAAGATGATGTCTGCCTTGAGGGCATCCGCCAGCTTTTCGGGAATGACCGTGGGGCCGATGGCGGCGGCGGCAGATGAAAAGCTTTCAGGATCGCGTGTGGTTGCAACGGATACTTCGATGCCCTTGCGGGCAAAAGCCTTGGCCAGGGCCTTACCGATAGTGCCAAAGCCGATAATTGCGTAGCTCATGATGTTTCTCCTATCTTGTGATGCTGGGGGGTCAGACTTGCGCCATGCCTCCATCGACGGCGAGATCGACGCCGGTTATGAAAGAACTCTCGTCGGACGCGAGGAACGTGACGGCAGCCGCGACTTCCTCAGGCTTGCCGCTGCGGCCCATTGGGATCTGCGAAGCAAACTGGGAGGCTGCTTGCTCGGCTTGCTCAGGCGTAAGGCCCGTTGTTGTCGCCAGGGCGGGGGTGTCGATCGGTCCGGGACTCATTGAATTCACGCGTATTTTTCGGTCTTTCAGCTCCAGTGTCCAAGCGCGGGCGAAGTTGCGCACTGCCGCCTTACTGGCAGCGTAGGTGCTGAATCCTGGCAGCCCCAACACGTTGGAGACCGAAGAGGTCAGGATTATCGAACCGCCGTCATTAAAGAGGGGAAGGGCCTTCTGCACCGAGAAGAACAGCCCCTTCACGTTCACATCAAAGGTCTGGTCAAAATGGGCCTCAGTTGCTGCCGTGAGCGGTGCGATTGTGCCCGCGCCTGCGTTCGCGAAGAGAATGTCGATGTGACCATGTTTCTCTTTCACGACGGCGTAGAGCCGATCCAGATCTTCCAGGCGCGACACGTCACCCACAACCGTCGTAACGTTTTTCTCGACGAAGCGCGCAGCCTCATTCAACTCTTTCTCCCGTCGCCCGGTGATCACGACATGCGCACCCTCTTGCACGAAGCGCTTGGCGGTGGCCAACCCGATCCCGCTGCTTCCGCCCGTGATGACTGCGACTTTGCCTTCAAGTTTGTTCATGATGTTTTATCCTTTGTTGTGTTGCCCGGGCGCAGGATCGCGCCGGTCAGACTTGCGCAAGCCCGCCGTCGACGGCGACTTCGCTGGCGGTCATGAAGCTGCTGTCGTCCGAGGCGAGAAAGGCGGCAACGGCCGCGATCTCCGAGGGATCGGCCATGCGCTGAAGCGGCGTCATGGCGCCATAGGCCTTCTGGCCTTCCTCGCCGAGTGCTTCCTTCGCAAGTTCGGTCGCTGTCGCTCCCGGTGACAGCACGTTGACGCGGATCCCGGTGCCCTTCAGGTCCTCGGCCCAGGTCCGGGCCAGGTTGCGCACGGCCGCCTTGCTTGCGCTGTAGGCGGTGAATCCGGGAGCACCCGTGGTGCCAGCGCTTGACCCGGTCAGGACGATCGAGCCGCCCTTGCCCATCAGTGGCAGCGCCTTCTGGACCGTGAAGATCGTACCCTTCACATTGGTGTCGAAGGTGTCGTCGATATGCTTGGCAGTGATCTGCCCTAGTGCAAGCGGGCCTCCCGAGCCGGCATTGGCGAAGACGATGTCGAGCGTCCCGCGCTCGGCGTTGACCGCCGCGAACAGCCGGTCGAGGTCGGCCTCATCGGAGACCGAGCCCTTCACCGCGCGGGCATTGGGACCGAGGTCGGCGACAGCCGCGTCGAGCGCTTCCTGCCGACGGCCATAAATGAAGACGAAGGCGCCTTCCTCGATGAAGCGCTTTGCAGCAGCAAGGCCGATGCCCGTAGCGCCGCCGGTGATAACGGCGGTCTTTCCATTCAATCTGGTCATGTCATGCATCCTTTTGTTGGTGAACCTCAAGATAGGCCCGCCGGGGTAGGATGCTCAGTGCGTAGGAGCGCATATCGGTGGTGCAAAAACGATCCGGGTGGGCCAATGAATGCCGTAACCCTCACGGGCATTACGTCTCATTGTGTTATTATAGCATTCGGAACGCACAGCTGGCGGCGCGGGAATGCACCATGATCGACTGGGATGACATTCGTTACTTTCTTGCCGCCGCGCGTGGTGGCTCGGTGCGGGCTGCCGCCAAGCACCTCGGGGTGAATCACGCGACGGTACTGCGACGCATCGCCCAGCTCGAGGAGCGCCTAGGCGCGCAGATGTTCGAAAAGCTGCCCTCAGGCTATCGCCTGACGACTGCAGGCGAAGAGGTCCTCGAATTCGCAGGCCAGATGGAAGCGTCGTCACGCCAGCTGGAGACGCGCGTCTTCGGGCGCGACCAGAGCGTGCGCGGGCTTCTGCGCGTAACATTGACGCCGATCCTTGCGACACACCTGCTCATGCAAGACTTCGCCGATTTCGTGCGTCTGCATCCTGATATCGAGATGGAAATCCTATCGTCCGGCGAGCTGGCAAACCTGACCAACCGAGAAGCCGACGTCGCGATCCGCGTCGTTTACGATCGCCAAACCCTGCCGCTCAATCTTCATGGCTTGAAGGGACCAGAGCTGTTCGGCGGCGTCTACATATCCCGCGATCGCCTGGCCGCATGGCATGAGGGCGCGCCTTATCCCATCCGATGGATCGTCATAAGCACGCATGGAATTCCGGATTGGGCCAGTGGGGGCGAGGTTGTTACCACAGGGGCACCCTTCAGGGTCACGGACGCTGCGGCGGAGATCGCGGCAGTACGGCAAGGGCTTGGGATCACGACGCTGCCATGCTTCGTTGGAGATGCCGACCCCCTGCTGGTCAGGGTGCCGGGCACTGAGTTGCACATGTATGGAACGCTCTGGCTTCTCACACAGGGGGAGACACGCAAGACAAAGCGCGTGCGGCTCTTCACGGAGCTCATATCCCACCGGCTTGCCGCGCACGCTCAGCTCCTCGCCGGACTGTCCATATCGCGCGATTGACGCCCGGAAGGGCACGGCGAGGCTTGCGGGCGATAAGAAATGACTTGCCACAGTCGTTTTATGAACCTGTCAGTGAGAACGCGGCGTCGGTGGTACGGCTCAAATCAACGTTCAAGGCGATGTCCCCCACATCGCGCCCCGTCGGCTCATGCGACCGGTATGCAACACCGATCATGCGACGCGGCAAGCATGCACCTGCGCTACGTCACCGCGATTCGTTGAACAAAGTCCAGAAAAGACCGCACCTTGGCCGGCGGCATGTGGCGTGACGGATGATAGGCGTAAAGCGGAAACTGCTCGCCGGACCATTCCGTCAGGATCGTCGTGAGCGCCCCGCTGTTAAGCCACTAACCGGCGGCTTCGGAGGCCGCTTCCTCCAGCCCGGCCAGCAACGGCATGATCCTGGCATGGAAGCGGGCGCCCTCTTCCGTCAGCGTAACCTCACGCGGATTGCGGTCGAACAATCTGACGCCGACGCGTTGTTCGAGCCGCGCTACCGCACGACTGACCCCCGATGGCGTGAGGCCGAGAACATCCGCGGCCCGCACGAAATTGCCCGCTTCCATCACCGCCCCGAAAACGCCGACCCCGGTCAGCAGCCGCGTGTCGAAACTCATGCCCTCTCTCCGTCGCAAGATCGGTCTTCGCCGCCTGTCTCGTCATGATGATTTGAAGTCATCTTATCTTTGATTTTAATGCGCGTGAATCATCTTTCTTCGTCCTGTAGGTACTTCCTCAGCGCCGCCGGCGCCAGCGGCGTGCCGGGACCGCAGAAATCTCCGGCCTTGCAGAGCTCTACAGCACATTCGGGCGCGGCCTCTACGACGGCCTCGCCTGATCCATTCCCGACCTCGAAACCAGGAGACATATCATGTATGCGATTACAGGAATTACCGGCAAGGTCGGCGGCGCGCTGGCGAAAGCCCTGATCGATGCCGGAGAACCGGTCCGTGCGGTGCTGCGTGATCCCGCCAAGGCGGAAATCTGGCGCAAGCGCGGTTGCGAGATCGCCCTTGCCGACATGGGCGACGCAACGCAGCTTGCCGCCGCGTTCATGGGCGCCAAGGGCGTCTTCATCCTGCCGCCGTCGGAATTTGATCCGGCGCCCGGCTATCCGGAAGCAGCGAAGCTGAATGAGGTGCTGACGACCGCTCTCCTTGCCGCCCGTCCCGAAAGGGTCGTCTGCCTCTCCACCATCGGCGCCGACACGGACGTGGACAATCTGTTGAGCCAGCGGACGATGCTGGAAGAAGCCCTCGGCGAACTCGATCTTCCCGTCGCCTTCCTGCGGCCCGGCTGGTTCATGGAAAATGCGGCCTGGGACGTGGCCTCGGCCCGCGACGAAGGCGTGCTGCACAGCTTCCTCCAGCCTGCCGACAAGACCTTCGCCATGGTGGCGACACAGGATATCGGCCGGCTTGCCGCAGATCTGATCCGCGAGCAATGGATTGGCAACCGGGTGGTGGAACTGGAAGGCCCGGCACGGGTCTCGCCCAACGATCTCGCAAATGCCTTCGCGTTAGTGCTCGGGCATCCGGTGCGGGTGGAGATCGTCCCGCGGGAAAGCTGGGAGGGCCTGTTCCATGCCCAGGGTACGCGTCACCCCCAGCCGCGCATGCGTATGCTCGATGGTTTCAACGAAGGCTGGATCGACTTCAAGGCCGATAGCGGAAACCGTGTCAGGGGCACGACGTCACTTGAGCAGGTGATCGAAGCGCTGGTCCGGCAGGCGGCGGCGAGCGAGACCGCCTGAGCCCGCCGGGAGAACGGGCGGCGGACGGCTTCTGCCTCTGCCGCCGCGTCCCTCGCAACTCGAAAGGAATGATCATGGAAACGATTGAGACTCATGGTGTCGCGATCCCCCGGCTAGGACTGGGGACTTTCCGGATGCCGGGCGATGCCGCCCGGCCGGTGGTCGAAAGCGGACTTGCACTCGGCTTTTGCCACATCGATACCGCCGCCATGTACGACAATGAAGCCGCCGTCGGCGCGGCGCTCGCGGCCTCCGGCATAAGCCGCACTGACCTCTTCCACCACCAAGGTCTGGCACCACAAGCTCTCCCCCGATGCCCTGCGACGGTCCTTCGACACGAGCCTCGGCAAGCTTCACCTCGACCATATCTATCTCTTTCTCGTGCATTGGCCATCAGCGAACATGAACATGAGCGCGACGCTGGACGCGATCACCAAACTGAAGGAGGAAGGGTTGGCGCGCGCCATCGGCGTCTACAACTTCAACCTGCCCATGATCCGGCACGCGGTTGAGGAAGTCGGCGCCCCTGTCGCCGTTCATCAAGCGGAATATCATCCGTTCCTGTCGCAGACGCCGATGCTAAACTACCTTCGCCGCAAGGGTATTGCGATGACCGCCTCTGCGCCGCTTGCGCAAGGCCGGGCGGCAAAGGATCCCGTTCTCGCCAGGATCGGTGAGAAGCACAGCGCCACCGCAGCCCAGATCGCCATAGCCTGGCTTCTGGATCAGGAAAACGTCATCGCTATCCTCAAAGCCGCTCGCCCCTCCAGCCAGCGAGCTAATCTCGATGCGCTCAACATTCACCTCGACGAGGAGGACCGCACGGCTATCGCGGCTCTGCCTAAGGACCTACGCTACGTTGATCCGCCTTTTGCTCCAGACTGGGAGGCTGCAACGCTCTGAAATGCAGGTTTTTTAATCTCGGGTTACGCTCGTGATACCCCTCGATTTAGCCAAGCCACATCCGCTTGTTGGAGCCAAAGCTATTGGTGGGACGACC
>CAZZZI010000045.1:0-24638 GCA_964658415.1 uncultured Sphingomonas sp. | reverse complement strand
GGGGCGGTTTCGGCTTCTACTTCCTCGGCAGCCGCGCCACCGCCTATGCCAAGCATCCGGCTGACAAGGCCTGGCTGTTCGACGTCGACACGATGAAGCCGCGGATCAACAACCCGGCCTGGGTCCGCGCGATCCAGGACGTCGTCGATGCGCTGCCGTCGGAAGCGGGCGATCAGATGAATGCCGATCCGGGCACGACGGCTTTCCAGCAGTTCCTCGCGGGGA
Organism: uncultured Sphingomonas sp.; assembly: GCA_964658415.1. Taxonomy (GTDB): domain Bacteria; phylum Pseudomonadota; class Alphaproteobacteria; order Rhizobiales; family Rhizobiaceae; genus Rhizobium. The sequence goes on along the minus strand of CAZZZI010000045.1, from coordinate 24,413 downwards.
CCGGTTCGATGGTTTCGTGGTGGGGGGATGTCGGCCAGAGCGCCCAGACCAGCGACAGCTCCGTCGTCGGCCAGACCGTTGCCTTCGATATTCTTCCGGGATCCGACGACGTCTACAACGCCAAGACGGGTCAGTGGGAAAAGCTTGCCAGCGGTCCGAACTACGCGCCCAACATGGCCTATCTCGGATGGGGCATTTACGTCATGGCCCGCGTCGACAAAGACGCGAAGAAGAAGAAGGCGGCCTGGAGCGCGGCGGCGCATCTCGGCGGCAAGGACCTTGCCCTGTGGACTGCGGCCTATCCGTCCGGTTTCCAGTGCTATCGCAAGAGCCAGTTCGACATCAAGGAGTGGGTCGCGGCCGGCTATGAGGAGGCGTTCATCTCGAATTACCTGGCTTCCCAGTCGAACTCCTACAACCACCCGAACGCGGCGATCGAACCCCGCATTCCCGGCATCTTCCAGTATTACAGCATAGCCGAGGACGAACTGGCCAAGGTATTTGCCGGCAAGGCAACTGCGCAGGCCGGCGCCGATGCCATCGCCGCGGCCTGGGAGAAGCTGACCGACCAACTTGGCCGCGACAAGCAGATCGCTCTCTACAAGGCGTCCCTCGGCGCTTGAGTGGAGAACCGCAGCCCTGCTGCGCATGTGCTCCTCAGGTGGCACCCAGGGTGCCGCCTGAACCACCGCAAGCAACCGGTTGCCGGTTGAGCGCTTCTGCCGGAGTTCCGCCAAGGGTCTGCCCATGCCGCATACGACAACGCCTACCATCCATCCCCTGCAGCAAACCACCGTGCCAACCGGGACTGCCGGCCGCGGTCGTGCACTGCTGATCGGCGCCAGCCTGCTGCTCGTTGCCGTCCTGCTGCTGCAGATTTCCGACGCGACCGGCGTGACCGCGCTCGGACTGGTCAGTTGGCGGCCACTTCTCTATGCTTTCGTCGTCTGGTCCGTCGCTCTGTGCACAGCCCACATCATGATCCGAGGGGAGGCAGGCCAGCGGGCAGCCTTCGTCCTGCCTGCAGTGCTGTTCACGGTGGCGATGGTGATCTTTCCCACCGTCTTCGGCCTCTACATCGCCTTCACCGACTGGAACCTCAGCGCCACCGACAGCCGCCATTTTAACGGCCTGGACAATCTGCGGAAGCTGTTCGCGGACGTCTATTTCTGGAATGCGCTGTTGAACATGGTCTACTATGTTCTCTCCGTGCTCGTGCAGTACGCGATCGCATTCGGGCTGGCGCTGCTGCTGAATGCAGAGATCAAGGCGCGAAAATTCTTCCGGGTTGCGTTTCTTCTGCCGCTGATGCTGAGCCCCGTCGCCGTCAGCTGGATGATCGGCAAATCGCTGATGGAGTATCGCTTCGGTCCGGCGGCAACCCTGGCGCGCCACCTTGGCTGGGACAATCCCGCTTTCTTCTCCACGCCGGTCCTGGCGCGCATCTCGATCATCGCCATGGATGCCTGGGTATCGATCCCCTTCATGATGATCCTGCTGCTCGCCGGCTTGCAGGCGCTGCCGTCCGAGATAAAGGAGGCAGCCAAGGTCGATGGTGCCTCAGGCTGGCAGAGCTTCAAGGAAATCACCTTTCCGCTGATGCTGCCTGTCAGCATCACCGTCATCATCCTGCGCACCATCTTTCAGCTGAAGCTCGCCGACATCGTCATCAACGTTACCGCCGGCGGCCCGGGCGGTGCCACCGATACGGTCTCGAGCTTTATCTTCCGCGAATACCGGGACCGGTCCAATGTCGGTTACGGCACGATGCTCGCCGAGTTCTATCTCGTGGTCATCATCATCTTCATCGCGCTCGTCCTCAAGCTGGCGAGCCGGTGGATGCAGCGTTCGAATTGAGGGCCAGCCGATGTCTGTCATTTCCCAAACTTCCGCCAAGTCCGAAAAGCCGGGCGGCCTCTGGTCACGGCGCCCGGCCTTCCTCACCAGCAGTCTGCTAGTCTACGCCGCCTTGGTTTTCTGGGCTTTCGTCTCGCTGTTTCCGATCTACTGGACGATCACCACCTCGTTCAAGACGGCCGTCAACGTCACGCAGGGCAATATGATCCCCTTCGTCGACTTCACGCCGGACTGGAAGGGCTGGCGCTCGCTCGGCCTGTCGCCGGACACCATATTCGCCCAGTCGACCGTTCGCGACGAGTTCATGATGCGCTTCCTCAACAGCATCTTTGCGTCGGCCGGTGCGTCGTTTTTCGCCGTGCTGATCGGCTCACTCGCCGCCTACGGGCTCAGTCGGTTTTCCTACAAATTTCTCTGGATGCGCAATAAGGACATCTCCTTTTTCTTCCTGTCGCAGCTCATCCTGCCGCCGGTCGTCCTCGCCATGCCGTTCCTGGTGCTGTACAAGCATCTCATGCTTCTCGACACTCTGGTGGGCCTCATCCTCGTTTACACGCTGATGGTCCTGCCGATCGTCATCTGGATCATGCGCGACCAGTTCGACACCATTCCCGTTGAGCTGGAACAGGCAGCCTTGGTCGATGGCTGCTCGATCTGGGGGGCATTTCTGAGGATCGTCCTGCCGATTGCTTTGCCCGGCATGGTGGCGGCCTTCATCCTCTCTGTCATTCTCTGCTGGAACGAGTATTTTTTCGCAGCCCTTTTGACGAGTTCGAATGCCAAGACGCTGCCGGTCATGGTCGCAAGCCAGACGGGATCACAAGGGATCAACTGGTGGTCGATGGCCGCTATTTCGACGGCAGCGATCCTGCCATTGGTCCTGGTCGGCGTCTTTCTCGAGCGCTACATCGTCAAGGGGCTGACGGCAGGCGCCGTGAAGTGAGGCGCGGGTAGAAAACTGCGGCGAGACGGCATGCGATATCCGCATCAGTCTCGCAACGCAGGTATCGGCCCGTCAAAGATTTGGCATGACATCAACGAGCAAGGCACAAACATGAAATCCGGCATTTCAATCCTTGGCATTTTCGTCGCCGACACCGCCTACCTCGCCCCACGCATGCCGGCCGTCGGTGAGACGATCACCGGCAGCGGCTTTGCTGTCGGGCCGGGCGGCAAAGGCTCCAATCAGGCAGTCGCCGCTGCCAGGGCAGGGGCGGATGTGTCGTTCATTTCGAAGATCGGACGCGACACCTTCGGCGATCTCGCCCTCAAGACCTATGCCGATGCCGGGGTAACGCCCAAGCTGACGATCATGGACGACCAGCCGACCGGCGCCGCCTTCATCTACGTCAACGACCGCAGCGGCGACAACGCAATAATCGTCTATAGCGGCGCAGCCGGAACCATCGGCATCGATGACGTCGAGGCAGCCCGCGAAACAATCGAACAGTCGATGGTTTTCGTGACGCAGCTCGAACAACCGCCCGCGGCGGCCCGCTACGCGCTCGATATGGCCCGCCAGGCTGGCGTTTTGACCGTGTTCAATCCTGCACCCGCGGAAGCCTTTCCGGACGCGTTCTACCCACTCTGCGATTACATCATCCCTAACGAGATCGAGGCTGCGGCACTTGTCGGATTTGCGTTGGAAACGCTCGACGACGCCCGGCGTGCAGGCCAGATCCTGCTGTCGCGTGGTGTCGGCGCTGCCGTCATCACGCTCGGCGGCCGCGGCGTTTTTTTCCACAACGCGTCCACGTCGGTGCACGTTCCTGCCGTCTCCTATGGGCCGGTTGTCGACACGACGGGGGCTGGGGACGCTTTTGTCGGCAGTTTCGCCGCCGCATTGGCGCGCGGCGATGATCCGCTGCATGCCGTTCGCTTTGGCTGCGCCGCCGCCGGCATAGCCGTCACGCGCCGGGGAACCGCGCCTGCCATGCCATCGCGAGCGGAAGTCGAAGCGCTGCTGGCCAGATGACGCGGTGCACTGGTGCGGCGGAAAGGACGTCGACCAGGAGGAGAAGGCCAGACTCCGCTTGGGAAGTTGCCTGCAGCTCCCAATGTATGGCCAGACAGCCAGCTCTGCCAACCCCGTCACCACCGAGACCGTCATGAGCACATTGTATCACCGGGCACTGTCCGAACTGGGTGCTGTTTTCGATCAAATCGACCAGGCCGGGGTGGACAGGGCTATCGATACCATCGCGCGCGCGCGCCGGATCGCGCTCTACGGATGTGGCCGCGAGGGCTTGCAGATGAAGGGTTTCTGCATGCGCCTGCATCATCTCGGCCTGCAAGTCGCGATGGTAGGAGACATGACGACCTTCGCGCTGGGCCCTGGCGATCTGTTCATCGCATCGGCGGGTCCGGGCACACTGGCGACCGCAGAGACTTTGATGGGTGTGGCCCGCCGGGCCGGTGCCCAGAACCTGCTCGTGACGGCTCAGCCCCATGGCACGGCGGCAAGCCTTGCGGATCTGGTTTTGACCGTACCGGCGCAGACAATGGCGAACGACCAGGTCGGCAGTCTGTCCGTGCTGCCGATGGGATCGCTGTTCGAGGGCGCTCAATATATTCTGTTCGAAGTCATGATCCTCGCCCTGCGCGACAAGCTCGGCGTCACGCCGGAAGCCATGCGGGCAAACCACACCAACCTGGAATAGCGCAATCCGCTCGAGCCTGCCTTAGCCCATATTCATGTCGATGTGAGCTCCGTCCCGCTGTCGACGGGAGGCCAAAGGCATCCGCAATCCTAGCGGTCTTTTTCACCCCGGTTTTCCTCGTCCCGCTTCGCACGGTCGATTTTGTGCCTCGCACAACATTTCATAACTTTACAATTGGTAATGATTATGTGAAGTAAAGGAAACAGCTAATGATGCGAGCCTAGTCCAGTGACAAAATTGAAATTCGCCACACGCCTCAATTCCTTTGCCTCGAAGCCGCAGGCCGAATGGCCGGACCTGACCGGCAAGCCGACCGTGATGCAGATGGTCGCACGCGCTGCGAAAGTGGACGGCCTGACGGATCTGGATCTGAACTATCCCGATCACGGCGCTGAAAATCCTCGGGAATTGGCGAAAAAGATCAACGATCTCGGCTTGGAGATCAATGGCTTCGCAATGCGCTACTACACCAATCCCGCCTTCAAGATCGGAGCTTTCACCAACCCGGACGCCGCCGTCCGCCGCGAAGCGATCGAGTTGACCAAGAAGGGCATCGACGCGACCCGCGAAGCAGGCAGCAAGCTGATGACCCTCTGGCTCGGCCAGGACGGTTTCGATTATGCCTTCCAGGCTGATTACGCAAAGCTGTGGCAACACGAGATCGATGGTATTCGTGAAGTTTGCGAGCACGATCCGGATTGCCAGATCAGCATCGAGTACAAGCCGAACGAGCCGCGCTCCTACAGCCTGATGCCCGATTGCGCGACAACACTGCTGGCCATCAAGGACGTCAACCTGCCGAACCTGGGCGTCACGCTCGACTTCGCCCACGTGCTCTATGCCGATGAGCAGCCCGCTTTTGCCGCAGCGCTGATTGCCCGCTACAGCCGCGTTCTTGGCGTCCACCTCAACGACGGCTATGCCAAGCGCGATGATGGCCTGATGGTCGGTGCGGTGCATACCCAGCAGACCATCGAGCTGCTCCGCCAGATCCGCAAGGACGGCTATGACGGCGCCATCTATTTCGACACGTTCCCGGACATGACCGGCCTCGATCCGGTCCACGAATGCGAGGTGAACATCCAGACCGTCAAGCGCATGCTCAAGGTCGTGGATCGCCTCGAGCAGGACAATCGCCTGTCTGGCGCGATTGACCGCCAGGACGCCGTCTCCGCTCAAGCCGTCATTCAGGGATTGATGCTCGGAGCAAGCGCCTAAACTCCAAAACAATCTGGGGCACGTCCGGAAACGTGCCCATCTAACTCGGGAGGAAACCGATGAAGACGTTTTTGAAGACCACTGCGGCTGCAGGCCTTGCGGCCAGCCTGCTGTTCAGCGCCGCCATGGCGCAGGAGCTCGCACCGCTCAATTCGGACACCGAGAAGGACCGCATAGACTGGTCGCAGCTCGAAGCCAAGCTCGGCGCCATGCCGAAACTGCCTGATGGCACCAAGGCCGGCGCTGTCTCGAAGACGCTGACCAACGAATACTGGCGTTCCCTCGGCGAAGGTTACAAGAAGCTCGGCGACAAGCTGCATGTTCCGGTTGCCTATCAGGCAGCCCAGAGCGAAGGCGACCAGCTCGGCCAGCTGACCATTGCTGAAGGCATGATTACCCAGGGCTTCAGTGTTCTTCTGCTTTCTCCGCAGACCGATGCCAACCTGCAGCCCGTTCTCGAGCAGGCGAAGGCGGCCAAGGTCCCGGTCGTCAACGTCAACGATGCCGTCATTCCGACCGCCGAGCACTATGTCGGCAACGTCCAGCGCGACAACGGCGTCCGTGTTGCGCAATGGTTCATCGAGCACCGTCCTGAAGGCGGCAAAGTTGCCATCGTCGAAGGCCAGGCGGGCGTCTACGCTGCCGTCCAGCGCACAGCCGGCTTCAAGTCGACCATCACCGCCAACAGCAAGTTTCAGGTCGTCGCCAGCGTTCCCGGCAACTGGGACCGCCAGACTTCCTACGATGCTGCCACCAACATCCTGCAGCAACACCCCGACCTGATCGGTTTCTATGCCAACAATGACGGCATGGCACTCGGCATCGTCGAGGCCGTGAAGTCTGCCGGTCTGCAGGACAAGGTCGCAGTCTTCGGCACCGACGGCATTTCCGACGCCTACGCTTCGATCAAGGCCGGCGAACTCACCGGAACGGTCGACAGCTTCCCGGTCCTGACCGGCGAAGTCGCGCTCGAAACTGCGCTTCGCCTCGTCGGCGGACAGAAGGTCCCGCGCGTCGTCGCCACACCGCAGGCGCTGATTACCAAGGAAAATTTCGCGCGCTACCAGGGCGACGAAGCCGCTGTTCGCGCCGTGCTGCTCGAAGACGCAGCCAAGGCAAAGTAACAACCGCCAAGCTCTGGATGCCGGCCTCTGCGGCCGGCATCTTTTTACGACAGGAGAAGGCACGAGATGAGCCAGACGCCCAGACTGCGGTTTGAGAGCATAACGAAATCCTTTCCAGGCGTGCTTGCGTTGTCGGATGTCTCCTTCGATGTCCCGCCCGGCGAGATCCACGGCTTGCTGGGTGAGAACGGCGCCGGCAAGTCGTCGCTGCTGCGCATCCTGTCCGGTGTCTCCAAGCAGACCAGCGGCTCGGTCTTCGTCGATGGCGAAGCTGTTTCCTTCCGCAAGCCTTCCGACGCCCGTTTGGCCGGCATCGCCATGATCCACCAGGAATTGCAGCAGGTGCCGCATCTGAGCGTCGCCCAGAACATGTTTCTGGGCCACCCTTTGACCACCGCTGGCGGCCTGTTCGTCTCTCGCAAGGAGCAGGAGCGGCGGGCCGGCGAAGCGCTGGCGATGATCGACAAGAGCATCGATCCCGCAGCGCCCATCTCGAGTTTGAAAGTTGCCCAGCGGCAGATCGTCGAAATCGGCCGCGCGCTGCTGGACCGCGCCAAAATCATCGCCATGGACGAGCCGACGTCGAGCCTGACGCCAAGCGAATTCGAAAAACTGGCCGAGGTCATTGCCAATCTGTCGGCGTCTGGCGTGTCGATCATCTACGTCTCGCACAAGATGGACGAGGTCTTCCGCATCTGCCAGGGCGCCAGCGTCATGCGCGACGGCAAGCTGGTCGGCCGGGTCGATATCCAGAAAACCTCGACCCAGGATGTCATCACTATGATGGTCGGCCGGGAGCTGTCGCAAGAGACCCATGTCTCGCACGCTACCACCACCGTCAAGCTCGAAGCCAGGAACCTGTCGTCTGCGACAAAGATCCGCAATGCCTCGTTCCGCCTGCATCGCGGCGAAGTGCTGGGCGTCGCCGGTCTCGTCGGCTCCGGCCGGACCGAATTGTTGCGGCTTTTGGCCGGCGTTGACCGGTTGTCCGCAGGCTCCATCGAAATCGATGGCAAGCCGGTCAATTTCGCCAGTCCGCGCGACGCGATCTCCGCCGGCATCGGGCTGGTTCCGGAAGAGCGTAAGCGCGACGGCATCATTCCCGGCCGTTCCGTCACCAACAATATGGCACTGGCCTCGCTCGGCAGTTTTTCCAAGGCTGGCATCATCCAGAATGGCAAGCTGCGGGCGAGCGCCACCGACCTGTTGCGAGGGGTCAATCTGCGACCCTTCCAGCTCGACCGTCCGATCCGGCTGTTTAGCGGCGGCAATCAGCAGAAGGCGATCATTGCGCGCTGGCTTGCGGCCAAATCACAGATCCTGCTGTTCGACGAACCGACGCGCGGCATCGACGTCGGCGCCAAGTCGGAAATCTATCATCTGATCGAGGCCCTGGCCGCCGACGGCCATTCGATCGTTGTCGTCTCTTCGGAACTGCCGGAGGTCATCCGCCTGTCCGACCGGGTGCTGGTGATGCGGGACGGGGAGATCGCCGCCGAGATTGCCCGCGCCGATCTGTCCGAAAGCGCCATCGTCGCCCACGCCATCCCCGGTATGAACAATTCAACTGCCTCGGCTCCGGCTGCCTGAGCACTGAACATTATAGGAGCTCATCATGAGTTACTCACCCGCTGCTGATGCCACAAAGCCTTCGTCAGGCTTCGCGCGTTTCTCGTTTTCGGTGCGCGACGCCGGCACGTTGATCGGCCTGATCGTCATCCTTGCCGTCTTTGCCATCCTGGTTCCCAACTTCATCTCGGAACGGAACCTGATCAACATCCTGCAGCAGTCGAGCATCAACGCCTGCCTGGCGCTCGGCATGACCCTGGTCATCATCTCCGGTGGTATCGACCTCTCGGTCGGCCCAACGGCAGCCATTTCAGCGGTGGTGACGGCGACGATGCTGCTGTCTGGCGTTCCGGTGCCGCTGGCGATCCTTGCCGGCCTTGCGATCGGCGCCGTATGCGGCTTCATCAATGGCGTGCTGGTGGCTTACGTCGGCCTGCAGCCGTTCATCGTCACGCTCGGCACGCTCAGCACCTATCGCGCCATTGCGCTGATCTATACGGGCGGCAATCCGGTTCTCGGCATCCCGGTCGGCTTTCGTGCGCTGTTCAACGGCAACCTGCTGGGCCTGCCGATCCCGGTCTGGATCGTGTCCGTCGTGGCAATTGCTGCCTGGGTGCTGCTGAAGAAGACGCCGATCGGCGAATATCTGCTGGCCGTCGGCGGCAATGAAGAGGCGGCCTATGTCGCCGGCGTTCCGATCGCCCGCACGAAAATCACCGCCTATGTGATTTCAGGCGCGCTTGCTGCCCTGGCAGCCCTGATCCTCGTCGGCCGCCTCGGCGCCGCCGAGCCTATCCTCGGCAATCTATGGGAACTCGATGCCATCGCGGCATCCGCCATTGGCGGCGCTTCGTTGATGGGCGGCAAGGGCAGCGTCCTCGGCACCATCCTCGGCGCCATCATTCTCGGGGCGATGCGTAACGGTTTGACGTTGATGAATGTCCAGGCCTTCTATCAACTGCTGGCCACCGGCCTTATAATCCTTGTCGCGATGATGATTGATCGCGCCACAAGGGGACGAGGATGAATTCGGAAAGCTTCGATACAAAGGCCGTCGGTCCACGCATCCGCATGATGATGCCCCTGCTGACACCACTCGAAGCAAAAGTAGTCGATACCGTGTTTGCGCTGCGCGATTTCGGCGACGACACGTCGTTGAAGCAGATCGCCGACGACGCCGGTGTCTCCGAAGCCATGGTCGTGAAGATCACCAAGAAACTGGGTTTCACCGGCTACCGGGATTTCCGGACGGCCGTCAGCCAATACAACCGTCAGCCGACAGCTGAAATGCACCAGGAACTGTCGGTCGACGACACGTCGCAGGAGATCGTCCAGAAGGTATTTCGGACCTCGATCAACGCTCTTGAGGAGACGCTCTCGATCCTCGACATGGAAGCCTTCGACCGGGCATCGGACCTGATCCATCGGGCCAACCAGCGGGATTTCTACGGTGTCGGCGGTTCGGCGCAGATCGCCCGGGACGTCGCCCACAAGTTCCTCCGGATCGGCGTCAGGGCGAGCGTCCAGGACGACTCTCACATGATGCTGATGTCGGCATCCTTGCTCCGTGACGGCGACATTGCGATTGGCTTCTCGCATTCGGGCAACACCACTGCGGTGATCGAGGCGATCCAGCTGGCGCGCCGCAACGGTGCCCGGACGATCGCCATCACCAATTACAATTCGTCCGCCTTGGCCCAGTCAGCGGATGTCGTGCTCTGTTCCACGGCGCAGGGATCGCCGCTGATGGGCGAGAACGCCGCGGCGCGGATCGCGCAGCTGAACATTCTGGACGCCGTCTTCGTCGCCGTGGCGCAACGCGACTATGAAGCGGCCGAACGCAACCTCGAGCGGACCATGTCTGCTGTCACCTCGAAACGGAAAGACCGACTGCTATGACATCCTCGCCCCTCGTTACCGTGTTCGGCAGCCTGCACTACGACATCGCGGTCCTTGGCCCCGGCCGGCCGCGGAAGGGCGAGACGGTGATCGGCGAGTCCTGGCATCCGAAAAGCGGCGGCAAGGGCGGAAACCAGGCGGTGTCCGCGGCAAGGACCGGTGTTGCGACCGCGATGATCGGCGCCGTTGCCAATGACGATTTCGGCCATTCGCTGGTCGCCAACCTGCAGCAGAAAAACGTAGACAATCGCTTCGTCCGTCGCGACGCGGCGTTGCCGACCGGCATGAGCGTCGCGATCTTCGATGGCGAAGGCGACTATGGCGCGGTGATCGTCTCGGGTAGCAACCTCACGCTCGGCGATGGCGATATTGCGGCTGCGGCCGAGCTCATCGACAAAACCACCATCCTGGTTCTGCAGAGCGAAGTGCCGGATGCAGCCAACGTCGCCGCGGCAAAGGCGGTGAAGCGGGCCGGCGGACGCGTGCTCATCAACGCTGCCCCGGCGCGTCACCTCTCAAAAGACCTGCAGTCGGCCACCGACATCATCGTCGTCAACGCCATAGAGGCCGAAATGCTGGCCGGCCTACCCGTCGTCGAAACGCTCGAGGGCGCCTTGGTTGCAGCAAAACTGCTGGCGAAAACGTATGCGCAAGCCGTCGTCACTGCCGGCGGCGCCGGGGTTGCCTATGCCGATTCCAGCGGCACCGAAATTGCAATCGAAGCCCGGAAAATCAGGGTGGAAAGCACCCACGGCGCAGGCGACGAATTTATCGGAGTCTTGGCCGCCGAACTGGCATCGGGAGAGGACATCAGCACGGCCCTGCACCGAGCCAATGATGCCGCTGCCAAATTGGTCAGCACGCCGGAACAAGAACGATAGCTCGGCGTGGTTGAGTCCCCGGGGCGCGGAGCTAGCTTTCAGCAGTCAATGATTGAGACACCGAGAGCGAACGAACCCCTACAGACATACCACCGTCGCCAGTCATCGGTAGGATGATTTTGACGTGACAGGCTGGACGGAGCCTGGGACGGGTCTTCGCTGCCGTGGCAGTTGACCCTGACGGCGACCGAAATACAGCCTGCCCATGGCGAAAGTCTTCCGCCACTTCAGCCGCTCCGATAACATTCCTTTGGAGCGCGGCTACATCCCGCTCGCACAATTCTGCGATACGCGCGGTCTCCCGGCAAAAACCAGCGACGCGTGCGAAAAGGCTCTCCCAACAGCAATCGATCAAAGCCGCCTTCGCCTCGGGCACGACGCGGATGACAGTCCATCTTGCCAAAATCCGGACGCCGAAAGGCTTCGGTGCGACGCAACAATCGTTTTAGTTGACATCGATTCATTTTAGATGAATGCTGGGGCTCGTACTGGGAGGAGGAGCCCTATCATGAAGACTAAATTCACCGCATTGACTGCGGGTGGCCAACGCTGTGCGCTTTTCAGTTTGGCAGCCTTTACTCTAGCTTTGATGACGACAAGTTCGGCGATGGCCGAACCTCGTGGCGATCTGGTCATCCTGCAATGGATGGCGGGATCCGACCTTGAAATCATTCACAATATGGAAAAGGCCTTCATGGCCAAATATCCGGATGTGAAGATCAAGGAAGTGCCGGTCACATGGTCCGGCGACCCCCGCGGCGGTCTTCGAACTGCGCTGATGGGCGGGGAGAAGGCCGATCTGATGATCAATACCTGGCCGGCCTTCCGCACGGAGCTTGTCACCGCCGGCCTGTTGCGGCCTCTGGACGATCCCTATTCCACGCTCAAATGGGGCGCGCGGCTCGACAACAACTGGAAGGATCTCGGCTCTGTTTCCGGTCACCTCTACGGCGTTACGTTCACCTACGGCGACCGCAGCGGCCTCTGGTACGATACCGGGACCTTCAAGAAGGCGGGGATTGCCGCACCTCCGAAGGATTGGGCACAGCTTCTGGATACGATCGCCAAGCTGAAGAGCGCCGGCGTGGTACCGATGGCCATTCCCGCCAAGACCTGGGCCCACGCCGAAGTCTTCGAAACGCTCGTCTTGCGGGAGGGCGGCGCAGATCTTTCCCGCAAACTCGTCACCCACGAGGTTGCCTGGACCGATGACCGCGTCAAGGCGGCTCTTCGCAAATGGCGTGAACTGCTCACAGCAGGCTGCTGCGGCGATGTGTCGACGATGCTGGGGACAGAGTGGGACAACGCCTCAGACCGGGTTCTGAAAGAGCGTACGGCAGGCTTTTTCCAGATGGGAATGTGGATCAACAACCGTGCCGAGGCCGTCTACAAGCTTGCCCCGGACCAGTTCGGCCTTTTCCAGTTTCCCGCCACCGGGCAGGGCCATGACAATGCTGCCAGTGTCGATGCCAAGGAGTTCGTCGCATTGGCGTCCGGAGGCAACAGCGAGGCTGCCGACGCCTTCATGGATTTCAAAATAAGCCGTGACGGTGCCAACATCATTGCCAAGGGCGGCCTTGCCTCCTCCTCCAATGCGGTCGATGCGGCGCTCTACAGCCCCGCGATCAAGGCCTCGAACTCCTTTGTCACAGGGGCGGATACGGCCTTTGTGCTGGGGGACGGGCTGCCTGGAGATCTGGCCGACGAGTATCGCATTCAGCTCCAGAAGTTTCTGAGCGATCCCAGCGATGCCAACATCGACAGGGTAACCGCAGCGATCGAGGCCAAGGCAAAGGGATCGTATTGATGCGTGCCATCAACGATCCGTCTCCAAGGGGAGGGAGCGCCAACCGGCGCTTCCTCCACACCGACGGCGGAGCGGCTCTCATTCTGCTTGCACCGATGGTGCTGCTGTTTCTCTGCGCTGTCGTCTATCCATTGATCGATACGATCCGCTTGTCCCTCTTCGACATTCGCGGTCTTGCTCCGGCAAAATGGGTGGGCCTTTCGAACTACGCAAACCTGCTCGCGGATGGAAGTTTTCGCGTGGCGGTGATCACGACGGTCGTCTGGACGGTCGGAACGACGGCACTGTCCGTCGGAATCGGCTGGGGACTGGCCGTGCTCTGTTCGCTGGCACCGCGCACCACCTTGCCGTTTCGCGTGATGATCTTCTGTGCCTATGGCATTGCCGAGGCCGTCAGCGGCTTTATCTGGCTGGGCATCTATCGGCCCGGCGACAGCGGCCTGCTCAATGCCGTTTTGAACACGCTCGGTCTGGAAAGCCTAACGCGGGCATGGCTGGGCGATACGTCGACCGCACTCGCGTGCCTGGTGATTGCCTATGCCTGGACGCAGGTGGGCTTGCCCCTCATGACCTGCTTTGCATCGATCCAGACCATCCCCAAAAGCATCAAGGAAGCGGCCTATATCGACGGTGCCAAGCCGTTGTCCATCATGCGCCATATCATCTTGCCGCTGTCGCTGCCGGGATTGAAGGTCGCGGTTTTCATCAATCTCCTCGGCAGTCTGCGCGCGTTCGACATGATCTTCGTCATGACCGGCGGCGGTCCGGTGCGCTCGACCGAGACGGTTGGCTATTTCATGTTTCGGGAATCGATGATGCAGTTCAAGCTCGGCTACGGCGCAGCGGCAACCGTCGTGTTGCTCGCCGTCGTGCTGCTCGTCTCGATCCCCTTGCTGCGCCAGCGCACGAAGGAGGCGACATGAACGCCCGTGCCCCTCTCTGGATCCCGGTTCTCGTGGGTCTGCTCGCGCTGCTCTGGATTGTGCCGGTCGTCGGTCTGGTCCTGACCTCCATCCGGCCCGCTGGCGACATCGCCGTTGGCGGCTGGTGGTCGGTGCACACGCTGCGCTTCACTCTGGAGGCGTGGCAGACGGTCTGGACAAAATACCCGCTGGCACCGGCCTTCCTGTCGTCCCTGAGGCTCGCTGGACTTGCCACGCTGCTGACGGTTCTTCTGGCGCCGGCTGCGGCCTATGCCTTCCAGTTTCTCAAATTCCCCGGGCGCCGCATTCTGTTGCTCATCGTCGTCAATTCGTTCGTCCTTCCGCAGCAGGTGGTGATCATTCCGCTTTTTACGCTCTGGCGCGATCTTCACATGATCGACAACGTCTGGGCCGTGCTCATTCCCTTTGTCGGACTTTCCTTCGCCTGGTCCGTCTTTCTGGTGCAGAGCTTTCTGGCGGAATTTCCGACCGAACTGATTGAAGCCTCGAAGATCGACGGCTGCACGCCGATCAGGACCTTTTTCCACGTCGTCTTGCCCAATTCCCTCACACCCATGGCAACCGTCGGCATCCTGCAATTCCTGTGGTGCTGGAACTCCATGCTCCTGCCCATGCTCTACCTGCGAACGGATGTGCCGCTGACTGTGCTCCTGGCGAGAATTGCCGGCTCTTTCGAGCCCAACCTTGATCAACAATCGGTGGCGGCGATCGTCACCATGGCGGTGCCTTTGGTGGTGTTCATCGTGTTCCAGCGCTTCTTCGGGGCAGACGCGCGCAATCGCTCGGGAGGCAAGGAGTGATTGCTTCATCCACATCGTTCATCGCCCGGCCAGAAGCCGGCCACCGGCAGGAGAAGTCACTTGGCAACCGTTGAACTCAAAGGTGTCGGTAAACGCTACGGTGCCTTGAACGTTATCAATGACATCGATCTGGCCCTTGAGGATGGATCCCTGACGGTCTTTGTCGGTCCGTCCGGCTGCGGCAAATCCACTCTGCTGCGGATGGTGGCCGGGCTTGAGCCGATCACGGCAGGCGACATTCTGATCGACGGTCGACGCGTCAACGATGCCACGCCCACGGAGCGCGGCGTGGCCATGGTGTTTCAGAACTACGCCCTCTATCCGCATATGACCGTGCGCAACAACATCGGTTTTCCACTGCGCATGGCGGGCATGAAGAGCGCCGACATCAAACGGCAGGTGGAACAGGCAGCGAGCCGCTTGCACATCACGCCGTTGCTGGAGCGCAGGCCGGCCGCCCTGTCAGGCGGCCAGCGTCAGCGGGTTGCCATCGGACGGGCCATCGTGCGCGATCCCAGCGTCTTCCTGTTCGATGAGCCGCTTTCCAATCTCGATGCGGAGCTGCGGGTGAAAATGCGGCTGGAGATTGCCGAACTCCACAGGTCGCTGGCTTCTACCATGATCTACGTCACCCACGATCAGGTCGAGGCCATGACGTTGGCTGACAGGATCGTGGTGTTGCGCGCGGGCAATGTCGAGCAGGTCGGCACGCCGATCAGTCTCTATGACGATCCCGACAACATGTTTGTTGCCGGCTTCATCGGCTCACCCCGCATGAACTTTTTGGGCGGGCAGGTGACTGCCCGCACGACGGGAGGGATGAGAGTGAAGCTCTCCGAGTTCGATGGAGCCGAATTCGAGCTTGCGACAGGGGCGGACCTTGCCCCCGGCACGAAGATTTCCGTCGGCTTGCGGCCTGAGCGCTTCACGCCCGAGGGATCTGTCCGGTTGCACCTGCGCGTGGATATGGTGGAGAGCCTTGGCGGCGTTTCCTACGGCTACAGCAACATGCGTGGCGAGGATGCCCTGACCGTCGATCTCAAGGGCGATCGCTCGGTTCTGGCAGGCCATACGATCCACACCGGCTTTCACCCGTCCAACGTCCTTTTGTTTGATCCTGCCAGCGGCGCGCGCCTCCGCTGATGTTTCACTAAGTCACCAATTCTCCAATGGGATTTCCATTCATGACTGATAACGAACTCTGGTACGACAAGGCCGCATCCGTATGGACGGAGGCGCTTCCGGTTGGCAATGGTCGCCTCGGTGCGATGGTGTTCGGGGATGCCTGGAACGAGCGTCTTCAGATCAACGAGAGTACGTTCTGGAGCGGGGGGCCTTACCAGCCGATCAATCCGGATGCCCGAGCCGCCCTGCCTGAGGTGCGCAACCTGATCCTTGCCGGACAATATCCGGAAGCAGACCGCAAGGCCTATGAAGGCGCCATGGCAAAGCCGTACCGGCAGGCCTCCTATCAGCCGATCGGCGATGTCTGGCTCGACCTGCACCACGATATCGCCGTCACCAACTACCGCCGCTCGCTCGATCTGGAGACGGCGGTTGCTGTCACCCAGTATGATTGCCACGGCATTCATTTTCGCCGCGATGTCTTTGCCTCCGCCATCCACGACGTGATCGTCTGCCGGATTGCGGTGAACCAGCCCGGCGCCCTGTCGATGACGATCATGCTGAGCAGTCCGCAAAACGGCGATCCGACCGAGGTCACCGATGCCACGCTCGGCTATGACGGGCGCAATCGTCGGCAGAACGGCATTGACGGGGCTCTGCGCTTCGCCTTCCGGGTGCGGGTGGTGGCCGATGGCGGCTTTGTCGATATCAACGAGGACACCATTCGGGTGCGTGAGGCCAACAGCGTGATGCTGCTGATCGATGCGGGCACCAGTTTTCAAACCTACAAGACTGTCGACGGGGATCCGCAGGCGCAGGTCAAGGCGCGGCTCGATGCGGCAGCCAAGCTCGCCTATGAGGATCTGCTCGACGCCCATATCGGCGAACATCGCCGTCTGTTCGACCGGATGCAGATTGCTATTGGCGACAAGCCTGCGCCCACACTGCCGACCGACCAGCGCGTCGCCGCCTATGCCGATGGCGACGATCCCTCGCTGGCCGCACTCTACCTGCAATATGGCCGCTACCTTGCCATTTCCTGCTCGCGGCCCGGCACGCAGGCCGCAAATCTGCAGGGCATCTGGAACGAGGACATTCATCCGGCCTGGGGCAGCCGATACACCGTCAACATCAATCTCGAGATGAATTACTGGCTGGCCGATGTGGCCAATCTGTCCGAGACCTTCCTGCCGCTGATTGAGCTGTTGGAAGGCGTGGCAGAGACGGGCCGCGAGATGGCCAGCGCCCACTACGGCGCGCGCGGCTGGGTGCTGCATCATAACACGGACATCTGGTGTGCGACCGGCCCCATCGACGGCCCCCATTGGGGTCTCTGGCCAATGGGCGGTGCCTGGCTCTGCGCCCAGCTTTACGACCACTATCGCTTCAATCCCGACGATGCTGTGCTGGAACGCGTCTATCCCTTGATCAAGGGCGCGGTCGAATTTGCGCTGGATACGCTGGTCGCCCTGCCGGGCAGCAATTATCTCGGAACATGCCCGTCGCTGTCGCCGGAAAACTCCCATCCCTTCGGCTCTTCGCTCTGTGCCGCCCCGGCCATGGACAACCAGATTCTCCGCGATCTGTTCGAGGCGTTCACGCAGGCAAGCACCACGCTCGGCCGCGATGCCGAGCTTCGCGATCAGGCGGTCGCTGCACGAGCCCGCCTGCCGGAAGACCGGATCGGCAAGGGCGGCCAGTTGCAGGAATGGATGGAAGACTGGGATCTGGACGCGCCGGAGCAGCAGCATCGCCATGTTTCCCATCTCTACGCGGTCTATCCGAGCCTGCAGATCGATCCACTGCAGCAACCCGACTTTGCCAAGGCCGCGGAAGTTGTTCTGGAGCGACGCGGCGACGATGCGACCGGATGGGGTATCGGCTGGCGGCTGAACCTCTGGGCGAGGCTCGGGAATGGCAATAGGGCCGCACAGGTTCTGGCCAAACTCCTCACGCCCGAGCGCACCTATCCCAACTTGATGGATGCCCATCCGCCCTTCCAGATCGATGGGAATTTCGGCGGTGCCGCAGGCATTGTCGAAATGCTGGTGCAGTCTCGCCCCAGGGAACTTCGTCTTCTGGCCGCCCTGCCGGAGAGCTGGGCAAGCGGAAGCCTCAAGGGTGTCCGCACCCGTGGCGGCCACACGGTCGATCTCGACTGGCAGGGCGGAGTGCTGTCTCAGCTGCGGGTCATTGCCGGTCACGCGGGTCCGCTGACCATCCGCCACCCAAGCGGCGTCGTCGAGGTTCAGCTCAGGGAAGGTGAGGCCTGGGAAAGCCGCTAGTCACCATTTCAACTCGGATTGTCTGCTGTTCCAACAGCGCTTTCACCACCTCCGTGCCGGAAAAAGGAGCCATCATGTCTCAGAACTCATTGCGGCCATTGCGGTACCGCCAAATTCATCTCGATTTCCATACGTCCGAGCATATTCCGGGTGTTGGCAGCCAGTTCGACCCGGTGGAGTTTGTCGAGACGCTGAAGCAGTCGCATGTCAATTCCATCACGCTGTTTGCGAAGTGCCACCATGGTTGGTCCTATTATCCGACGAAGGTGGGTGAACCGCATCCCCACCTCTCGCGTCCCGATCTGCTGGGGGAGATGATCGCCGCCTGCAACGCCGCCGACATCGAAACGCCCATCTATCTGTCCGTGCAATGGGATGAGCGGGTGGCGCGGCAGCATCCTGAATGGCGGGTGATGAAGGCCAATAGCCAGCGGGATCGCGCGGAAGACGATGATCGCTCGGCGCAGAACCAGTTGAGCGCGGTTTGGCATACATTGTGCCTCAACCACGATGATTTCCGTGCCCATCTGATCGCCGAAGCGGAGGAAGTCCTGACGCTTTATCCAACCGCCGGCTTGTTTTTCGATATCATCCAGACACCGGATTGCGTCTGCCCTGCCTGCCTCGCGCGCATGGCGCGTCTCAATCTCGACCCGCTGAACAAGGTGGATCGCCTGGCCAATGACGAGGCCGTCAATGCGCGGTTCCGCGAAGAGATGAGCAGCGCCCTGCAGAGTAAATTTCCGAACACGCGCATCTTTTACAACAGCGGCCATATCAACAAGCATGGCAAGGGCCGATACGGGCCCTTCACCCACCTTGAGCTGGAAAGCCTGCCAACGGGCGGCTGGGGCTATAACCACTTTCCGTCCAGCGCCCGCTATGCCGCAAGGCTCGATCTGGATTTTGTCAGCCACACCGGAAAATTCCATACCAGCTGGGGCGAGTTTGGCGGGTTCAAACATCCGGATGCGTTGGAATATGAATGCGCAATGATGGTGGCGCTCGGCTCCAAGTGCCTGATCGGCGATCAGCTCCATCCCAATGGCCGGATCAATGCCGATACCTATCGCAGCATTGCACCGGCATTCCGCCGGATAGCCGCGCTGGAACCCTTCGCGGAGGGTGCGGAACAGGTCTCGGACATCGCCATTATGGCCACTGAATATTTCCATCGAGACGGTGTCGAGCGGGTTCGCGACAGCGATGATGGCGCGGTTCAGATGCTGCTGGAATTGCACAGATGCTTCGACGTGATTGACCCGGAAATGGATTTCCACCGCCATCGGCTGATCATCCTGCCCGACACCATCCCCGTGGATACCGCGTTGAAGGCCAAATTCGACGACTATCTCGCCAAAGGCGGCGCGGTCCTCATCTCCGGTCGGTCTGGCCGACTGCCTGACACCGGCGCCTTTGCCTTTGATACGGGCCTGAAGCTGACTGGCGAGAGGATTGCGTTCCAGCCATCCTATGCTGAGATCACCGATGCGTTGCAGGACGCACGCATGCCGGCAAGCCCGTTCGTGGTCTATGCTGCGGCTGAAAAGCTGGAGGCGGTCGGTGCCACCGTTCTGGCTAACATCCGGCCACCCTATTTCAATCGCGCTTTCAACCACTTCTGTTCGCACCAGCATACGCCGGACGATCCGGAGGCAGAGGCCGTCGGCGTGGCCTGCGCAGTTCATGGCAAGGTGGGCACAATCGCCTATCCGATCTTCGAGGTTTACCGCGCCGTGGGCCAACCGCTCTACAAATATCTGGTCGATGCGATGATCGAGCGCCTGATGCCAGGACGGACGCTCGAGACCACGTTGCCGTCCTCAGGGCGGGCCACACTGACCGTCCAGCGCCGCGAAAATCGCAGCATCGTCCACCTTCTCTGCGGAATTCCGCAGATCCGGGGGCAGTCGGTGAGAATAAACTGGCAGCCCACGGCAAGACCGATGGAAATGATCGAGGATATACCATCGATCGGCCCCGTATCTTTCACGGTACGGCTGCCCGGCGAGCCGTCATCCGTCTATGACGCCATTTCGGGTGAGACATTTGCTTGGAAAAAACAAGGAGATGGCGCAATCAGGGTTGATCTGCCGGGCATTTCCATTCACCGTGCGATTGTTATTGATGGCATTGCACCCACATGACGCGAAACTATCGGTCGCATGTCCTTGCCGAGGCCAACAATGGATCTGAGGAGAGGACCTGTGGAAATAACGGGCAAGCGAAAGCAAGCAACCATCCACGATGTGGCCGAGGCAGCAGGCGTTGCGGTGGGCACGGTCTCCCGCTACCTCAATGGGCAGACGGTGCGCAATGGCAACCGCGCCGAGATCGAGAGGGCCATCGAGGCCCTTTCATTTCAACGTAGCGCAGCCGCGCGCGCCATGAAGAGCGACAAGACCGATGTCATCGGTTTTCTGACGCCGGAGCTGGATGAATTTCACGCCCAACTCCTCAATCATCTGGCTCGGCTGTTTCGCCAGAGCGGCAGGACCTTGCTGACTTATTGTCACGATGGCGACAGCAGGTTGTTGAGTGAATCGCTTTCCTATTTCGCCGGACAGAATGTCGATGCCCTCATTCTTGCAGGCCATGGAGCCATTCCGAACGAAGTGGAGCGATTTATCGAGCGCGGCATTCCCGTCACGGTCTATAACAACGACATCATGGGCTTGCGCGTCGATCGCGTGTTTGTCGAAAATGCGAAAGCATCCTATCGGGCTGTCCGCCACCTCATCGATCTCGGGCACACACGGATCGCCACCACCTATGGCACGCTGGATACGTCATCGGGACTGCAGCGTCTCAATGGCTACCAGCAGGCGCTGGAAGAGGCCAAGATTGCCCTCAATCCCTTCTACATGCATTCTGGCGACTGGACTGAAGAAAGCGGATATTCCGCCATCCAGAAGTTCATGGCACTGGCGGAGCCGCCAACGGCCATCTTCTCGGCAAATTACAAAATGACCTACGGCATCCTGGAATGGGTGCGGGAGCACCAGGTCAAGATACCGGAAGACATCGCGGTCGTCAGTTTCGACGATGTGGAATTGTTCCGGCTATACGACGACGGCATAACAGCCATCGCCCAGCCCATCAAAAAAATCGCGCAATGCATCAGCAGCTACGTCCTGTCGCGACTGACGGAAAGCAACCTTCCGGAAATCCGAACGCGTGTTCTCGATTGCAATGTCATATTGCGCGGATCGAGCCATTTTCGATAGTCGCTCCGCCGTCGGTTGCGCGCCGAAAGGGCAGCATGTTTTGCAATAGCGACGACCATCAGGCGATACCGGCGTCCCTCTGCTGCGCAGGGACAAGCGAGGATGTCTGCCGTATTTCAGTTCTCGCCCTTTGATGAAAATAACCTAATATGAAACACCCGTAAAACGCAAGGTTGCGGATTAACCGGGCGTTCAAGATCCGCATGCTACCGACGCCCGCATAGGCCGGACGCTGGAGTGTGGGGTGACTGGATGAAGATCAGCAGGGCGACATTCAACAGGCAAGTTGCGACGGCCGCTGGCAGAACGCGAGACCTCGCTTCCGACCGATCCGGCAATTTCGCGATCCTGACCGCCATCGTCCTGCCGCTGCTGCTCGGCGCGGGCGGCGTGGCCGTGGACCTGGCGAACGGACTTCAGACCAAGGCGCAGATGGGCGCAGTCGCCGATGCCGCGTCGCTCGCGGCCGCAGCCCAACTGGTGGACAAGACGGTGACGATCACCACCGCGACACAGACGGCCAAGGACTTCGCCAACAGCCAGATCACCGGCATGGGACTGAACCCGAACACCTTCAATGTCGACGTGATCATCACGCCGACGCTCAACGCGACGACACTCTCCACGAGCTACAGCATCAGCGTTGCCCTCAAGGGCAAGATCACGACACCCATCCTCGGCGTCTTCGGCGTCAGCGCGATGGATGTCGCTGCGGCCAGTTCGTCGACAAGCAGCACGGGCCAGCAGAGCTCGCTCAGCATGTATTTCGTGCTCGACAAGTCGGGCTCGATGCAGTCGAGCGTCGACGGCTCCGTCAACCCGAATGTGAAAACCTGCAACTATTATTACATGAACCAGCAGCAGACACAGATGCTGGTTAGAAACAACCAGACAAACTGCCTCTATCAGCGGATCGAGATGCTCAGGAACTCGGTTGCCAACCTTCTCGACACCCTGTCTTCGTCGGACCCCGACGACAAGTACGTCCGCACGGGCGCGACCTCGTTCGACGACGACGCAAATAAAGAACAGCCGATGGCATGGGGCGAGACCGGTGTCGCCGACTATGTCAGCAAGCTGACCTACGGGGGTGGGACGAGTTCGACGGACGCCTTCACCAACGGCGTGACGGCCCTGACGAAGCTGACGGAGACCACGACCCAGGTCACCAGGAACGGTCTCGTTCCGAAGAAATACATTGTCTTCATGACCGACGGGGAAAACAACTACAGCTCGGACAACACCGCGACGCTGACGCAATGTAAAAAGGCCAAGGACAACGGCATCACCGTCTACACCATCGGCTTCATGCTGGCATCGACCACGGCAAAGAACTTTCTCTCGTCCTGCGCATACAGCACACAGACCTACTTCGACGCCTCCAACGGCGCCGCACTGACTGCCGCCTTCAAGACCATCGCCTCGCAAACCTCCGGCGCCCTGCCAATGCTGACCAACTGACCGACGCGCGCATGTCGTTGGATGCGCGCGGTGTTGGAGCACGTAGCAAGCGGAGGAATGCTCGGCCGAGCACGTCATGAGAGACCTTGGAACACATCTGGAAAAACGCCAGATCGGGTCTGAGGACGAAAGGGGTGAACCCCCATCAACGCCGGAGGAAACGCGCCGGGTAGCTCATCACGACCACAATTCATCTCCGCGTCTCACAAGTACGCTATTCGAACCAGGCAGAGGTCAGGAGCCCGTTCCCTTTTCGCCACGAACGAGGTCTCTCTGGGTCACAACCCCGAATAGAGCTGAGGGCATGAGATGTTCGAACCTTCCAACCCTACCCGCCGCCAGGCACTGAAATTTCTCGCTAGCGTCCCCATGCTGCCGCTCGGCGCATCGGCGGCCACCTCGCTGCTGGCCCTCGGCGCGGCCAGGGATGCCGCTGCAGCGCCGGCGAACTTCGTCTCGGCAACGTTCAGTTCGATGGCCGCGCCAAGCTTGGCGGATCCGGCTGCCATGGCGACCACAACGGTTGCTTCCGAGCTGACGATCACGCTCGACAACGGGAACAGGCAGGCGTTCAAGCTGGCCTACCAGCCGTTCTTCATGACCGGCGACCTGGTGCCGGACGGCAAGGGCGGGCAGATCCTGGCCGGCGGCTATTACGATATCCACAACAAGCCGATCATCGACACTTCGGTGGCGGGCAAGGAACGCCAGTTCTTCTCCGACTGTCCGGACGGTACCTCGCTGCTGGCACCGATTGCCGGCGCGAAGGTCGACGGCGTCAAGGGCGACACGGTCTTCGCCGTCGTCCAGTTCGAATACATGTCGCGTGACCAGAAGGGCGACGACACCTATGGCCGCATGCCCTCGCCGATTGCCGTCCTGACGCTCGATCAGGATCCCGGCACCGGCAAGCTCAGCCTGGTGAAGTACCACAACGTCGACACCGCCGGGGCGCATGGTCTGTGGATCACCTGCGGCGCCAGCCTGTCGCCTTGGAACACCCACCTGTCGAGCGAGGAATACGAGCCCGACGCCTTCGCGGCCGCATCGAACAAGCAACTCCTGGCCTATAGCAAGAACCTGTTTGGCGACGAGAAGACGGCAAACCCCTATCATTACGGTCACCTGCCGGAAGTGAAGGTCAATGCCGACGGAACCGGCACGCTGACCAAGCACTACTGCATCGGACGGATCTCGCACGAACTGGTGCAGGTGATGCCCGACCAGCGCACGCTGCTGATGGGCGATGATGCGACCAATGGCGGCCTGTTCATGTTCGTCGCCGACAGGCAAGCGGACCTTTCCGGCGGCACGCTCTACGTCGCCAGGCTCGGCGGTACCCTCTCCACCGACACTGCGGCCGCAGCCGACAAGGTCACCTGGGTGAAGCTCGGCCACGCCACCAGCGACGAGATCGAAAAACTCGCCGACACGGTGAAGCCCGAGGCGATCATGGAGATCGCCAAGGAGGATCCCAAGGATCCGAGCTACACCCGCATCGCGATGAGCGGTTCCTTCCACTGGGTGAAGCTGAAGCCAGGCATGGAAAAGGCGGC
>CAZZZI010000044.1:0-25689 GCA_964658415.1 uncultured Sphingomonas sp. | reverse complement strand
CATCCATCGCGCCAGGTGCTTCCCGCATGAAGCCTTTTCTGACGACTGTCACATTGCTGATGAGCGACCTCGCTGCGAGCCTGGTGTTTGTCATCGTTTTTTTGGCCACGCACGATCCCTTGCTGTCGGCCTGCGTGGGGATGCTCATCGGGTTCGGCCAGATTACGGTGCAGCTCGTTCGCAAAACGCCTGTAGACAGCATGCAATGGCTGAGCCTGGGGCTCGTTCTTGTCTCCGGCGCCGCCACGATGCTGACGGCCGACCCTCGTTTCGTGTTGTTCAAGCCCAGCGTGATCTACCTGATCATCGGCGTCGCCATGCTGAAGCCCGGATGGATGAACCGCTACCTGCCCCCGATCGTTAAAGCCGTTGCCGCCGATATCGGCTTGCTGACGGGCTATGCCTGGGCGGGCCTGATGTTTGCCTCCGCAGCCCTCAATGCCTATCTCGCCGTCAGCACCAACGTGGCGACCTGGGCGCTGACGATGGCGAGCTTTGCAATCGCCAGCAAAGTGGTTCTCTTCCTCGCCGGGTTCGGGGCCATCAGGCTGGTGACGCGGGCGCGCGTTCGCGCCATGCCGGCTGACCACCGGGACGCGTTGCTGATATCGACCGGGTGGAACTCGGCGTCGCTGCCGCCCGCGTTGCATTGAAGAGGCCGTGCTGTTGCCGCGAAGCGTCGGGCAGGCGTAAACTGTCCGATAGCCAAGGGATGACCACATGACCGCAAAACCCCGCATCACCATTCTCTATTGCACCCAATGCAACTGGCTGCTGCGCGCCGCATGGATGGCGCAGGAGCTGCTGCAGACGTTTGGCGACAGTCTTGGCGAGGTGGCGCTGGTCCCGGGCACGGGTGGCAACTTCGAGATCGGCGTCGACGGCACGCTGGTCTGGGAGCGCAAGCGCGACGGCGGGTTTCCGGGCCCGAAGCAATTGAAGCAGCGTGTCCGCGACATCATCGAGCCGGGGCGCGATCTCGGCCACACCGACCGGACCTCGGCGGAGAGCTGAAGCGCCCGAAGACATCTACCGCAGCAGGCAGCGTGTCGGCCGGCCTGCCGCCCCCAGGTAGCGATCGGTCCTCGGATCATAGGAGCGGTAGCGGTTGATGCAGCCTTGCCGATGGGCGTTCGGTTCCGTGGGCGGCAACCGCAACTGCGGCCTTTTCGGCCCCGGTGGCGGGCGCTGGATATAGTGCGGCGGGCCGGCAGCGTTCGGCCTGTAGTAGTTCGGCCCCGTCTGGTCGGATGGCCTGGTGTCGGGCCTGGTGTAGCGCTGTCGAGGCCCGAAGGTGAAGCAGCCGCGCGTGTCGCAGGTCGTGAGCACCCGGACGACGGGCAGGCCGCGTTCGACCATCGGCGCTGCTGGCGACGGCATCGCTGAGGCAACTGGCACGCCGGCCAGCAGGGCCACCGCAGCGACGGCGAGGAGCACGAGGCGGCCAGGCCGCATACGCGCGGCGCAGGCATTGTCATGGCGCGAGGCGATAAAATTCATCATTTCCCGTGCTGCTTTCTTTCGCGCGTCATATGGGTCGCTATATAGGACGCCGACGCCGCTTGCCCAACTGGCGTCTGTCAACGCGGGAACAACGGATCGGTTGCTTCGGTTGATCGATCCCGGATCCTGGGCCATAAGGCATCATCAACAGCGGGAGTTATCGCGTGAGCAGTCTGAAATTTGGAACGAGCGGCCTTCGCGGCCTTTCTGTCGATCTCGAGGGCCGCGCTTCGGCGCTGTATGCCACAGCCTTTGCTCGCCACCTCCTCAAGAGCGGCCATACCAAGCCTGGCGACCCCGTTCTCGTCGGCCGCGACTTCCGCGCCTCCAGCCCGTCCGTGGCCGCCACCTGCATCGGCGCCCTCGAGCGCGCCGGCCTCGTGCCTGTCGATTGCGGGGCCATCGCCACGCCGGCATTGGCGCTCTATGGCCTGCAGCTTGGGGCCGCCAGCCTGATGGTGACAGGCTCGCACATTCCGGCCGATCGCAACGGCATCAAGTTCTACCGCCCCGACGGCGAAATCGACAAGCAGGACGAAGAGGCGATCACGGCGGAGGCGCAGGCCATCGGCGACACCGCCATTGACGCCTCGCCCGGCGTCGCCGACGACCACGGCGCCCATGCCGAGGCAAAGTTTCTCGCCCGCAACGCCGCGCTGCTGCCGCCCGGCAGCCTCTCAGGCCTTACCGTCGGCGTCTACGAGCACAGCACGGTCGCCCGCGACCTGCTCGGACAGGCCCTGTCGCACTACGGTGCCCGCGTCGTCCCCCTCGGCCGCTCCGACACTTTCATCCCTGTCGATACCGAAGCCGTCTCCCCCGAGACGGTCGTGCTGTTGCGGGGCTGGGCAAAGCAGCACCGCCTCGACGCCATCGTCTCGGCCGATGGCGACGGCGACCGGCCGCTGGTATCGGACGAACAGGGCGAACCGCTGCGCGGCGACCTGCTCGGCCTGATCGCGGCCAACTTCCTCGGTGCCGGCGTCCTCGTCACGCCGGTCACCTCCAACTCCGGCCTGGAGGCCGCCGGCCGCTACCGGGTCACCCGCACCCGCGTCGGCTCGCCCTATGTGATCTCCGGCATGAATGCTGCGATGGCGGACGGAGAAGCGGGTGTCATGGGTTTCGAGGCGAATGGCGGCACGCTGACCGCGACCGCCTTTACGGTGAACGAGACGACCCTCCAGCCGCTGCCGACCCGCGACAGCTTCCTGCCGATCCTCGCGACGCTCCATGCGGTGGCGGCATCGGGAAAGCCTCTGTCGCAGGTGGCTGCCGGCTACCGCCTGCCGTTTGCAGCGGCAGACCGGCTGGAGAATTTCGCGCTTGCCACGAGCGGTGCGCTGATGGCGCATCTGCGGGCCTCGGAGGCTAACCTGGGAGCGTTTCTGGCGCCGATCGGCACGGTTGCCTCGACGAGCGACATAGACGGTCTCCGCGTCATGCTGGCCGACGGCCGAATGATCCATTTCCGCCCCTCCGGCAACGCTCCGGAAATGCGCTGCTATGTCGAAGCAGGGAGTGAAGACGAGGCAAAGGCGCTGTTGCTGCAAGGACTTGATCTGATCCGCAACTTTGCCGAAACCGACCGATAAGCGCCTTTTTCGGGGATTGACATCAAAACTTCAAAAACGCTGTTGACAGCAGCGGGCGACCCCCTTACATGCCTGACCGTCGCCCAGATGGCGGAATTGGTAGACGCGCCAGCTTCAGGTGCTGGTACCCGAAAGGGTGTGGAGGTTCGAGTCCTCTTCTGGGCACCATTCCATTCGGAACGTATTGATTACGTTCAGGTTACTGATATTGACAAGGTGTGTTGACCGCTAATTATTTTGCGGCCGACACACCTTGCATATCAGGACAGCCGGCCTGATATGCCGCATAGGCTTTGCCTTCATCCAATACATCGTTTGCCATCTTGGGATCGCGGATCGTACGCGAAAACACCACCGTCACCGCGTCGCGGCCTGGACGGCGTGGCTAGGTCTGCTGATGGGTAGCCATAGCCAGATCTTCACAGGTCGAAGACCGCAATCGGCCGATATCCCCGCTCGAGGCTGCCGACGCGGAGGTCTCCAACAGCCACGTTTCGATGATGCTTTGCTGGCTGGCATACATGCATCACCGAGCGGTGGCCTGGGCACGGAATTGCCGGTCGCCGATGCGGGCGCGGATGGTTGTGACCATGATAGAGAGCGGCAGGCTCGGCTGGGTGTTGGCCCGGGTGGTAAAGCCGACAACGCCGCGGGTGTCCGACGTGTCGATATCGAGCAGCGCCAGATGCCCGGCCTCGATCTCGTGGGTGATGACGCCCTTTGAAATGATCCAGACGGCGTCCCGGCTCTGCAGGAAGGCGCGGCCAAAACTGTCGGATACGGTTTCGATCGTATCGGGAAGCTCGCTGATGCCGTTGGCCAGGAGAAAGCGATTGACGAAAGGGCGGATCACCGAACCCTCGATCGGCATGAGAACGGTATAGTGGGCAATCTCGCGCAAGGAAAAGGTCTTGCGTTGCAAAAGCGGATGCTGCGGTCGGACAGCAAACCCGACCTCTTCCGAATAGAGCGGCTCGAAGCTCAGGCCGTGCATCATCTCGGGCGCCGCCAGCCGGCCGACGACGAGATCGAGCTCGCCGAGCCTCAAGGCATCGAGCAACCATCGGTTCTCGCCGGTGACAATGGTCACCCGGCTGCCCGTCCCTGCCCGGGTGAACTCCGCAACGGCATCGGGCAGGAAACTCGCGGATGCGGTCGGCAGCGCGCCGATCCTCAGGGGCGGCCCGGAGGAGTTCCTGGCAAGCGAAATGGAATCGACGCCGCGGCGCACCGCCGCGATGCTCTCGCCGGCATGCTGCAGAAAAACCTCGCCGAAACGGGTGATGGCGATGCCGCGCCCCTCTTTGACGAAGAGCTCCACGCCCAGATAGTCCTCGAGCTCGCGGATGGTGCGCGTGACCGCCGGCTGGGTGACTGCCAAGGCATCGGCCGCCCTGCCGACGCTCTTCTGTCGCGCAACCTCGATGAAGGTCTGCAGATGACGAAACTTGATCCTGCTGTCCAACTCATACCCATTCAATTATGAATTTGCGCAAAAATATCATTATACCGAACGAAAATCATCTCATACCTTCGGCCCAAGAGGAGATCCGATGGCTTTCGCAACGATCGACGGCACCAGCCTTCACTATGACTATCTGACCGAGTTCGGCAGCGGACCCGTGCTGGTGCTGATCAATTCGCTCGGCACCGATTTTCGCATCTGGATGCCGACGATCGAGGAAATCACCGACGACTGGTCGATCCTGCTGCACGACATGCGCGGTCACGGCCTTTCCGAGGTCGGCGAAGAGCCCTATTCCATCGAGCGTCACGCCAGAGACGTGATCGGCCTCATGGACCATCTCCTCATCACCGGCGCGGTCCTCTGTGGTGTTTCGGTCGGCGGGCTGATTGCCCAGATGATCTACAAGCTCAGGCCCGATCTGGTCGAGAAACTGGTTCTTTGCGATACCGCCGCGCAGATCGGCACGCCGGACGGCTGGAACGCGCGGATCGCGACTGTCAGGGCTAACGGCATGGAGACGATTGCCGATACCATCATGAAGGTCTGGTTTACGCCTGAATTCCATCGCGACCGGGCCGCCGAGCTCAAAGGCTACCGCAATATGCTCGCGCGCCAGCCGGTCGAGGGCTATGCCGGCACCTGTGCCGCCCTGCGCGATGCCGACCTCACGGCCGATGCGCCGGACATCCGGCGGCCGACCCTGGTGGTGGTCGGAGACCAGGACGGGTCGACACCGCCTGCCCTCGTCAAAGCGACCGCCGACCTTATCCCTGGCGCGCGGTTCGAGATCATCAGGGCGTGCGGACATATACCCTGCGTCGAACAGCCGGAAGAAATGGCGCGATTGCTGGCCGATTTCGTCAACGAGGTGTGAAATGGTAGACAGTGGGTCCTCGGAACGTTTTCTGGACGGCATGCGGACGAGGCGGGCGGTTCTCGGCGATGCGCATGTCGATCGCGCGGAGACCGGCAAGACGGTATTCGACGAGCCCTTTCAGGCCCTGATCACCGAAGCGGCCTGGAGCCACGTGTGGTCGCGGCCCGACTGGACCAAACGGGAGCGTTCGATCGTCACCATTGCCCTTTTGGCCGCACTGGGCCATCACGAGGAGGTCGCCATGCATGTTCGCGCCACCGCCAATACCGGTGCGACGCCGGAGGACCTGCGGGAGGCGATGCTGCATGTGGCGATCTATGCCGGGGTGCCCGCCGCCAATTCGGCCATCAAGATCGTCAAGAAGACCCTCGAGGAGATGGATGCGGGTCAACCGCAGGGAGGAACCGAATGAAAAACGTCGTGCCCGAAACCGGAGCCTTCTTTGCCCGAGACCGCAACTGGCATCCGCCGGCATACGCGCCGGGCTACAAGACCTCCGTGCTGCGATCGCCGCAAAAGGCATTGATCTCCATGGAAGGAACGACGACCGAGCTCACCGGCCCGGTATTCGGCCACAACATCATCGGTCCGGATGACAACGACCTGATCGTCAACTACGCCAGGCCGGGCGAGATGGCCATCGGCCAGCGGCTGCTCGTTCACGGCCGCGTGCTGGACGAGCGCGGTCGCGGGGTCCCCGGTGCATTGCTCGAATTCTGGCAAGCCAATGCAGGTGGTCGCTATCGCCACAAGAAGGAAACCTATCTCGCCGCGATCGACCCGAATTTCGGCGGCGTTGGCCGGACGATCACGGATGACGACGGGTGTTACTGGTTCAAGACCGTTCAGCCCGGGGCCTATCCCTGGCCGAACGGCGTCAACGACTGGCGTCCGGCGCATATCCATTTCTCGGTGTTCGGCCATGGCTTCGCGCAACGACTGATCACCCAGATGTATTTCGAGGGCGACCCGATGATCGCCAGATGCCCGATCGTCAACACGATACCGGATCCCCGCGCCGTCGAGCAGCTCATCGCCGCGCTCGACTGGAACGCCACGCTGCCGATGGACATGCGCGCCTACAAGTTCGACATCGTGCTGCGCGGCCGCCGTTCGACCTTGTTCGAGAACCGCAAGGAGGGCAATTGAGATGGTTCAGCCTCTCGCTTACCTCAAGGAGACGGCCTCGCAGACAGCGGGGCCTTACGTTCACATCGGTTGCACGCCCAACTTTGTCGGCATCGACGGCATCTACGAAACGGATCTCGGCTCGGGATCGCTGGTGAACGACCTCACACGCGGCGAGCGGATCACCGTGCGCGGTTTTGTCTATGACGGGCTCGGCGCGCCGCTGAAGGATGCGATGGTCGAAATCTGGCAGGCCGATGCCGATGGCTACTACAACAGCCCCTCGGAAACACGCGGCCATGCCGACCCCAATTTTCTCGGCTGGGCTCGGCAGCCGGGCGACATGCAGACCGGCGAATTCATCTTCGAGACGATCAAACCCGGCCGCGCCACCTTCCGTCCCGGCGATCCGCGGCTGATGGCGCCGCACATCCTGTTCTGGGTCGTCGCACGCGGCATCAACATAGGGCTGCAGACGCGTATGTATTTCTCCGACGAGGAGGCTGCCAACAGCGAAGATCCGATCCTTGCGCGCATCGAACACCGCCAGCGCGTCGCAACGCTGATCGGACAGCGCGACGGCGACACCGTGCGGTTCGATATCCACTTGCAGGGCGACAGAGAAACCGTCTTCTTCGACATGTGATCAAGCCACCGACGCAACAGGGATACCGCATGACTGAGCTATTGCCCGCGTTTCTCGACCGCCTGCTGGGCGACGGCGAGCTTTCCCTGCTGATGGGCACGGAGGCGGATTGCGCGGCGATGCTCCGTTTCGAACTGGCCTTGGCCACGGCGCAAGCCGAAGCAGGCCTCATACTGCCAGCCGCTGCGGATCGCATCGTGGAGGCGGCGCAGACATTCCGGCCCGATCACGACCTCCTGCAGCAAGGCGCACTGAAAGACGGTGTCGTGGTACCGGAGTTTGTGCGGCAGCTGCGCGCCCATGTCGGTGAGCCGCAGGGGGAATTTATCCATACGGGTGCGACGAGCCAGGATGTGATCGATACGGCGCTTGCCCTGAGGCTCGGCCCGATGCTTTCCCTGTTCGCGGCCCGGCTCGAGGCGATCGTGGCCGCCCTCGACAGATTGGACGAGACGTTTTCCGACCGACCCCTGATGGGGAGAACCCGGATGCAGGCAGCGATCCCCATCACTGTAGGCGGCCGAATTGCCGTCTGGCGCGGATTGCTGGAGCGCGCAGCAAGGGCACTTCCGGAGGTTCGCGACCGCAATCTGATCGTCAGCCTCGCGGGTGCTGCGGGCTCCGCCGACAGGCTGGGAGACAAGGCGGACGAGATCCGGCGACGGGTGGCCGCATCGCTGCAACTGTCCGTGCCGGACTATGTGCCTCACGCCGCCCGGGACCGGATCGTTGTCCTTGGCGACTGGCTCAGCCAGGTAACGGGCGCGCTTGGCAAGGTGGGCCAGGACATCGCGCTCATGGCGCAAAACGAGATCGGCGAAATCGCGCTTGCCGGCAGTGGCGGTTCGTCTGCCATGGCGCACAAGCAGAACCCCGTCCGGGCGGAGGTTCTCGTGACGCTCGCCCGATTCAATGCCGTTCAGATCTCGGGGCTGCATCACAGCCTGATCCATGAGCAGGAGCGATCGGGCGCGGCCTGGACGCTGGAGTGGATGATCCTGCCGCAGATGCTGAATGCCACGGGGGTGGCACTTTTGCACGCCGACAGCCTTCTCTCTTCGGTGACGGGGATGGGGACCACCCACGCGAGGTAATCGGCGCGGCCTGGACCAAACCGGCCGAGATCGCGAGAGTCGCAGCGCGTCGAATAGCGGATTCCGGCACTACAGACTGGCGATCGCGCGCAGCTCCTCTGCTGTCGCCGTCGGCAGTTCGAAAAATTCCAGATATGCGGGGATCTGTTCGAACAGCATGTCTGTCCCCACCTGGTAGAGACAACCGCGCGCCCGTGCCGCTGCCAAAAACGGGGTTATCTCCTTGCTCAGCACGACCTCGCCGACGAAAGCCTCGGGCGAAATTCGCGCGACATCGAAGGGGATCGGATCGTCTTCGTTCATGCCAAGCGGCGTCGCGTTGATGACGATATCGTATCCAGCCGGATCGGACTTTGCGGTCTCCACGCGCAAGGCCGGGTAGTGGCGACGGAGCCGGGTCGCAAGCCCCTCCATCACGGGGACGGCAGCGTCGTAGAGCGCCAGTTCGGCCAGACCGGCCTTGGCCAGCGATGCGGCAATTGCCGATCCGACACCGCCTGCACCGGCGATGATAGCCCTGCGTCCCTTAATCTCCCGGCTGCGTCGCAGGACGCCGCGCACGAAGCCTTCGCCATCGAACATATCGCCTACGAGGTGACCGTCCGAATTGATCCGGACGGCATTGCAGGCACCGGCCACCTGCGCATTGGTGGAGACCTCGTCCAGCAATCCCATGGTCGTGATCTTGTGCGGCATGGTGATCAGCGCGCCATGGATATTGGAGAGGCGGAAAACCAGTTTCAGAAACGCCTGGTAGTCCTCCGGACGGCATCCCATTGGCACGACGACGGCATCGATGCCTTTCTTTTCGAAATAGGGATTGTAGATGAGCGGCGCCTTGAAGGAATGCGTCGGAAACCCGAGATGGGCGATGAGTTTCGTGTTGCCGCTGATCATCGGCCTCTCCTTCCTCGTGCGTACGGTGACCGCATCAATGCCGCCCCAGGATCTCGCCCAGGAACTTCCTTGTGCGCTCATGCTTGGGATCGGAGAAGAACTCGGCCGGTGGCGCCTCCTCGACGATCTCGCCATTCGCCATGAAGACCACGCGGTCGGCGACCTGGCGCGCGAAACCCATCTCGTGGGTCACGCAGATCATCGTCATGCCCTCTTCGGCCAGCGCGATCATCGTATCCAGCACCTCTTTCACCATTTCCGGATCGAGTGCCGAAGTCGGCTCGTCGAACAGCATTGCCTTCGGGCGCATGCACAGCGCCCGGGCGATCGCCACACGCTGCTGCTGCCCGCCGGAGAGCTGAGCCGGGTATTTATCCGCCTGCTCCGCGATCTTGACCCGCTCCAGCAGCTGGCGGGCGCGTTGCTCTGCTTCCGCTTTGTCGACCCCAACCGCCTTCATCGGCGCCAGCATGCAGTTTTGTAGGACGGTCAGATGCGGAAAGAGATTGAACTGCTGGAATACCATTCCGACTTCGCGACGAACCGCGTCGATCGTCTTCGCCCCGTGTCCGAGCGGAATGCCGCCGACATGGATCTCACCCTTCTGATAGGCTTCGAGGTGGTTGACGCAGCGGATCAGCGTCGATTTGCCACTGCCCGAGGGGCCGCAGAGCACGATCTTCTCGCCCTTGCCGACCGTCATGTTGATATTGTGGAGAGCCTGGAACGCGCCATACCATTTGCCGACGCCGGAGAGGGCGATCATCGGCTCGGCGGTATTGTCTCTGGCTGCTGCTTGAATCATCGATAAGTCTCCGGAAACGTCTGGGTTCACACCCGGCCTAGCGGCTCTGTGTCGAAAACCTGCGCTCGAGATGGGCGCCGTAGATGGTCAGCGGACAACACAGCAGGAAATAGAGAGCACCGACCACGCCGAAGACGGTCAGAGGCTCGAAAATCTGGTTGGAGATCATGTTGCCGGCGCGGGTCAATTCGGTGAAGCCGACAATCGACGCCAGGGAGGTTCCCTTGATCAGCTGGACCAGAAATCCGATCGTTGCCGGCAGTGAAACCCGTATGGCCTGCGGCAGGATGATGTATCGCATTCTGGAGACGTAGCGCAGGCTGAGGGCCTTGGCCGCTTCTGCCTGGCCACGGGGCACCGCTTCGATCGCGCCCCGCCAGATCTCGCCGAGAAAAGCGCTGGCATGAAGCGTCAGGCCGATCGACACGGCGATCCAGGCATCCAGTTTTATCCCGATAAGCGCGAGGCCGTAGTAGACCACGAAGAGCTGCATCAGCAGCGGCGTGCCCTGGAAGACCGCAATATAGAAGGCCGTCACGCGCTCGACGATGGCAACACCGGATGTGCGAGCCAACGCGACCGCCAGTCCGGCGACGCAGCCGCAGACGAAAGCGACTGCGGACAGGACGACCGTCCACTTCAGACCAATCAGCAGGAAAAAGAGTTCATCACGACCCAACTGCTCGTCCCCTCATTTGACCGGATAGTTGAAGTATCGGGCCGAGAAGAGCGCGAAGAAGCGCATCATCACCCAGGAAATGACGAGGTAAAAACCTGTCACGGTGAAATAGACCTCGAAGCTGCGGAAGCTGTCCGACTCGATCCGCTGCGCGACCGAGGTCAGCTCGTAGGCTGAAATCGCCGAGGCGATGCTGGTTGTCAGGGTCAATAGGATGAACTGGCTCGTCAACGAGGGATAGATTGCCCGCAGCGCCGGCTTGAGGATGATCAGACGAAAGACCTGCGCCTTATGGAGACCGAGGGCGAGGCCCGCTTCCATCTGCCCTTTCGAGATCGACTGTACGCCGCCCCGGATGATCTCGATGGCGTAGGCGCCGCCATTGATCCCGAGCGCGAGGATCGCAGTTGGCGTCGGATTGAGCCGGATGCCCGCCAGCGGCAAGGCGAAATAGATGAAGAAGATCTGGACCAGAAACGGCGTGTTGCGGATCAATTCCACGAAGGCGATTACCAGCCAACGCACCGGCTTCACCGACGATTGCCGCAGGGCGACGCCGCCCATGCCAATCACGATCGCCAGCAGCATGCCAGATATCGCCAGCGTGAAGGTGCCGAGGCAACCCCACAGCAGGTCGGGCAAGCCGTCTATAACCGGAGTAAAATCCAGTGTGTAGTTCATGATCCCTCCGGTCGCATGTTCAGCTCGGCTCAACCAGGCCGGCCATGGCCTCGATGGCGAGTTCATAGCCGCGCGCGCCGAAACCAATGATGAGGCCGGTCGCGGTGCTGGAGATCAGCGATTTGTGATAGATGCTCTCGCGGGCATGCACATTGGAGATATGCAGTTCAATCTTCGGCCGGTCGAATGTCTTAAGCGCATCCAAGAGGGCGATGGAAGTGAAGGTATAGGCTGCCGGGTTGATGATGATGCCACAGGCGTCCTTGCGTGCCTGATGCACAGATTCGACAAGCTCTCCCTCGAAGTTCGTCTGGCGGAAATCGATCGAAAAGCTCAGGGACTGGGCTTTCGCCTCACACCGGTCGCTGATATCGGCAAGGGTCGTCGAGCCGTATATTGACGGTTCGCGCTCGCCCAGAAGATTGAGGTTGGGGCCATTCAGAATAAAGATCGTCCTGCTCATCGCAAAGGCTCCGGGCGCCGGGATGACCGGCCGCCAATACCGGGCACCTGAGCTTCAGGCGCCCTGTCTTGAAATTGAACTGACGAAAGATCGACCTTCAACTCGCGGTGAACGAAATGCCCTCGAGGCTCGCAGGGAATTCGGGAACAGGAACTTTCATCCACTTGTCGTAGATCTTCTTGAGTTCGCCATTGGCCTTGATCTTGTCGATGAACGCGTTGGCCGCAGCATTGATCTCTTTCTCGCCAAGACGCGTGCAGGCACCGTTGTAGAGCTTCTGGAACTCCAGCTTGTTCTCGTATTTGCCCGGAATGGCCTTCTCGACGCGATCCATGTAGAAGATGTTACCGCCAAGCGCATCCGCCTGACCGGAAACGAGTGCCTGTACGCTCGCCGCATCGCCATCGTAACGGCGGATCGTCGCGGTCGAAGGTGCATTCTTCGTTACCTGCGTATCCTGGGCTGCGCCCTTGGCAACGCTGATCGTCAGTCCGGCCATGTCGTCCTTGGACTTGATGGACTTGTCCTTCGGCCCGATCAGAACGATCGCATTCGCATTGTAGGGCTTGCTGAACTGGACGGCCTTTGCGCGATCCGGCAGCATCGCCATCGTTGCGAACAGAATATCGACGCGACCGGAGGTCAGCGCGGGAATGCGGTTGTTGACTTCGAGCGGAACGAATTCGACTTCGACGCCAAGTTCTTTCGCAAACAGCGCGCCCATATCGGCGTCGAAGCCCTCCTGCTTGCCAGCGCTGGTGACATAGCCCCAGGGCGGATTGTCGCCCTGAATGCCCACGACCAACTTGCCCTTGGCCTTGATTTCAGCCGGCGTGATCGCAGCGGCCGGCTGCGACAGCGATGCTGCGGCCAGCATTGCCGCTGCGCCCAACAGGACGGTGCGGCGATTCCATTGAATTCCAAACATAGCGTGCTCCTCTCCACAGGCCCAAGGCCCCAACCAGCTCTCCTCCAGCAGGGACAATCTGAAATTGACATAAGGCTATTTTCAAATCAACTGAGTTTTTATATAATCTCCGATAAAAGTGATAAGCCATGGTCATCGGTATTTGCTTTGGCAATTTCAGGCGTGACATGAGCCGCTCAGGTGGAGGATGCTATGAAGACATCGATAGCGACGGTCTCGATCAGTGGTGAGCTTCCGGAAAAGCTGGCCGCCATTGCAGCAGCCGGTTTCGACGGTGTCGAAATCTTTGAAAACGATTTCCTCGCCTTCGACGGCAGCCCGGCCGATGTCGGACGCATGGTTCGCGACCACGGTCTGGAGATCACCCTCTTCCAGCCCTTCCGCGATTTCGAGGGGATGCCGGAGCCTTTGCGCAGCCGCGCCTTCGATCGCGCCGAACGCAAATTCGATGTCATGCAGCAGCTCGGCACCGACCTCGTCCTCGTCTGCTCCAACGTCTCTCCCGCCTCGCTTGGCGGCATCGACCGGGCAGCGGCCGACTTCCATGAACTCGGCGAGCGAGCCGGCAGGCGCGGGCTGAGGGTCGGTTACGAAGCGCTGGCCTGGGGCCGGCACATCAACGATCACCGCGATGCCTGGGAAATCGTGCGCCGCGCCGATCATCCCAATATCGGCCTGATACTCGACAGTTTTCACACATTGTCGCGCAAGATCGATATCAATTCGATCCGGACGATCCCGAAGGAAAAGATATTCATCGTGCAGATGGCGGACGCGCCGCTCATCGACATGGATCTGCTGTACTGGTCCAGGCATTTCCGCAACATGCCCGGCGAAGGCGATTTGCCGGTGACGGATTTCACGGCCGCGGTCGCCGCGACCGGATATGATGGCTATCTGTCGCTGGAGATTTTCAATGATCAGTTTCGCGGAGGCTCCGCCAAGATCATCGCTGCCGATGGTCGCCGTTCGCTGATCTATCTTGCCGATCAGATCCGCCGCAGTCCCGAAGCCACCACCCTGACCGTTGCCGACATGCCGAACCGTGCCACCGTGACCGGGATCGGCTTCGTCGAATTCTCGACGGATGAGGAGGATGGCGAGAAACTCGCCTCCATCCTGAAAACCCTCGGCTTTCGCAAGACGGCCATCCATCGCTCCAAGAAGGTGGAAATCTACCAGCAGGGCGACATCCGCCTTCTGCTCAATACCGACGAGCGTGGCTTTGCCAACTCCTCGTTTGCCGTGCACGGCACCTCCGCCTATGCGATCGCCCTTGTCGTCGACGACGCCAGCCAGGCCTACGCCCGTGCGATCGCGCTCGGAGCGGAACCCTTCGCGCAGCCGGTCGGAAACGGCGAAGTGGACATCCCGGCGATCCGCGGCGTCGGTGGCGGACTGATCTATCTCCTCGACAAAGGAAGCCACCTCGGTCGCTTTGCAGAAATCGACTTCAAGCCCGTCGACGAGCAGCCCGATGTCTCAGCCGCCCGTCTTGGCCATATCGACCACATCGCCCAGACCGTCGCCTATGAGGAAATGCTGACCTGGCTGCTGTTCTACACCTCGACCTTCGAGGCCCGGAAGACGGCGATGGTCGATATCATCGACCCGGCCGGCGTCGTGCGCAGCCAGGTCGTCGAGAACGCGTCGGGAAGCCTCCGCCTGACCCTCAATGGGGCTGAGAACCGTCGCACGCTCGCAGGTCATTTCATCGCCGAGCAATTCGGTTCGGGCATACAGCATCTGGCCTTTCACACCGAGGACATCTTCGCCACGGCCGCCGCCCTCAGCGCTGGCGGCTTCAAGCCCCTGCAGATCTCGCCGAACTACTACGAGGATCTCGAGGCCCGCTTCGGTCTCGATCCTGAAATGACCGAACGGTTGCAAGCCGACAACATTCTCTACGACCGCGACGATCACGGGGACTATTTCCAGCTCTACAGCACGACCTTCGGCGAAGGCTTCTTCTTCGAAATCGTCCAGCGGAACGGCTATCGCGGCTATGGCGCGGCAAATGCGATCTTCCGGATCGCGGCGCTCAGGAAGGCGATGCGCCCGGACGGCCTGCCGAGGCTCTGAATCGAGAGCGGCAAATCCAAAGACAACGACCGATTCCGCCAGTCACGCCGGCTCGCTTTCAATTTGCAGGCGCGATATGTATGAGGATCACAGAATTATACGAGATAACAGGATGCCGCCTTCAGTATTGAGCGAAACGGTTGCCGAGAGCAGCTACAGGCGGATCCGGGCCGATATCATATTCGGACGTCTCGCTCCCGGACATAAGCTGAAACTCGACCAGCTCAAGGAAACCTACGACACCAGCGTCAGCACCCTCAGGGAAATTCTCAACCGCCTCGCCTCCGAAGGCCTCGTTCTGGCGGAGGGGCAGCGCGGCTTTCAGGTGACGCCGATGTCGTCGGTCGACCTCAAGGAGATCGCCGGCCTGCGGCTGCTCCTGGAAACCCACGCGCTGGAGCAGTCATTCGAGAGAGGCGATGTCGACTGGGAGGCCCGCCTCGTCTCGGCCCACTACAAGCTTGCGCGCATGGAAGCCATCATGGCCACCGGGGATACCAGCCAGACGGAAGACTGGAAACGCTACGACTGGGAGTTTCACCAGGCGCTGATCTCTGCCTGCGGATCGAAACTGCTGATGGAAAATCATGCGGCCGTGTTCGACAAGTATCTGCGCTACCAGATGGTCGCGCTATCCTACCGCGGCAAGATCGCCGAAAATGAACACGCGCAACTGCTGGCCGCAGCCCTCAAACGGGACCATGCGACCGCGAAGAAAGTTCTCGGCCTGCATATTCAAGGCGGCGTCGAACATGCGCTTGCCCGCAGATCCCCTCTCAGGACGTGAAAAAGGAAGAACAGCGCTTGGAAGACGAAGATCTGGCAGTCCACGCAGGCGAGACAGCGAGCGAGCTGGTGTTTCGGCGATTGCGTCAGGACATCATTCTCGGCGTGCTGCCGCCGGGCTCCAAGATCAAACTGGAACAGGCCCGTGAGCGCTACTCGATCGGCGTCTCGTCGTTGCGCGAAATCCTCTGCAGGCTGTCGGCGGAGAACCTCGTGGTTGCCGAGGGGCAGCGGGGATTTGAAGTCAGCCCGGTATCAGAGCAAGAGCTGATGGAACTGGCCGACCTGCGCATCCTGCTCGAGTGCCACGCCATCGGCCTCGCATTCCGGAAGGGTGACCTGGAGTGGGAAGGATCGATCGTTGCAGCCCACCACCGTCTGGCTGCGGCTGAACGCAAGCTTCTTGCCGGCGACACCTCGCGGACG
Source organism: uncultured Sphingomonas sp. (assembly GCA_964658415.1). Lineage (GTDB taxonomy): Bacteria > Pseudomonadota > Alphaproteobacteria > Rhizobiales > Rhizobiaceae > Rhizobium. Next base: position 9,631 of record CAZZZI010000044.1, on the reverse strand, counting down.
ATCGAATGGGTGCGCTACGACTGGGAGTTCCATCGCGCCATCGTCGCCGCCTGCGATTCAAGGACGCTCCTGCAAAACCTGTCGTCGGTTTTCGACCGCTTTCTTCGATACCATATGCTGGCAGAGAGCTTCCGCGGCAAAGGGGTGGTCGAAGATCATAAGCGCCTCTTCGAGCATGCCTTGGCAAGGGATGTGGACGCAGCCAAGGACATCATCAGAAACCACGTCCTGAAAGGCGTCGAGCATATCCTGCAAAATCGAACGTTTCTTTCGAGTGGCATGTGAGGGAGGCTTGGGAAGCTGGGGGCCGGTTGGATGCTGACCTTGCCCCCAAGTTTTATCCATTTTGAGTTCGCTCCGGCAGTTTTTGGTTTCTGTTGTTGGGTCGGTAGCGACGTGATGCGGTGCGGAGCCATTTCGGCTGCGCAGCACCGCAACCCGCCGCGGGTTAAGTGTATGAGCGAGTTCGGCCGGTTTCAGCCAGCCAAGGCCTGAATGCGGGCGTTGATCGTTGTAATCGCTACGCCAGTTTGAAAGTGCAGACCGGGCATGAGCAAGCGACAAGAACAGCGTTTCATTCAATAACTTCGTCGCGCAGCCGGCCGTTGAAGGGACGCCTGATGGCAGTCCCCTCCTCCCCGTCCCCCTGCTCGACCTCGACGGAGACGTCCATCAACCGCCCGATCAGATCCTCCGGCCTCACCTTCTCCTTCTTCGAGCGGGCCGAAACCCGGATCTCAAAGAGCGACGAAACGCCCTCGTGGATGACCGTGCGCTCAGGTAGCAGCTGGTCTTCGCCGAGCGGCGAAACGATCGTCAGGATGCGGTTCGCCTGGATGAAATCGGCGGGGCAAGATCATGTGCGACCGACGCTGCCCTATCGTCACGACGGAAGCGGGCGACTGAACGCCGGCCAGCGTCTTGCATTCGAAAAGCGTCTTTGCTTGTCGTAGCGATAATGGATTGAAAATGCCGTTTCACAGTCCGCTACGCGAGATCACACTGCGTATCGTAGCCGCGCGAGTGACATTTGTCTGTTGCCATAAGACAGTTCGATAGAGCGCCAAAGGCCGTCATCAGAGGTCATTTGATGTAATGTCCACGTGTTTTACAAATCAGGATGCTCGATTCGTTCCCATTGCTCGCCATCAAACCGGAAAATGTCCTTCGAAGCGACGACCCATAAAACATTACCGATAGCTTGTGCGAAGAACGGTCCGCCATCAATTGATTCAGGATCGTCACTGCTTCTCAGACGCGGCAACGGGGGATCGAATTTACCAAATGCCCCTGTCTTGGGGTCATATTCATAAAGTCCACCGGGGCGCACGCTCGCCGGCATCACCAGTTTATCTCTGCAAGGCGTGATCATGTGAAATAAATTCAGCTGCGGTGGCAGATTGACAGGTGCAAAACCTCGATCATAGCTTCCATGCAGGAGTAAACCCTCGCGTCCACAAATCCACACACTCCCAGAATTTTCTACATAAATGCCGGTCAGTGCAGCTTCCGGAGGATGAACGTCGAGTTCATGAAGCTTTGAACCATCCCAGAAACAAAGAACGGGCTTGGTACGTGGGCCAACTACGCCACAAAGGTATATCGCTTTCGCGGATAGTCCTTTGACGTCAAATAAAATTAAACTTCTATCTTCTGGATTATTTGCAGCAGCGACCATCCAATCGAGATAGTTTGGATCATCAAAATCTGGCGCCTTATCCATTAGCTTTCTGTGAAACTCGGGGTCATATAAAACGGAATCAGTTAGTGTCTTCCAGGTGCCTTCATCACCTCGCACATAGATCTGGCCTCCATCACCACAAGCATAAAGTCGCCCCTCAATCTCTGAAATCTTTGAAAGACGACCGTAACCTTTAGCATCATCGCTCCAACTGCCTGCCCCACGGATCTTTTCTTCGAAGTTTTCTTTCCAATACGCATGATAAACATTCCCCTCCGATGACAAAAACACAAAATAGCCGTCGGGTGTGGGATGTTGCGCATTATGGAAGATAGTAACGCTTTGTGTATCAATAGAAAAATCTGAATAGGTCCAGTTTTTCGGAGGCGTATCGCTGCGATCATATCGATAGAATCGGCCATCGGGGGCAAAAGGTTCTCCATTTTCCCTTACCGCAATGACCGCAAGGGTCTGCTCTGAGCGAGCGCAGGCCCTTGTGAAGACTATAGGCAGTTTTTTCATGGCTTAGATTTCGCTCCTACTAGAGAACCTGATTTTAAAGCGTTTACAGTTTCTTCCGGCAGCGGTGGGTATTGCTTTGCTCTTAATAATTGACCTGGATTATTTCCCAAAAATTGCTTTTTCATTGCAGTCAAAATCTCTTTCGCGCAATCTGGCCGTACTTTAATCATAGCATTTAGCGACTAATTCCTGACACGTGAGAGAGGGGCAGTGTATAATGGCGTAGAATTTTTACCAACGTCCTCAATGGCTTTGTCCGCCAAATGCCCTTCCCAATGCTCTGTTTCAGCCTCACGTGCATTCCCAACCACACATATTGCCATGCCGTCGTTCAAGCTCGGCATGTTCGGAATACGTTTATCTGCTTCCTCCCGAGCGCCATATCTCAACGTCCAGTCCGGCACGATATGATGCGCTTGCATGCCGTATTGCCCGCAGATATTTTTCATCTTTGCATAGCGATCAACCTGGCATTTTTTTCGGTATTCTTCGCGCTCAGTGATCCGGACATTGTCCGCGTTAGGAAGTGGAGCGGCTTGTGGTTGAAGTTTCCTTTGTCGATGCTGTCGAAGTTCAGCAAGCGCTTCTTGTCGTATCGTGGAGCCGCTGTCCCAAAATGGTAGTTTATCGATGCGTGCCTGCGCACCCCGAAGCAGGGTCGTCTCCATAGCATCCTGCGGGACGCAGTAAGCCTCGCATCGCCTGCATCGGCAAGCGGGAAGCGAGCCCGCCAGGTCAACAACACCCGAACGTCGCTGCGCTAGTCTAATCTCAAACCCCTGGCGGCCGATATGGAATTGCTGTACCATGTCCGTTGGCCGGCCGATGCCTCCGCCAATGGCCGCGCCTCCAGCGGTACCGAGCATAGCAAGAAGCTATTGTCAGCACTTCATCAGGGCCGGTCGGCGCGCCCACGACGGCATCGACAACAACTATCCGGGATCTCAAATGATCGCGACATCGTCGCGAGACAAAGAGTATTCGGCGATGTACTCAGGCCACTTGCCTTCACCATAGACATAGCCTTCCATCCAGACGATGGAACAATGTTCCAGCTTGATCATAAAACCGACCTCGATGTCTCCATTCAGGAGACCCGCAACATTGCCGATCGCTCGAGCATCGTCTACTCCCGGGATGGCGAGGCGGTCGTCCTGCTTGAACTCGGTATTGAACCCGACCCCGGTAAAAACACGCGTTTTGACCAGATCCTGATAGGCCGGAAATCCGAAACCGTCATGCGGCAAGCCCGCAATTTCCAGTGTCAAGTTTAGTGCCTTAAACTCGATTTCTTCAATTGTAATCATGCTGCTCTCTCAAGGAATGAAGGCCGTCGATATTCTTGGTGTGCCATTCACCGTCGCACCGCGGACCGTAACGTTGTAATTGTTGACGGAAACTGTCGTCTGAAAGCGCCCGGGATTTGAGCCGACCGCCTTCCGAGTTGCTTCCTGCAGAGCCCTGTATGCCTTGACCTTTTCACCTCCATAAGATTTCAAGACACCTTCAAGCTTGTGCTTCTGTACCTGTCCTTCGCCGAAAACGTGATTAACCTTGTTGGGGTCATTGCTGTCATCGTCGGGGTCGGGCGGTGGTGGCTGACAGGTCGAACATGCATCTGTTTGGTCTCCAGTATTCGGCGCCTTGTCAGCCTCCTCGTCCGCGCCGGTCATCTGGGAAATCTTATCGTCCAGCCACCGCCCGGCACTGGCGCCATAATCCTGACCGACGGGAATACCCGCCTTTACCCCTTCGACAGCACCGATACTTCCGCCAATGACCGCGCCTCCGGCGGCTCCGGCAGCAGCGCCAGAAGGTATTGTCAGCACTTCACCCGGGCCGGTCGGCGCGCCAACGACGGCACCGGCGGCCGCACCTGCAACTGCTCCCCCTGCGCCACCGACAGCGGCTCCCGTGACTCCTTGCACCAAACCGCCACCGAAGCCGCCCACCAAGCCGCCGACAACGCTTCCGACACCCTCGAAGCTGAGCCAGCTCATCCGTTTATCCCGACTCCTGCCCGTTGACGGCGAAGCTCTGCAACCGTGCTTTTCATCACTAGGCCGACCTGCCGATCCGGGCTTGAACCAGCGTCGCGGATATAACTGACGATATCGGGCGAGGCCGCGATTTGGCCCCTGGTCGCAAACATCAGATAGGCCCAGCGGCAATGCGCAGCTTCGGAGACGAGACCCAGGCGTTTTCCGGTCTGCTCGCTGACCAGAACATGGTCTGCAAGTTCACTCGGCATTGCCTCGACAAGTTCATCCGCGCAGCATTTTTGCAGATAGCTGGCACGCATCTCGCGCATCGTCTTGAGGCGCAACGCACGGATCTGGCCGATATTTTCATCCACCAGACGGAGATGACCGGTAGGTGTTGGAATATCGGCCGGTCGCCGACCGCGTTTAACCCCGCCGCCCCAGCTCTGCTCGGGCGCAAAAAGAATTTCCGTCGCCGGCCCGAACAGGCGCGCGGCCTGATCTTCGTACAGCCCGGAGAACAACTGCACCATGACATTCGGGTCCGCATGGCGAAAGATCACCGTTTCTTCGGATGATGGTCTTTCATCCGCTTCATCACCCGCTGCCATCAGCTCCACGCGGTTGTCCGCCAGATCGTCGGATGCAGCCGTCTTCGGTATCACGATCCGGTTTATTCCGCGCAGATGTCTGTAGAGAGTTTCTTCCGTCAGCGTCTCGTCGCCCAGCCAGAAGACGATGGCAGCCTTGTCTCTGCAGATCCAAAGGATTTTTTCCAATCTCAACATGACTGTCTCCGCCTCGGGATGCACATCTCCGGCAAGAATCCCGCCACCGGTGGAATCACCGCTGGCAAGTGCCGCCATCATCTGCTCGGACAATCCGGCCGAGCGGGCTTCAAGGGCCTCGTCGGAGAGATCGGCATCCTCGGGCTCGGCATGGTCACCCTGCGCCATCCCCGACAAAGGCGAAACTGCCGGTCGGGATGGGTCGACAAGCCAAGGTCCGCCTGTCACGATGGAGTAATCTCCACCCGCGTGCCGATAGAGCGGACGGTGCGCAACATCCGCTGCGCGAAGCAGGACCGGCAGATTGTCAAAGCGCGCGCCATCCATCACGGCGAAGATGCGCCTGTCCGGCTGCTCTGAGATTTCGAGCAATCGTGCCAGCAAGGCCTGACCGCGCTCCGAAAGCTCTGTCTGATCCGCGTGAGCTTCGATCATCGTCGCCTAACCTCGGACTGTCGGCATGGATTGTGATGCCATCGTCTTCTGTCAGGTCGTCGGGCTGCCACCGTTATCGCCGATGAAGACATTCGATGATCCCGTCTGTGCCTGCCCACCGCAATCGATTGCATCGCCGATACGGCCAGCCGGCCGGCCATTGATGAAAACGGTTGCCGAGCCGGCCGCAAGCTTGCGCGGATGGGCGGGCTTCGGGCAGGACGGGCATCCATGCGGGATATATGCATCGCCGACGCGCATGAGGGGGCGGTTATTGACGTACACGTCCGGGCTGCCGCCGGTGGCCGGTGTAGGCGGAAAGTGGCAGGAATGGGCGGAGCCGATATCGGCTTTGCGATGGGCTTGTGGCATGTTCGCTTTCTTCACTGGAGACACAGCAAAGGTTGTCGCCTCCGTCGTCATGCGCATCTTAATGGCCGGAGCCTATGTCACCGACACGGGCTCGTGTGTATCTGGGCACTCTCCAACCATCATTGCCTCGTCAGGTCGAGTGCCGAGCGTCGTACGGATAGTTGGGATGATCCTTGAGTTCGGAGTCATCAATGTCAAGAATCTTTGCCACTGCGGCAGCCTCGAAGCACCAGTAGCCGAAATAGGTATCCTGTCGGCTTTTGTGGTTGTTGTACCAGTAGGTGTCTCCCATTTTCTTGTACCACTGCGTCATGAAGACCTTGAGCTGCTCATTGCGATAGCTCTCCTTCTTGAAGCATTGGTAGAGCGGTTCATAAGCATCCGGCCACAGCAGATGATCGGTTTCGTCTTGGCCTGGGTAACCGAGGGCTTTCACCATCTTGTTTGCGAGCGCATCCGTTGCCTGTTCGGGATTGCGCATTTGGAGCGAAAGATAATCAAGGACGATATCGGTTTTGTCTCGTGGAAGATCAAACAGGATGCACCAAGCGAGAAGGCGGTACCATTTGTCGAGTCCGCCAGAGTATCCACCACCATCGCCATAGAGGAAATGCTCTTGGTCTTGTTCACCTAGGTTCACAAACACTCCGAGCGCATCAATGCAATAAATAATTGCACTCCTAACATCCGGAATTGGGTCACCCACAGAGTATTGCGCAATCGCAATATGCTGGCTATCTAGAAAAATATCATACGACAATCCTAACTTTCGTTTATATTCTTTTTCTTCATTGAACGTATTTATTGTATCATTCAGAAGCCACCTTCTCTCTTTGAAAAATTTTTCGAAATGAGCTTCTGTTTTTAGCTTATCTCTCATTTGTCTGCGTCCCTCCATTTTCTGCCGGCGAGGCTTTCTTCGGTCACGTTCCCGTATTTATCGACGCGCAGAAGCTTCGGCTCGTACCCATGTTTACGAATTTGCGACAGGTCTTCTACGCCGATCGCCTCGCCAAGCCGGTCCCTTATCCATGCTGGCGACATTTGCACTGTCTTATCTTTTAGCTTGCCAAGCCCAGCACTACCGTATTTTGCGTCAGCAATCACGTAGCTCGGCGGATTTCCATCCTTTTTGTAAACTCCGTCAATGCCCTGATGGCCTGTCGTTGTCATGTCAGATACCGGTCCGTTTACCTTCTGGTAGCCTTGCTGCTGCATGTAGCGATCAGCAGTCGCCTCACCGAACTTTCCCTTAAGGCTATTGGATGATTGAGAGACCTGAGACCACTGGCCGGTCTTCGGATCTTGTAAAAGCGCCTCGCCATCTGCGCTTCGCCTGACGGCGGCCGGATCTTTCGGGTCTCGATAGCTTCCATCTGGACGTTGATCTAATTTTTCTTTTGCAGCGTGCTTCTCTGTCGCCGGCCTGTCAGGCACAGAACGGTTCTCATCCTTCAGAAGGCCGGCGACCTGATTCTGCTGAGGCTTGCCGTATTTCGCTTCCAGCGCCTCCTTCGACCAGGACCGCGCTCCAACCGTCAGCGCTTTATCGACAGCAATAATCTCGATCCGGTGTAGCCCCGCCTTCGTGACCTGATAGGCAAATCGGACACCGCGCATGACGGCGCCGCCAATTGCGATTTCTCCGGCCAGGAAAAGGCCGTCTATGCCGGCGCGCACGATGGCGTTTGCCAGTCCGCATTCATGCCAGCCCTTCTTGAAGGCTTCCCACTTCTCGGTGAAATAGCTTTTCAGCCGGTTGACGAGGCGACCGGCTGCAGCTTGTCCCTCACGGATTATAGCCTCATTGGCCTCAATGATTTGCCGATTACCTCCAGAGTAAGCCAACCCTTCGGCTGCAGCACCGGAGCCAAGCACTGTAAAGAAGTCGCTGATCAAGCCGCCGCGCTCAAACAGGCTACCCAACTTTGCGGCGACATCCTCTCGGAATTTTTCATCTGTCGCCAACAAATAGATCATTTCCGCAGCCGCGACGTATTCATAGAATTTTTCTGCGGTATAGCCAACGATGGAGCATTTGTTGTTACCATGGCTGGCGGAGGGATCGTCCAGCGCCCGAAATTCGCGCTCTTCCTTTGCCAGACGCGTTGCCGCAGCACCGAGTTCGGGATGATTCTTGGACATCCAAGGATCAGTCGCGGCACGCTGATAGCCACCGCTGGCAACGCTGTAGTTCGTCTCCATCGCCATGGGCACAGGGGCAGACGCTGCAACACGGTTCAAAGTCTGCTCGTAGGCAGAAACCGCATCAGTATAATCCTGCTGTTCCTTCAGGTAGCGCTGTTGGAGATTCGAAGCGACGTCAACCATTGCCTGCTAACCCATGAATGAACGGCCGAAGGTGGTTTCAAGATCAACGTCAAAGAAAGCCTTGAAAGCCTCGGGAGACAAACCCAGCAATCCAGAAGACTGGAGTTGGGCCATTTGCATCACGTCTGGAGCGGCTAACCCTAGACTAGCAATCTCCAACTTCATTTGGGCTATGACTGCCTCCAAGCTTTCTGTGCCATCAATGCGCTCTGCTGACGCGTCTTCAAAAAGCGCGAGCGTGTGCTGCAGCCGCACGTGTCCTGGAATAAAGACCTCACGCAAGCTCGATGCGGGTGTCACGCCAGCCTGCGCAAAAAACTGCTTGCGCATTGCATCGCGCTGTCCGCGGTTTTCATCGTTTGCCGAAATCCACGCGTCGCCAATGATTTTCAAAGCCACAGGTGAAACTCCTCAATTGATATCAATTTTCGCCGCCTTGAGCTTGATACTCTGCTCTCCTTCCAAGGAGATATTGACACCTTTGATGGAAATGTTTCCCTGGCGATCAATGACAATTGAAGACTTGCCAACGACGATCTCATACTTCTCTCCGACATGAGTGACCTTGTTGTTTCCAACCTCCTCCCATGCAGCCACCGCGACACTCTCGTTGAGGACTCCTCCAACGGTCACTTGATAGCCGCCGCCTATCGTCAGCGCCTTCGCGGCGCCCACGATTTCGGTGGATGCCATCATCACCGTTTCTGCCTTGTTCTTGGCAACTCCAATGATCATATTGCCTTCGCCCATGGTCGCTTCGGCGAGAACACCCAATTTGTCGGTGAAGGATCCAAGCTTGCTCGTCAGCAGGTCTCCAACGGTATTTCTGAGGATGCCCATCGCCGCCGTCACACCCTTCTGCAGGATGTTGGGCCCGACCATCAGCGTCATGTTGCCGCCAATCACTTCGTGGTGGTTGTTCCCAACCTCGATCGTCTTGTTGTGGCCGATCGATTCCGCCTGATTGTTGTCGATCCGTTTCGAACGGGAATTTTCCACGTGAATGCGGTGATCACGCTGGGCATGCATGTAAACCTCCTCGCGGCCATTTTCGTCCTCGAAGGAAAGCTCGTTAAAACCGCTGCCTTTGTGCGTGTTCGTTCTAAATGTGCTCTTCGTCTTATTGGCCGGAAGCGTATACGGCACTCCATTCGCCGGGTTCGGCACCACGCCCGTCACCAGCGGCCGGTCTGGATCGCCATCGACGAAGGCGACCATCACTTCCATGCCGATGCGCGGGATGATCTGGCCGCCCCAGGTGGAGCCGGCCCAGCTTTGCGCCACGCGAACCCAGCAGGTGTCGCTGCCATCCTTCTTGGCTCTGCGGTCCCAGGGGAACCAGACCTTGATGCGGCCGTACTGGTCGGGATGGATCTCCTCGCCTTCCGGGCCGGCGACGATGGCCACCTGGGCGCCCTCGATGCGCGGCCGCCTGGTCTCGCGGTGCGGGGTCATCGGGACGCGCGACGGGATGGCCTCGAAGCGGTTGGCATATTCCGGTTCGTTGGCGTTGGTCTCGT
>CAZZZI010000043.1:0-25725 GCA_964658415.1 uncultured Sphingomonas sp. | reverse complement strand
GCCTACGACGCCATCGTTCTGTCTGATATCGGCGCCAACACGCTGCTGCTGCATCCCGATACCTGGATCCATTCCAAGCCGACGCCGAACCGCTTGCGCTTGCTGCGCGACTATGTCGGCAATGGCGGCGGTCTCCTGATGTTCGGCGGCTACTACAGCTTCCAGGGCATCAACGGTGGCGCCCGCTACCACAAGACGCCGATCGAGGATGTGCTTCCGGTCGATTGCCTCTCGGTCGACGACCGCGTCGAAGTGCCGGAAGGCTTTGCACCTGATGTCAACGGCAACGCAGACCATCCGATCCTCAAGGGTCTCGGCAAGGACTGGCCGATCCTGCTCGGCTTCAACGAAGTCACCGTCAAGCCGGGTGCCGAGATCCTCGCCACTGTTTCGACCGACTACGGTTCGCTGCCGCTGCTGGTCGCCGGCTCCTACGGCAAGGGCCGGACCGTTGCCTGGACCTCCGACGTCGGGCCCCATTGGCTGCCGCAGAGCTTCATCGCCTGGAGCGGCTACAAGACGCTGTTCGAGCAGATGCTCGCCTGGGCGACGACCAAGGATTGAACCATGCGCGTCCACGTCGTCGGCAATGTCTGCATCGATACCACGTTCCGTCTCGACCGCTTCGCGCGGCCGGGCGAGACGCTGAATGCTGACAGCCATGTCGACGGCGTCGGCGGCAAGGGCGCCAACCAGGCGGTTGCTGCCGCCCGCACCGGATCTCCGGTCGATTTCCTGGCGGCAACGGGCACGGACGCTGCCGCCAGAACCATCCGCGAGCGCCTGTCCAACGAGTTCGAGACCGCGGTGATGACGGCCCTGGACCTGCCGACCGATCGCTCGACGATCATGGTCGATGCCGGCGGCGAGAACATCATCGTCAGCGGCGTTGCCTGTGCGCAGGCATTCCATCCGCTGCAGCAGACCGGCCTGGCGGCGTCGATCTCAGCCGGCGATATCGTGCTGTTGCAGGGCAATCTGCGGCCCGACGTCACTGCTGCCTGTCTTGCGGCGGCCAGAGCCTCGGGGGCAACGACGCTGCTCAATCCGAGCCCCCTTTCGCCTGGGAACAGCCCGGATCTGTCGTCGGCCGACATCGTCATCGTCAACGAGGGCGAGGCTGAAGAGATTTCCGGCCACGCCGATCCGCTACAGGCAGGCAGGGATCTCCTTGCCCGTGGCGCGGGCGCCGTCGTGGTGACGCTCGGTGCGCGCGGTTGTCTCGTCATCGATAGCGCCGTCGGCAAGCCACATCGTGTCGAGGGGCTGCGCGTCCAGGCCGTCGACACCAGCGGTGCCGGCGATGTCTTTTGCGGCTGTGTCGCCGGATGCCTTGCGCAAAAGATACCACTCGGTCATGCCGTCCGCATTGCCACTGCGGCTGCGGCCCTGTCCGTCGCCCGCATCGGCACGATGCAGTCCTGCCCCAGCCAGCAGGAGATGGCCCACCTTATCGATATGGAAATGGAAACGGAAAACGCATGACAGCCCTCAAGAACCGCATCGGCCAGGTCGCCGACAACGTGCTGGTCTCCCTCTTCGGCAAGCCCAAGGCTGTGATCGGCGTGGTGCACCTGATGCCGCTGCCGGGCTCGCCACGCTATGACGGCGAAACGGTGGAGGCGATCTACCAGCGCGGCCTCGACGACGCGAAGGCCTATCTGCATGGCGGCTGCGACGGTGTCATCGTCGAAAACCACGGCGACATTCCCTTCGCCAAGCCTGACGACATCGGACCTGAAACCTCGGCCTACATGTCCGTCGTGTCCGACCGCATCCGTCGGGAGCTCGGCCGGCCGATCGGCATCAACGTGCTTGCCAATGCCTCTATTCCAGCCCTGTCGATTGCCAGCGCTTCGGGCGCCGGTTTCGTGCGCGTCAACCAGTGGGCCAACGCCTATGTCGCCAACGAGGGCTTCATCGAGGGTGAAGCGGCGCGCGCCATGCGGTTCCGCGCCAAGCTGCGGGCCAATGGCATCCGCATTTTTGCCGATGCCCATGTCAAGCATGGCGCTCATGCCATCGTTGCCGACCGTCCGGTCGAGGAGCAGGTCAAGGATCTCGTCTTCTTCGACGCCGACGCCGTCATCGCCACTGGCCAGCGCACCGGCCATGCGGCGGATCTCGGCTATATCAGGATGATCAAGGAAGCGGCCGGCCTGCCGACGCTGGTCGGCAGCGGCGTCACGCCCGAGAACGTCAACGACATTCTGGGCATCGTCGACGGCGTGATCGTTGCCAGCTCGCTGAAATACGACGGCGTCTGGTGGAATCCGGTCGAGTTGTCGCGCGTCCAGTCGTTCATTTCGGGCATCAGGCCGTGACAACCGCTTACGTCAATGGCCAGCGGCTGCTCGATCGGATGCGGACCTTTGCCGCAATCGGCGCGACGCCGGCCGGCGGTGTCAATCGTCAGGCGCTGAGCGACGGCGATCGTGCCGCCCGGCGGCTGTTGGCCGAGCTTGCGCTCGCCCGTGGCTTCGGTGTGTTTCAGGACAGCATGGCCAATCTCTTCATCCGCCGCGAGGGCGGCGATCCATCCCATCCGCCGGTGCTGATCGGCAGTCATCTCGACAGCCAGCCGACGGGCGGCCAATTCGACGGCGCGCTCGGAACGCTGTCGGCATTCGAGGTGCTGGAAGCGCTTGAAGACTCCGGTGTCGAAACCGAAGTGCCGGTGGAGGTCGTCGCCTGGACCAACGAGGAAGGCAGCCGCTTTGCCCCCGGCGTCATGGGCTCCATGGCCTTTGCCGGCGCTGCCGACCCCGCTGCGTGGCAGTCTCTCGTCGGCGCCGATGGCGCGTCCTTTGCCGACGAACTGGCCGCCACCCTTTCGGCGCTGCCGGAAGCGGCGATGCGGCCGCTCGGAATGCCGGTTTCGCGCTATCTCGAGCTGCATATCGAACAGGGTCCTTCGCTGGAGAGGGAAAATATCCCGGTCGGTATCGTGACCGGCGTGCAGGGCACCCGCTGGCTGCAGGCCACTTTCTCCGGACAAGCCGGCCACGCCGGCACGACAGCACTCGCCTACAGACGCGACCCGATGGTGGCCGCTGCGGCAGCACTTCACCAGCTGCAGTCGACAGTCATGCCCGATGACGGGGATGCGCGCCTGACCGTCGGTCGGATGGCGGTCCATCCGGGCTCCATCAACGCCATTCCGGACACCGTCGCCTTCAGCGTCGATATCCGCCACCCCGACCCGCGCAGTCTCGACCGGATCGAAGCCGAGATTCGCCGCGTCTGCGATAGCCGCGCCGCCGACCAGCATTGCACCTGTGTCATCGAGAAGACGTTCGACATGCCGTCGGCGAAGTTTGCGCCTGTCGTGATCGAGGCTGTCGAAGCTGCTGCCGGCGCCTTGTCGCTCGCCAGCAAGCGGATGGTCTCCGGCGCATTTCACGACGCCCTGTTCCTCGCGCGTGTGGCGCCTGCCGCGATGATGTTCGTGCCCTGCCGCGACGGGCTGAGCCACAACGAGGCGGAGTATGTCGCGCCCGAGCACGTCGTGACGGGTGCGCGCGTGATGCTTCAGGCGACGCTGTCGCTGGCTATGCTTCCCTGAGGTGTGAACAGATTGCGGGATGAGATCGGACGCGCCGCATGCTGTAAGGAGCGGCCTGCGGGCTTCCATGCGATGATCGGTGTTCAGGTGCTCTCGTGGGCGGCGCTGCCGACCTGGAAAACACCTTGTGAAAACCCGGGCGGACGCGTCTCGCGATGGCATCGTGGCGGGCATTCATGTTCAACGTGCATAAGCCCTATCTAAATTTTTCTCTAATCATCCTCCATCGGTGCCCTATTTGCGTCTCCATGACTAACCACGACCTGAGGAAAGCATCCGGGTCGAAGAGGGATAGGCCATGCACTCACGCAACTGGAGCACACCATGCACTGTCCAAGCGAATTTGAAATGTCCCGGCGCGATCTCCTGATTGCGAGCGCGGCAACCGTCGCGATTGGCGCCGCACCCTCCAGTGCCAACGCACAGGCAGCCGAGCCGGAAAAGTCCTATTCGGCCGATGTCTCGTTCAAGGTCAACGGAAAGCCTGTTACACTCAAGGTTGACACCCGGACATCGCTGCTCGACGCACTGCGCGAACATCTGCACCTGACGGGCACGAAGAAGGGCTGCGATCATGGCCAGTGTGGTGCCTGCACCGTAATTGTCGAGGGCCGGCGCATCAACTCCTGCCTGAGCCTTGCGGTCATGCATGAGGGCGACAGCGTCACCACCATCGAGGGTCTCGGAACGACGGACGAATTGCATCCCATGCAGGCTGCCTTCGTCAAACATGATGGCTTCCAGTGCGGCTATTGCACGCCCGGCCAGATCTGTTCCGCCGTTGCCGTTCTCGAAGAGATCAAGGCCGGTATCCCGAGCCACGTCAGCGTCAGTCTCACGGATGCGTCCAAGGTCACCGCGGACGAGCTTCGCGAACGGATGAGCGGCAACATCTGTCGATGCGGTGCCTATTCCAACATCGTCGATGCCATGACGGAAGTTGCAGGAGGCAAGGCATGAAGGCGTTCACCTATGAGCGGGCGACGTCGGTCGCTGCCGCTGCTGCATCCGCTGCGTCCAACAAGAATGCGAAGTTCATTGCCGGCGGCACCAACCTGCTCGACCTTATGAAACTGCAGATCGAGACGCCGACCCATCTGATCGACGTCAACGACCTTGGGCTCGACAAGATCGAGCCGACGGCAGACGGCGGATTGCGCGTCGGCGCGCTGGTCCGCAACACCGATCTGGCCGCCGGCGACCGTGTCCGCCGCGATTACGGCCTGTTGTCGCGGGCCCTGCTGGCCGGTGCCTCCGGGCAGTTGCGCAACAAGGCAACGACCGCCGGCAACCTGCTGCAGCGAACCCGCTGTCCCTATTTCTACGACACCAACCAGCCCTGCAACAAGCGCCAGCCCGGCAGCGGATGCTCCGCTATCGGCGGGTTCAGCCGCCAGCATGCGATCGTCGGCGCCAGCGATGCCTGCATCGCCACCCACCCGAGCGACATGGCGATTGCCATGCGTGCGCTCGATGCCGTCGTCGAGACGGTCAAGCCGGACGGCTCGACGCGCAATGTCCCGATCGCCGACTTCCATCGGTTGCCCGGTGACACGCCCAATATCGAAACCGTTCTGACGACCGGAGAGCTGATCACGGCCGTCACCCTTCCAAAGCCGACCGGCGGCCGGCACATCTACCGAAAGGTACGCGACCGCGCATCCTATGCTTTCGCTTTGATATCTGTGGGTGCGATCATTCAGCCGGATGGCTCCGGCCGGGTTGCGGTTGGCGGTGTCGCCCATAAGCCGTGGCGTGTCGAGGCAGCCGAGGCGAACCTTCAGAAAGGCGCGAAGGCAACCGTCGAGCAGCTGCTTGCCGATGCCCGCACCACGGAAGAAAATGCGTTCAAGGTCCCGCTGGTCGAGCGAACGCTCGATGCGGTGCTGCTTGAAGCCAGGAGTTAAGACATGAAATTCGATACTCCCGCAGCCACAAATCCCATCGATCAACTGAAGCGGGTCGGCCAGCCGATCGAGCGCATCGACGGCCATCTCAAAGTGACCGGCGCTGCGCGCTATGCCTATGAGCAGCACGACGTCGTGCCCAACCAGGCCTATGGATACGTGGTCGGCTCGTCCATTCCGAAGGGACGGATCACCGGCTACGAGCTTGCAGCCGCCAAGGCGGCACCCGGCGTCATCGCCATCGTCACCGCGGCGAATGCCGGCAAGCTCGGCAAGGGCAAGCTGAACACTGCAAAGCTTCTGGGCGGGCCCGATATCGAGCACTATCACCAGGCCGTGGCGCTCGTGGTGGCAGAGACGTTCGAGCAGGCCCGCGCCGCCGGGCAGCTCGTGCGGATCAAATATGCCGCCAGCGAAGGGGCATTCGATCTCGCAGCCAGCAAGGACACGGCGGCAAAGCCTGAAAAGGACAAGCCGGATACGGCAGTCGGCGATTTCGAAGGCGCGTTCGGACGGGCGCCCGTCAAGCTGGACGAGACCTACACCACGCCCGATCATTCCCATGCGATGATGGAACCGCACGCCTCGATAGCTGCCTGGGAGAACGACAAGTTGACCATCTGGACCTCGAACCAGATGATCCACTGGTCCAAGGGCGATGTCGCCACGACGCTCGGGATCGACCCGGAGAACGTGCGCCTCGTTTCACCCTTCATCGGCGGCGGTTTCGGCGGCAAGCTGTTCGTGCGCACGGATGCCATCCTGGCAGCACTCGGTGCCAAGATGGCCGGACGGCCGGTCAAGGTGACCCTGACCCGGCCGATGATCTTCAACAACACCACCCACAGGCCCGCCACCATCCAGAGGCTCAGGATCGGTGCAACACCGGATGGCAAGATCACCGCCATCGGACATGAAAGCTGGTCCGGCGATCTCGAGGGCGGCGGTCCCGAGACGGCCGTGCAGCAGACGCGCCTCCTCTATGCCGGCGCCGACCGCATGACGAAGACGCGGCTTGCCGTGCTCGACTTGCCGGAAGGCAACGCCATGCGCGCGCCCGGCGAAGCCTCCGGGCTGATGGCGCTGGAGATCAGCATGGACGAAATGGCGGAAAAGCTGGGTATCGACCCGGTCGAGTTTCGCATCGTCAACGATACGCAGGTCGATCCGGAAAATCCGGACAGGCCCTTCTCGCAACGCCATCTGGTCGAATGCCTGCGGCTCGGCGCCGAGCGCTTCGGCTGGAAGGACCGCTCGGCCAAGCCGGCTGTGCGCCGCGACGGAGACTGGCTGGTCGGTATGGGCGTTGCGGCAGCGTTCCGCAACAACATGCTCACCAAATCGGGTGCGCGGGTTCGGCTCGACAAGAACGGCGTCGTTGTCGTCGAGACCGACATGACGGACATCGGAACGGGCAGCTACACCATCATTGCCCAGACGGCAGCCGAAATGATGGGTCTGCCGATGCACAAGGTCGAGGTTCGCCTCGGCGATTCCGCCTACCCGGTTTCGGCCGGATCGGGTGGCCAGTGGGGCGCCAACAATTCCACATCGGGTGTCTATGCGGCCTGCGTCAAGCTGCGCGATGCGATTTCGGAAAAGCTGGGCTTCAACCCCGCCGAAGTGACGTTTTCCGATGAGCACGTGCGCTCCGGAAACCACTCGGTCTCGCTTGCGGAAGCCGCTGGCGACGGAATGGTGGCCGAGGACAGCATCGAATACGGCGATCTCGACAAGAAATACCAGCAATCGACCTTCGGCGCGCATTTCGTCGAAGTCGGCGTCCACATCGCCACCGGTGAACCGCGCATCCGGCGCATGCTGGCAGTCTGTGCTGCCGGGCGCATCCTCAATCCGATGACCGCCCGCAGCCAGGTGATCGGGGCCATGACCATGGGCATTGGCGCGGCCCTGACGGAAGAGCTTGTCGTCGACAAGAAGCGCGGCTTCTTCGTCAACCACGATCTTGCCGGCTACGAAGTGTCCGTCCACGCCGATGTGCCGCATCAGGAGGTGATCTTCCTCGACGAAACAGATCCGATTTCGTCGCCGATGAAGGCGAAGGGCGTGGGTGAACTCGGGCTTTGCGGCGTTGCCGCTGCCATTGCCAACGCGGTCCACAATGCAACCGGCGTCCGCGTTCGAAACTATCCGATCACGCTCGACAAGCTGATCGCGGGCCTGCCTGCGGTCGCCTGATAGCAAGGCCGAGCGGCGACAGTCGCTCGGCCAAATGCTTCGATGGCTGCCTATGCAGCTATCCATCCAGCTGCCAGCAACAAGTTTCGGCATCGATGTTGACGCGGCCGAAATTTTACGGCGTCATCATCGTAGATGCTTGCCAAAGTGGCTCCGTCCTTGGCCTTACGGTCGGAGCCCAGCCTGCACGGCTCGGAACCTATCGGCGGAGCTGAAGTTCTACTTTATTCCGCAGAGATCACAGAGACCAATTCATGTCGCTTACCCTTGCCAGACCCGAGATGTCGATGCCTCAGATGGCTTTCATGACCGACGACGGTCAGGAGATCCTGCAATATGCTGCGGACTCTTTCGGTGACGGTCTGCAGACGGCGCTCATCACGCTGGTCGAAATCCGCGGCGGCGCGGCACGGGCGCTGGGTGCCCAGATGGCGGTTCGGGAGGATGGCCTCTATTGCGGCTATGTGTCCGGTGGATGCACGGAAGCGGCGGTGGCGGCAGAGGCACTCCAGGCGATCTCCACAGGACACGACCGCTTTCTGCGGCTGGGGGAAGGATCGCGCTTTTTCGATATCGTGCTGCCCTGCGGCGGCGGTATCACGCTCGCAATTCACGTGCTGCGCGAAAATCTCTGTCTCCGGACCGTGCTCGAGGGGCTGCGGTCCCGGCGGCGCATGGGACTGCGTTACGATGCCGGAGCGCAGTCGCTCAAGGTCGCGGCCTTCCCGGAACACTGCGTCTGGGACGGAGAGCAGCTGCTGCGCGGCTACCGCCCGCGCCCGCGTCTCCTCCTGAGCGGCAAGTCGATCGAGGCCGAGCGTACGGCGCAGCTGGCTGTATCTACAGGCTATGAGGTTCTTCGCCGGGAGGAGCAGGCGAGCCTCTCCGATGGCGCCTCGCCGGACGCCGACATGGCGGTCGCCCTGCTGCATCACGATCTCGACCTTGAGCTCCCGGTGCTGCGCGCCGCGCTGGACGGGACGCCGTTTTACATCGGTGCGCTCGGCAGCAGCAAGACCCACGATCGGCGATCGGAGGCGCTGCGGGGCCTCGGATATTCGCAGGCCGATATCGACAGGATCAAGGCCCCCATCGGCGTGTTCCCCAAGGCCCGCGATGCGAATTCGCTGGCCCTCTCCGTCCTCGGCGATGTTGCCGCCGCCTATGCGCTGTCGCGCTGACCGGCGCGGCTCGAGAATGCGGCCGGTCTAGTTCCGGCAATCTGGCTGACGATCCGTCTGGTTCGGCGGGCACTTCGGATCGGGTTCGCCGCCATCCGTCTTCAGACCTGCCGCCCCGGCGGTGTCGCCGACGGAACCGAGGGTGTTGTCGACCGAGCGTCCCAGCCGTTGGACCTGTTCCCCATAATTGCGTCGCGTACGGGGATCGAAGACCGCGATCGGCGCGCTGACGGCGACGCTTGCGGCGTTGCCGACGGTGGTGGACACACCGAGCGCCACCGCGCCGACGGTCTCGCCCAGACCGACATCGGAATCGGTGATGGTCTGTCCGGCGATCAGCCGCTGGCCGATCAGTTTGACCACGTCAGCGCTTTCGGCAAACTTGCCGTGATTGAGGCTGTCGCCGGATTTCAGCTTGGTCAGGTCGATGACGCTGATGCCGGCCTTCTCGAACTCCGTGCGATAGGGCTCGGCATTGGCGTCGACCTGGCCGAGAAGATCGACGTTGCCGGAAATGCGGCGCGAGACGCTGAGAGCGCGGTCGTCCTGCGAGACGAAGAGCGTGAAGTGCGGCGGGTTCTTGCCCAGCGAACGGAACTGCCGGCTGAAGACATCCACGTCGAGATCGGGAGATGCCAGGATGACATTCTTGATCTTGGGCAAGGTCTTGCCATCCCGGATCGCCATCTGGCGCAGCGATTCCACCGCCAGCCAGGTCCCCATCGAATGGGCCATGACCGTTATTTCGCCGATGGACGGCTCGGCATTGATCCGGCGCAGCAGATCTTCCAGCGCATCGCGTGAATAGTTGGTGCTTTCCTTGTCGTAGTTATAGTCGAAGATGCTGGCCCGCGAGGGCCATGTGAAAACGACGGGAACGACGTCGGCTCCGGAATCGTGGACGATCTGGGCGAAGCGGTAGACCGCGTCCTCGTAGCGGTTGTTGAAGCCGTGCACGAAGACCAGTGCGCGGCGGCTCTTCGGCAGATTTTGCTTCAGCCAGGTCTCGTCGTCCTTCTTGGAGACTAGAGGCACGACTTTGACGGTCGAGAACTCCTTCAGCGGATTGGCAGGCAGGCGCCTCGGCCACTGCACCTGGCCTACCGTCCGGTTGGCCTCGGGAGGAATGGAAACGGTGATGGCATCGACCTTCAGATCGCTGCCGCGCTCGCCGCTGAAGAGAATCGCCTTGTCCGCCGACGGCTCCCGCGTCGTCGCAGCCAGCAGGCGGACCTGCGATGTGCCCTGGACCACCTTGCCGCTCGGCGCCATCACGCCGATCAGCCGGCCGCCGCATCCCGACAGCAGCAGGGACACCGCGACGACAGCCAGCGGCGCGATGCGGGTCACCCGCGCGCGAACGGCTCCACGCTTTGACTGTGTGTCACTCGTTGCCAACAATAGATCCCGCTGCGCTGATGTCGTTACTCTCTTACATTTCCCGACGCTATGGTTCCAGAGCTTTCGCCCGTCAGGGGGAAATGAAATCGGGATTGGACGACGGCGCTCCCGCAGACCGATGTCGGAGCGGGTGCTGCAGCGGTCGAGCGGGACAGTTCTGCGGGGCTAGATACCGATGAAGGGCTGGATGAGGCGCATCATGCGACTGGTGAACCGCAGGGGCGCCTCGGTGATGGCGAGACAGATGCAGTCCTCTCCGGGCGTGGCAATCGGCTGGTGTGTCAGCTCGTCGTCGGCAAGCTCGACGTCGCCGCGATTGAACACGGAAACCGAATCGCCGAAGCTGCCGGCCAGAACGAGCGTCAGCTCGCGGCCGCGATGCCCGTGCTCGGGAACCGGCTTTCCGGCCGGGATCTTCAGCAGCCTGACGATCGTGCTCGGATCCGATGTCGCGACCTTCATCTGCGATGCACCGCTGCCGAGCGAACGCCACTTCAGGCCTCCTGCTGCCTCCACATAGGCGAGCAGCGGCTGCGGAAGCAACGGGTCGTAACGTCTGGGGGCGGGAGGCGTCGTCGCTTCCGGCGTTGCCATGCGCTTCTTCATGTCTTCCCATCCCACCGGGTCCGATGGCGCGACTTCCTCGCATTCGAGAAAATAGCCGCCGATCGTCTCGAACTCGTCGAGCCGGTCACGGCAGGCGGGGCAGAACGACAGATGCGTGGCCACGCCGATGTTCCAACCCTCCGACAGCGTTCCCGCAGCATAGGACATCAGGAGCTCGTCACCGAGATGATGCACCACCATCAGTCGTCCTTGAGTATGTTGCGAAGCTTCAGACATGCATTCCTTATCCTTGATTTAACAGTCCCTATGGGGATGCCGAGCGACGCGGCGATGGCCGCGTGTGCCTTGTCTTCGAAGAAAGACATCCTCAGTGCCCTGATCTCATCCGGCTTCAGGGACGCCATGGCCGAACGCAGCCTCTCGGCGTCCTGCTCCTTGTCGAATGCGACATCGGCAGCTGGGGTATCGCCGGGCACGAAGGCAGGGTCGTTCGGGTCGAAATCCGGCCGCGGGCCGCGGCGCAGCGCGTCGATGCGGACATTGCGGGCGATCGTGTAGATCCAGGTCGATGCCGCGCCTCTTTCCGGATCGAACTGGTTGGCCTTCCGCCAAACGGAGAGCATGGCCTCCTGCGCCATTTCTTCCGCCAGAATGCGATCGCCGCCGATCTTGAACATGTAGGAGCGCACTTTCGGGACGAAATACTTGTACAGCATCTCGTACGAATCCACGTCCTGACGCTCCGCAACTGCGGCCATCAGTTCGTTGATCCTCTTACGGTCGAATGCGGCTTGTGTTTCTGCCAAAGGCAGGACCTTCCTGTACAACGGTACTGTCGTCCCGATACCCATGCAGGCAGCCGGAACGGCAGACGACGCGGATTGCTCGGGCACCGATGTTCTCATAGCCGATATACGACGCATGTCCAAAGTCGGATCATTCGGCATGCCTGCTGCCCGAACGTCGAGATAGGGTTTCGATGCAAGGCGGCGGGCCGAGGTCATCCTAGCGACACGCCCCGAGAATGTAGTCCAGCAGCATGATGTCGTAGGCAAAGGAGACCAGCAGCGTGACCGCCAGGCGCAATTTCCAGTACCAGCGCTGCTCGGGATCGCCGGCGTAGATCCGGTAGTCCGCGACCAGCAGCAGCCCGAAAAGGATGAGCTGGATCACCAGCGCGGCCGGCGACAGCGTAAAGACGGCAGTTGCGAAGGAGACGAGCGCAAGCACGTTGCTGCCGACAAGCAGGGCAAGATCCGCCCCGCCGTTCTGGGCACGGCCCCACAGGGTACCTGCCAGGAACGAACTAATGATGGCGCCGTAGGTCACGAAGACGGAGGACGGGTTCAGTCCGGCGACGGTGCCCGGCACGAGGGCGAGAAACCAGAAGGGCAGGATGCCTGCCAGGGCAAGCGCCGTCGACACGCTGCGCGAAAGTCCATTCATTCCGCCGCCTCCATGATCCCGCCCAAGGTCTCGGCGAGCGCAGTCGCGCTCAGAAATGCCGCCTCTACCCTGCCGGCGATGCACCAGTCGCCGCAGGCGGCCAGTTGCAGTTCGCGGTCGAGAAGATAGGGCTCGCCGACAGGGCGTTCGACATTCGCGTATCGCCAGCGATGGACGACGGCGGATTCGGCATCCTGCGGGTCGATGTTCACGTGGCGACGGATCGCCTCGATCATCTGTTGCTTGACCTCTTCGAGGGGCATGGCGATGTGAAGGTCGGCCCAGGCCGCGTCGGAATTGACCACCAGGCATGGCGGTTCCTGCCTCCCCGGCTTGCTGCTGTTAAGGGAGATCCAGTTGATGACGGGGTCCTCGACATGGGCGGCGGCGAAGGGTATAGGCGCGCTGCTCGTCAGCCTCGCTATCAGCGTGAAGCATCCGTTCATGCGCACCGCGCCGAGCTTGTCGTGATGGGCGAACCCGGCGGGGAGGATAAGAGCCGATTGCGGGGCAGGCGCTGTCGTCACCACCCAGTCGAAAGGCCCCTCGGTCCTGTCGCGGGTATTGACGAACCAGCGGCCGGGCTCCCCGCCGACAGTGCCGACCTCGCACTCCTGCTGGATATCGAGGCCGGCGGACAGCGCCTTCGGCAAGGCGTTCATCGAAGGCATCCCGACATATCGGGTCGAGCCCGACGTCGGTTTTTCGCTCGGTCCGTTCCGATCGAGCGATACCACCTTGCCGTTCCAGGCTTCGACCACGCCGTCGGCGCGCGCCGCTTCCAGGGAGTAGCGGAATCGATCGTCCCTGATCGTGAAATATTGCGCGCCGTGATCGAAGGAGAGCGTATCCATTCGCCGGGTCGCCATCCGGCCACCGACGCCGCGGCTCTTCTCGAAGATGCGCACGGACGCGACGTCGCCAATGGCTCTCGCCAGTGTCAGGCCCGCCATTCCCGCCCCGATGATGCCAACTCGTTTTCTGCTCGCCATGGGTTTTCCACTCTGTGTCGCTGCTTCGGCAGTCTCTCGGTCTGTCACGCGTGGTATTCCGCGTATCGGGTGTCGCTTGCGGCGAGCCGTTGGATCCGCCCCTCGGTAATGAAGCGTTCGATCAGCAGGCGTTCCGCGTCGAATGGATGTCCGCTCCACCCCTTGTGGTCGAAGCCCGCGAGAATGACCGTGTCGCCCGGCATGGCTGCTTCCTCGATCACATAGGCGACCGCCATCAGTCCCGAACTCGGCACGATGTAGCTGCCCGACACGATCCGTTGCAGCTCGGCGTCGATGCGGTCGTGATGGTGGCGCGGGATGACCTCGAAGGCCTTTCCGGTCTCCGCCGCGAAGCTTGCGAATTCGCCGGTATAGTCGTCGCAGAAGTCTTCGAGGCCAGCATCCAGTTTCGGTTTCAGTTCCGCAAATTTGTGATGGTCGCGCACGCACCAGATGGCGGAGGCGGAGGCAACCGCAGGCCGTTCACGCCAGGATGTGTCCCGGATCATGGCGAGCGCCGGCCGGCCCGTGTTGCAGACCGCGACCACATCCGTGCGCAGGCCGCCCTCTCCCACTGAGCGGCAGTCGTTGAAGCGGATGATCAGGTCGCACGCGTCGATGACGCCGGCATGGGAGCTGGCGAAGGAACCGTTTCCGACAATTGCGATCCTGCGTGACACCCGGCCATCCGTCGAAATTTTTAGCCAATACGGCAAGGCTGCTAAACCGGATCAAAGCGCAGCCTGGGGCGCCCTGAAAACGGTCGGTTTGATCTGAAGCCAAGGAGTTCCCGTACGCAACGTCGTTTTATGGATTTGGAGAATACCAATGGATGCCATGCTCGCCAATGCCAGTCGCGCCGCCCCCTCAGAGCGCCCCTCGCGGGAGGAAGCGGAGGCTGCGGTCCGGACGCTGATCCGGTGGGCGGGCGACGACCCCGAGCGCGAAGGCCTGCTCGATACGCCCAAGCGCGTCGCCAAGGCCTATCGCGAGCTGTTCTCCGGCTATGATATCGCGCCGGAAGACGTGCTGTCACGGACGTTTTCCGAAGTGGCCGGCTACAATGACATGGTGATCGTCAAGGACATCACGTTCCACTCCCACTGCGAGCACCATATGGTGCCGTTTCATGGCGTGGCGCATATCGCCTACGTTCCCGACAAGGGCGTGCTCGGTCTCTCCAAGATGGCCCGCTTGGTGGAGGTCTATGCCCGGCGCCTGCAGACACAGGAAACCATGACGGCGCAGATCGCCAACGCGCTCGACGAGAGCCTGCGGCCGAAGGGCGTTGCCGTGATGATCGAGGCCGAGCACATGTGCATGGCCATGCGCGGCGTCGCAAAACAGGGTGCGAAGACGCTGACCACGCGCTTTACCGGGACGTTCGGGATGTCGGCTGCCGATCAGTCGCGGTTCATCATGCTCGCAAGGGGATGAAGGCGGGAGGAATGGGATGGAGGGATACATGGCGGAAGGATTGATGACATCGCTCGATGTCGACTATCGGGCACTGGTGATCGGAGCCAGCGGCGGCATCGGCAGCGCCCTTGCGGGGCAACTGGCCGACGACGGCCATTGCGAGAAGCTGGTGCTGCTTTCGCGGCGGAACGACGGTTTCGACGTGACGGACGAGGCTTCGGTGGCGCAGGCCGCCGGGGCGCTGGCAAACCAGGAATTCGACCTGATCCTGTGCGCGACAGGCGCGCTGACGATCGACGGTGCAGGACCCGAGAAGTCCATCCGGCATATCTCGCAGCAGGCCATGATGGCGCAGTTTGCGCTGAATGCCGCAGGTCCGGCGCTGGTTCTCAAGCATTTCGTGCCGCTGCTTGCCAGAAGGCGGCGGGCGATCATGGCCTTCCTCTCGGCACGGGTCGGATCGATCGGTGACAACGGGCTCGGCGGGTGGATCTCCTATCGGTCGGCAAAGGCCGCCCTCAACCAGATCGTCCACACTGCGGCGATCGAAGTCTCCCGCAGCCATCCGGCCTCGACGATCGTGTCGATCCATCCGGGGACGGTAAGGACCGGGCTGTCCAATCCGTTCTCTTCCGGGCATTCCCGCTTTGAGCCGGAAGAGGCGGCGACCCAGATCCTGCGCACCCTCGACGGGCTGCAGCCAAAGGATACCGGGCAGTTCTTCGCCTATGATGGAACAACGATTCCCTGGTGAGATGTGCGGTCGAGGGCGGCTTGTCTTTGATCCGAACGCCGAACCGGCCGTATACCCATCATGATCACGATCTTTTACGATGGCGCTTGCGGCATGTGTTCGCGTGAAATCAACCACTACCGCAAGGTTGCGCCAGCGAACGTTTTCGACTGGGTCGACGTCATGAAGGACGCATCGGCACTGGAGGCGGAAAACATCTCTCTCGCAGACGCCTTGATGGAGCTCCACGGCAAGGACGAGAGCGGTCGCATGCATGTCGGCGTCGACGCGTTCCTGCTGATCTGGCGCCATATACCGAGGTGGCGCACCGCAGCGGCTATCGCGCGCTTTCCGCCGGTGAACGCGGTCATGAGGGCCGTTTATCCCGTTTTCGCGAGATGGCGGTTCGCGCGGCTCGCCCACTGTCAGATTGCCGCCAATACCTAAGGCGGGCCCGCCGGCTTGGACCCGTTTCGACGCTTGGAAGTTATCATCCGGCAGGGTCCAGCCCATGCCCAGCGCCCAATCTATGGGGGAGAATGCGATGAACTACATGGCTGCGAAATTCGAAGGCGTCTCGAGCGCGTGCGAGGAAGCGCCGCTCTCCCTTCTCATCGTCGATGACGACAGTGTTTTCGGTCAACGGCTCGGCAAGGTGTTTGCTGATCGCGGCTTCGACGTCGAGGTCTGTGAGACAGTCGAGGCAGCCGTTACTGCGGTCGGCGAAAGGCATCTCGACATCGTGATCACGGATTTGCGGATCGGCGAGACAAGTGGCCTTGCCGTTATCGAGGCGGTCAATATGCTTTCCAAGGACACCAAGACGCTTGTTCTGACCGGCTACGGAAACATCCACTCCGCTGTCGTCGCCGTCAAGCTCGGGGCGACGGAGTATCTGAGCAAGCCGGCCGATGCGGACGAGATCCTCGAAGTGCTGGGATTCGCCGTAGAGTCCGAGTCCGAAACGACGAGTGCCTTGAAGGCACCGGATCTGGTCCGCTGGGAACACATCCTCAGCGTCTTCGAGGCGACCGGCCGCAACATGTCCGAGTCGGCCAGGCTGCTGAACATGCACCGCCGCACCCTTCAGCGCATGCTGGCGCGCGGCGGTCCCGGACCGACCCACTGAAGTCCGTGGCCGGGAAGACTCCACAGATTTTCGTATTCCCCGCATGGGGCGGGTGAAGCATAAAAGAGGACGATCAGACATGGCAGGCATTACGCTTTGGGGTTTCGACGGATCGACATATGTGCGCACCGTGAAGATGCTTCTCGCGGAAAAGGGCGTCACCGACTTCGATCAGGTGCCGCTCAATGTGCTGAAAGGCGAACCGAAGTCCGCGGAGCATCTGAAGCGGCATCCGTTCGGCAAGGTCCCCGTGCTCGAGCATGACGGAATGCACATCATCGAAACCGCCGCGATTACACGCTACCTGAACGATGTCTTGCCCGGACGTTCCCTCATTCCGGCCACGCCCCGCGACCGGGCCCGCATGGACATGGTGATCGGCATCATCGATTCCTACGGCTACGGGGCCCTTCTGGGCGGCGTGGCAGCCTATCACCTGTTCCCGGATTTCGTCGGCGGCAAGAACGAAGACAGCCGCAAGGAAGGCATCGAAACCGGCCGCAAGGTCATCGAATTCGCCATGTCGACCCGGGGTAGCGATGCCTTTATTGCTGGCAGCGAAGTTTCCCTTGCCGATCTGTACCTGGCACCGATCGCCTTCTACGTCTCGCTGACACCGGACAAGGCGTCTCTGTTCGATGTCCCGGGCTTCTCCGACTGGTGGGCTGCGGTCGAGGCCTTGCCAAGCTACCGCGCAACACAGCCGGACCTCGGCTGAGCGATCCGACGCAAAAATCCCTACTAAGCCTACCGAGCACAGATCGGGCCAGTTCGTAAAGAACGGCCCGGTGACCTCAGGAGGACCTCTAGCTCTCCCCGATGGCGGCGGGGAGGCGCAGGATTGCGCGCAGTCCTGTCGGCTTGGCCTGGTGAAGCGCGAGCGATCCGCCGTATAGCCCCGCCATTTCGGTCACGATCGTCAGCCCGAAGCCATCGCCCGGAACGCGCTCGTCCTCCCGGACGCCCGGCAGCAGCACGGCCTGCAGGCGCTCCTGCGGGATGCCGGGGCCGTCGTCGTCCACGGTGATGCTCACGAATTGGCCATCGCGCACGGCGTTCACGTCAACGCTCGAGGATGCCCATTTGAAGGCGTTGTCCATAAGGTTACCCAGCATTTCCTCGACGTCGCTTTCCTCGCAGGCAACCGACACTTCGGCAGCGATATCGGCCGTGAACGCGATGCCGCGATCGGCGTGGATCCGCCCGATTGCGCCGTGGATGTCTGTGACCGACGCTGCCACGCCGGTCCTCGCGACCGTTCCCGACGATGCCATGACGCGACGGGCGGCGCTCAGGTGATGCTTGATGCGGTTGTCGATGCGCAGGGCGAGATCGCGCAAAGCCCCATCCGGGTCGTTCCGCCCATCGAGACCCAGCAACAGGCTTGCCACCGGCGTCTTCAGCCCATGCGCAAGATTGGCGAACTGGATGCGCGTTGCGGCCATCCTTTCCTCGTTGGACTGCAGCAATGCGTTGGTCTTCGAGGCGAGCGGCGCCAGCTCGACGGTCGCCTCCGCCTTCAGCCGCGACCGCTCGCCGCGATTGATCGCGTCGATATCGGCTGCCATCGATTTCAGCGGGCGCAGGCCGAAGCGGATCTGCCAGAAGGTGCCCGCCAGCAGCACGGCGCCCAGCAACAGCATGCAGGGAACGAGCCAGAACAGGGCGCGAAGCGCGGGATCGATCAGCGCTCCCTGGGGCGCGGTCACGGTGATCAGCACCATCGCCCCGTCGATGTTGCGCGAGCTTTGCCGCAGGTAGAGCCTGTCCCCGTTCTGCCGTCCCTCCCCGGGCGTCGGCGTGGCGGTCAGCATGTGGAGGAAATCCTGGCGCGGCGGCGGCGCGTCGATTGTCCCGTCGAGCAGCGAATGCGACGCAAGGCGTTGCCCCGACCCTTCCACCTGCCAGTACCATCCGGAGCCGGGCCGATCGAACGGCGGGGCATCGAGGCTTGTGGACAGCTCGAGCCTGCCGCCGGGGTCGTGCGTCAGGGCTGAAGCCAGCGCGCCGATCTGGGTATCGAGGCGCTGGTCGATCTGCTCGCGGATGACGGCGTTCAGCGCCAGCCAGAGGATCGCGGAGGCTACGACAAGCGCCAATGTGACGAAGATGCCGGAAAAGATCAGCAGTCGGCCGGCAATCGACTTCGGTCGTCGGGAGAGGAAGGACATCATGGCCTGGCGGCCGCTGTCAGCATGTAGCCCCGCCCGCGCACCGTCTCGATCAGATCGGCGCCCAGCTTCTTGCGCAGTCTGCCGATGATGACCTCGATGGAGTTGGAATCGACCTCGGCATCCCCGTCATAGACCCTTTCGTTCAGTTCCCGCCGTTCGACCACCGTCTCCTTGCGCAGCATCAGGCAGGATAGCACGCGCCATTCGAGCGCCGTGAGTTTCAGGGGCAACCCGTCCAACTCGAACGTGCCGAGTTGGGCATCGAAGATGAGGCCGCCGCAGCTGATACGCGAAGCCGCATGACCGGTCGCCCGCCGCACCAGGGCGCGCAGCCGCAGCACGAGTTCCTCGATCTTGAAGGGCTTGCCGAGAAAGTCGTCGGCACCCGCCTTGAAGCTCGAGACCTTGTCCGGCCATCCGTCCCTGGCGGTCAGGACGAGGACAGGAAGGTTGCGATCGCTTTCGCGCCAACCCTTGAGGACGGTGACCCCGTCGATCTTCGGCAGCCCGAGGTCGAGAACCGCGACGTCGAACATCTCGGTCAGGCCGGCGTGCAGCGCATCCTCGCCATTGCGGGCAAGGTCGACCACGAAATTCTCCGCTCTCAGGGCCGCAGCGATGCGGTCGCTGAGGTCATCGTCGTCTTCAACGAGCAATACGCGCATGGGGTGACCTTCGGCTTCAGGATGAAGGGCAAGTCCTATCGAAATTGCCTGAACTGAATCTGAACCGGCAGGTTCAGCGGTGCGACGGCACATAGGGCGTAGTTTGCAGTTGTCACACACAAAGGAGCAACAAGATGACGATTGATCACGACAGCAGCGAGCGTCCCGGCAAGGGCGGCAAGCATGTCCCTCCGCATGAGCGTCGTCGGCACTGGATCGTCTACCCGGCCGTTGTCGTCGCGCTCGCTGCCGGTGCCGCCGGCGGAGCAGCCGCGATGAAGATGGCCGGCCCAACGACCGAAGTGGCCCCGATGACGCCGGTTTCCATTGCCACGATGCCCGCGTCGAGCCTTGTCACGATCAAGGGAACTGTCGCCGAGATCTACGGCAACAAGTTCATCCTGCAGGATGACAGCGGCAAGACCCTGGTCGAGACGGGGCCAGCCGGCGCCAGTAGCGATCTCATCAAGCAGAATGAACCGATCACCGTCCAGGGTCGCTTCGATGACGGCTTCGTCCATGCCAGCTTCCTGGTCGGCAAGGACGGAAAGACCCAGGCGCTTCGGGCGCCCGGTCCTCCCCCGCACGGGCCATTCGGCGATCTGATCCACAGACCGGGCCCTTGAGCAACTCCAACCCGCCGATTGACCAACCTCAACCCAGTAGAAAGTCGATACGATGAAAAAATACGTCCTTTCCGCAATCGCGTTCGCTGCCCTGGCAGGAACGGCCCTCGCCCAGCAGCCACCGGCTCCGCCACCCCCGGGAGGTCCCGCGCCCGTAGTCGATCCCGGCGCACCGCCGCCGCCACCACCGCCCGGCCAGCCCCGTCCGCCATTCGCCGGCGGCCCTGACGGCGGCCCGGATCGCATGGCGCCTCCTCCTCCTCCCGGTGGCCCAGACGGCGACATGGGACCGCGCGGCCATCGTCCGCCGCCACCGCCGCCGCCCTCGAAGGCCGCACACTTCCATGTCCGCCACGGCGATACCGACATCGATGTCAAATGCGCCGATGACGAGCCCACGAAGGTTTGCTCGGATACGCTGATGCAGCTGCTCGATCGTGTCGACGGTCCGGCACAGCCGGCCACTCCCCCGGCCCGTTAAGACGACAGGAAAGCCACCGCGCGCAGTTTGCTGCGCGCGGTGGTCACCATGCCGGCCTTCGGCCTGCCCCCCCTGCCCACGCATGCCCAATTTGCCGCATTGAGATTTCCGCGCCCATGCCGTACCAAGATCTCGGCAGGTGCGGTGGGCGATATGGGGACGGTTTCTTCCGATACGAGGCATTGGATGGTGCGCATGCTCTGCGCGCTCGCCCTCGTGTTCGTCGGCTTCGGCTCGCAGCCCGGCATTTCCAGCCAGGGCACGCTCACGCCAGCGGAACTCGCCCAGTACCGCCTGCCCGACGGCACCCTGCCGATCCTGTGCATCACCTACCAGGACGAGGACGGCAAGTTCCATGGCAAGGTCCATGTTCCCGGATGCTACGTCTGTCAGACTGCTGCAGCCGTTCTTTTGCCGTCCGCCCCGGTTGTCGACTACGGCCACCTCCCCTTCGCGGTCGCCCCTTCTGTCGAGCAGGGGCAGGTCGCCTTTCATCGCCGGCTCCATCCGCCGAACAGCGGCCCGCGCGCGCCTCCCCTCTTCCCGACCGTTGCCTGAGCCTGCGTTGCGGCCTGTGGCCTGACGCGTTCCGAGAACGGCGGCCGGATGATTGCGGACTATGGGTCCGTGGCCCCGGGAGAATGCCTTTGCCGAAAGTCTGTTGCCTGGGGTGATTGCCGCCCTTCGCGGCCGCAGCACTGGGTTGGCGAAGGCGGTGACCGCTAGGTCGCTGCTCCCTCGGGAAGGATCATCCGCGCCGCTGCCGATCCCCAGGGGAAATCCATGTCCACTTTCGCCGCGGCCGTCCCATCGGCTCCATCCGCCGCCCATGTTTCGCTCTATCGGGCCATCTGGCGCTGGCATTTTTTCGCCGGGCTGCTCGTCATCCCGTTCATGCTCAACCTCGCGATCACGGGATCGCTGTACCTGTTCAAGGACGAGATCGCCGACACCTTCTATGCGCATCGCCATATCGTCCGCGACACCGGACCGATGCGATCGCCGCAGACGATTGTCGATGCGGCCGTCAAAGGCATGCCGGGCGCGACAGTCACCGCCTACCGTGAGGCAGCCTCGACGACACGCTCTGCCGAGGTTACCGTCTCTAGGGGCGGTGTATCGACGATCGTCTACGTCGACCCCCACAATGGCGAGGTGCTGGGGACCGTGCCCTCGAAGGAGGAATTCAGCTGGGTCGTCAAGCGCATCCACAGCCTCGAATATTTCGGCGAGTGGACCAACCGGCTCGTCGAGATCGTCGCCGGCTTCGCGCTGGTTCTCGTCGTCACCGGCATTTACCTCTGGTGGCCGCGCCAGCAGACAGGCGGGGTCCTGAGCGTCCGCGGGACACCGTCGCGCCGCGTTTTCTGGCGCGATCTCCACGCCGTCACCGGCGCCATCGCGGGCGTCGTGATTTTCTTCCTCGCCTTCAGCGGGATGCCATGGTCGGGCTACTGGGGTGCCAACGTCAACGCCTGGCTGACGGCGCACGATCTCGGCGCGCCGTCAGCCCTCTGGGACAATGTGCCGGTTTCGACCAAGGTGACGCAGGATGTCGTCGGCCGGGCAGGCTGGGTGGTGGAGAACGCGCCGGTGCCTCTCTCCGATATCGCCGCAGCCCAGTCCATCGCGCCGATCGGCATCGACAAGGCCGTCGATATCATGCATGGGCTCGGCATGGTGCGCGGTGCCGACCTGTCCATTCCCGCCACGGAAACCGGGGTCTACACGGCAAGCCACTATTTCGGCGATCTCGGGAGGGAACGGACGGTCCATATCGACCAGTATTCGGGAAAGCCGCTGGTCGATCTCTCCTACGATCAGTATCCAGCGCTCGGCCGCGCCATCGAGTGGAGCATCAACCTGCACCAGGGCCAGCAATGGGGCTTGCTGAACCAGCTGGTGATGCTGGCAACCTGCATCGCGATCGTGCTCTCCTGCGTCACCGGCGTCGTCATGTGGTGGAAGCGGCGACCGAGCGGACGCCTCGGCGTGCCGCCGATGCCGGAAAACAAGTCGGTTTATCTGAGCCTGTGGCTCATCGCCATCGTCTTCGGCGTCGCCTTTCCTCTGACGGGCCTCGCCATTGTCGCGATGATCGTCGTCGACCAGCTTGTCATTCGCTTCATTCCCCCGCTCAGCCGCGTTTTCTCGTAAGGAGTTTTCCATGATCAGAATATTTGCCGCTGCGGTCCTCGTCCTTGTCGCGCTGCTGTCGTCCGAGGCCTCCGCGGCCGAGACGATCCGGGTCGACAACGCGCAGTCGCGCGCCATGTTGCCCGGCACGAATGTCGGCGGCGGCTATCTTTCCGTCACCAATACCGGTCCCGAAAGCGACACGCTGCTGGCGGTCACCTCCAATCGCGCGAAGAGCGTGCAGCTGCATCGGATGCGCGTCGAGAACGGCATCATGATCATGCGCGAACTGAAAGAGGGCATCGAAATCCCGGCAGGCGGGACCGTCGTTTTCAAGCCGGGTGCCTACCATCTGATGTTCGTCGGCGTGACGGAGCGCTTCAAGCGCGGCGAGACCATCAAGGCGACGTTGACCTTCGCAAAGGCCGGCGCCGTCGAGGTTGCCTTTGCCGTCGGCAGTGCCGGTGGCGACATGAGCGCTCCGACGGGCGCTGCAAATGCACCCGCGAGCGGTAATGCGATGCCGGGCATGGATATGGGCGGGACGGACAGGCCCGCGGCAGAGACCGGCAAGGGCACGAACGCGTCGGGCATGGAAGCCATGCCAGGGATGCAGGACGCGAACGCCGATCCCGAGGAGGCGATCCGGCAGGTCATGCGCGAGCAGTTCGAGACGGCTGACAAACCGGTGACAACGGACCCGATTGTCATGCAGAGCGACTGGGCGATCGTCGGCTGGCAGCAGGACGGTCGGGGTGGCCGGGTTCTGCTGAAAAAAGGGCCGCATGGCTATGCCACGCTGCTCGGCAGCGGCGACAGCCTCAAGGATCCGGCATCGCTCGTGGGATTCGGTGTCGACGAAGCCGATGCGAAGGTTTTAGCCGACAGGCTTTCGAAAGCCGAGAGCATTCTCAAGCCAGAGACGGTGGCGCTGTT
Organism: uncultured Sphingomonas sp.; assembly: GCA_964658415.1. GTDB lineage: Bacteria > Pseudomonadota > Alphaproteobacteria > Rhizobiales > Rhizobiaceae > Rhizobium. The sequence goes on along the minus strand of CAZZZI010000043.1, from coordinate 2,168 downwards.
CTCCAGCTTCGTCGGGACGGTGAAGCTGGATCGCAAGACGGGTGGACAGGCCGACCATTCGGGACACGGCCAATGACGCCCCGCACCCTCGGCGTCACGGTCGCCGTGGCCGCAGGCATTCTCGTCGCCTGCCTCGTCAGCTCGCTTGTCTGGCTCTACGCATCGCAGCCCCGCAGCGGGCCGTTCGATGCATCGTTCTCGTTAGTCGACGATCGCGGGCAAGGGGTCGACAAGAGCGCGTTCCTCGGTCGTCCGTCACTGGTCTTTTTCGGATATACGAAATGCCCGGAGGTCTGCCCGACGACGCTCCTCGAGGTCGCCGACTGGCTCCAGACGCTCGGCCCCGAGGGCAAGGATCTGGCCGCCTACTTCTTCACCGTCGACCCCGAGCGCGATACGCCGGATGTGATGCGCGACTATGTTGCCGCGTTCGGCGACCGCATCGTCGGCGTGACCGGCAGGCCGGAAGAGATGCGCAAGGTGATGGACGGATGGATGATCCGCGCCGCGAAGGTGCCGAGCGCCGATGGTGGCTACAGCATGAGCCACACGATCACGCTCCTGATGATCGGAGCGGACGGGCGGCTGAAGGGCCTGATCCCCTACGGAACGGAGCGCGAGGCGGCGATGGCCAAGATAAGGGCCGTGCTGCTCGGCAAGGTTCGCCCGGCCGTGTGATCCAGGCAAAAAGAAATCCCGCCCTTTGAGGGGCGGGATCGAGTGGTCAGAGGGGCGATGCCAGATGGCTCATGGCTGGCCGCTGCCGCCGGCTGCGCCATACACCTGGCCCGTCGCATAGCTGGCATCGGCTGCCGCGAGCTGGACGTAGATCGACGCCAGTTCGGCTGGCTGGCCCGGCCGGCCGAGGGGGGTGTTGCCACCGAACGACATGAGCTTGACCTGGGTCGCGCCGCCGCTGACCTGCAGCGGCGTCCAGATCGGGCCCGGTGCGACGCCGTTGACGCGGATGCCCTTGGGGCCGAGCTGCTTGGCCATCGACTTCGTGAAGGACATCATCGCGGCCTTGGTCATGGCGTAGTCGACCAGATCTTCCGACGGATCGTAGGCCTGCTCGGAAGTCGTCTGGATGATGGCGGACCCTTCCGGCAGGTGCTTCAGCGCCGCCTTCGTCAGCCAGAACATCGCATAGATGTTGGTCTTGATCGTCGCATCGAAATCCTCGCTGGTGATGTCGAGGAGCGAGGGGCGCTGCTGCTGGCGGCTGGCGTTATTGACGAGGATGTCGAGACCGCCGAGCTGGCGGACGGCGTCCTCGACGATCTTGCCGCAGAGGGCTTCATCGCGGATGTCCCCGGGAAGCGCCACGGCGATCCGGCCCTCTTTCTTGATGAGATCGATGACCTCCCGGGCGTCCGGTTCTTCATCGGGCAGGTAGCTGATGGCGACATCCGCCCCCTCGCGCGCAAAGGCAATGGCTGCAGCCCGCCCCATGCCGGAATCGCCGCCCGTGATCAACGCCTTGCGGCCGGCAAGGCGTCCGGAGCCCTTGTAGCTGGTTTCGCCGTGATCCGGCTTCGGGTCCATCTTGCTGGCGAGGCCAGGCCATGGCTGGGTCTGGGACTTGAACGGCGGCTTCGGGTAAAGTTTGGTCGGATTGCTGATCTTGACAGCGGTATCGGCGGGTGCCGAGGCTGGCTGCGCTGCCTGGGTGGGGCGCGCTGCCATCGCGACGGCAGCGGCGGCGGCGGCGGTCGCGCCACCAACGATCGATCTGCGCGTCATCTTCGGTGTCTGGTCGTTCTTGGTCATCTTCAAATCCCTTCGTTTTTACGTCGGGGATCTAACCAGTAGCTCCGAAGACCGTTCCGAACCAAATGTCTCGGGATAGAGGCTCATGACGACACGGCATCACGGCCTGGCACGGACGCAAGTCAGACGAGCAGACCAGCGCTCAAATCGTCGCCGTCCTGCTGTCGATACCTTGAATATCCGTCGCAATCGCTTCGAAGACAGGCTTTGAAAAGAGATATCCCTGCATCAGCTCGACACCGAACTCTTCCAGCACCGATCGCTCGGCGATGGTTTCGATGCCTTCGCACAAGGGAGTGATCCCCATGTCCCGGAGCATCGCGACCGTATGACGGACGATGGTCTGCTTGGCCTTGTCGGCATCGATATTTCTTACGAGATCCATATCCAGCTTGACG
>CAZZZI010000042.1:0-25881 GCA_964658415.1 uncultured Sphingomonas sp. | reverse complement strand
CATGGGCGAGCGCAAGGGCCACTTCATGCCGACATCGCTGCTCGAAAGCCAGTTGCAGACCCTGGAAGTGCCGACAGGCGAGCCCGGCGTCGTTACCGTCGACATCGACAACAGCATCGACACCATTGTCGACGCTGCCGTTGAGGGACTGACCGCGTAAGCGGGATGGCTGATCAGCCATCCGCCCGGGACACCACCTTCTTCTCGAAGAAAAAATATGGCCGCAGCCTTACGCCGATGATGTTGCCGGCAAAGGCTGCGACGGCCCAGAGATAGCCGTGCAGGCTGCCCGACGCGATGCCGGAAAAATACGCGCCGATATTGCAGCCATAGGCGATGCGGGCGCCGTAGCCGAGCAGCAGCCCGCCAACGACCGCAGCCAGGATCGAGCGCAGGGGAATGTCGAGGCTCGGCGCAAAGCGCCCGGCCAGCGACGAGGCCAGCATCGCGCCCGCGATGATGCCGAAATCCATGACGGTCGTGACATCGGCAAAGATGCTGTCCTGCAGCGCCTTGGCGTTGCCCGGCGTCTGCCAGTAGGCCCAGGCGGTGGGGTCGATGCCGATGACCTGCGCCCCCTTGGCACCCCAGAGGGCGAAGGCCGAGGTGATACCCCATGGCCGACCGGCGATCGACAGCGTCGCGAAGTTCAGGAGAGCAAGGGCCACGGCGCCGAGAACGAGCGGCCAGGGGCCCCGCAGCAGCCGCTGCAGGCCTTGGCGCTTGGCGGGGGCTTCTGTCTCCAGCGTCCCGTGCCGGCGCTTCTCGACCAGCACGGTCAAACCAGCGATCACTGCGAAGACGGCCAGCGATACGGCGATGCCGCCGACGGCACCGAAGCTCTGCACCAGCGAGATTGGCGGCAGCGACGGCAGGCTCGCCCACCAGTCGAAATTGACGGTGCCGAGCACCGAGCCGACGACAAAGAAGAACAATGTCACAAGCATCCGGGCATTGCCGCCGCCGGCCGTGAACAGCGTGCCGGAGGCGCAGCCGCCACCGAGCTGCATGCCGATCCCGAACATGAAGGCACCGACGATGACGCCGACGCCGGCCGGCGAAACCGAGCCCTTGACCTCATGGCCGAACAGCGACCCGCTCGCTAGAAACGGAAAGAACAGGATGACGGCGAGGGCCAGCAGGATCATCTGCACCCGTAGCCCGCGCCCCCGGCCGTCGACGATGAAAACCCGCCATGCGGAGGTGAAGCCGAAGGCCGCATGGTAGAGCGCGATCCCGAGCGCCCCACCGACCAGAAACAGCGCCCCCTGCGCCGGCCCGTAGACATAGCCCAAGAGGATCGTGCCCAGGACCAACAAGGCGAGAGAGCCGACGCCAGGTGCTCCCAGCATCGGGTCTTTCGTTTCGGTGAAGGATGGCGAGGCGACGGACATGGTATGCTCCTGAATTTGAGAAGCATTTTTACGCCTGTTTCGCGCCCGGCGAGAGAAACGATATTCTTCAATTCACCGAAAAAGCGAACGAGCGTACCCCGCTCGCCAGCACGGGGAACATCTCCTGCCGGCTTTTAAGGCCTGAAGCGCTCCGGCGCATAGGCCGAGATATCGATGAACGGCTTGTCGCCGGTGATCATCTCGGCCAGCACGCGGCCTGTCACCGGCCCGAGCGTCAGGCCGTGATGGGCGTGGCCGAAGCCGAACCAGAGCCCTTCGTGGCGCGGCGCCTTGCCGATGACCGGCATCATGTCCGGCGTGCAGGGCCGTGCGCCCATCCACGGCTCCGGGCTCAGCCGCTTTCCAAGCGGGAAGATGGTGCGGGCAACCTTTTCGGCGCGGTCGAGCTGAACAGGCGTCTTCGGCGCATCGCGCGAGGCAAATTCGGCGCCTGTCGTCAGCCGGATTCCCTGGTTCATCGGAGCAAGGAAATAGCCGCGCTCCTTGTCCAGTGTCCAGTTGTTGAGAACGGCGTTGCCCTCAGTCGCATAATGCATGTGATAGCCGCGCTTCACGCCGAGCGGGAAATTGTAGCCGAGGCGGTAGGTGGCGGTGTCGGCCCAGGGGCCGAGCGCCAGCACGGCATCGTCGGCCTGGACAGGTCCATCCGACGTCATCACCCGCCAGCCCGATCCGGCCTGGCCGAGCGAGGCGGCGTCGCCGCGCGCGAACCGGCCGCCAAGGCTTTCGAAATAGCGCATGTAGGCATTGGTAAGGCCTGCCGGATCGAGCACCGACCACGGATCCTTCCAGCGTAGCCCGCCGACGAACTGGCCCATGATATTGGGCTCGGCGCGGGCGACATCGGCCGAATTCATGCCTTCGAAATCGACGCCGAACTCGCGCTTCAGCCGCGCCGCCTCGGCAAATTCCGCGTCCCGCACGGCCTCGGAGCGAAAGATCTCCATCCAGCCGTCCTTGCGGATCAGATGCTCTGCGTCTGCGGCCTGGATCAGGTCGGCATGTTCGAGGATCGAGTTCTCGATCAGCGGCGCATAGGCCCGCGAAATCAGGTCGTGGCGCTTGGCGTTGGAATTCCACCAGTATTTGGCGAGGAAGGCCAGCGCTCCGGGCAGGGCGCGCAGATGGTAGTGGGCATCGATGCGGTTGTTGAGCGCATATTTCAGCAGCAGCCCGAACTGCTGCGGAAAGCCGTAGGGCACGACGCCCTCGCGCTGGATCAGCCCGGCGTTGCCGAACGAGGTTTCCTGGCCGGGCTCCTTGCGGTCGATCAGCGTGACCTGCCGACCGCGGCGCTGCAGATGGATGGCGGTCGATACGCCGACAATGCCGGCGCCAAGCACGATTGCGTCTTTTGTCATAATTCCCTGCGGTCGGTCAGCTTTTCAAAGCCGGAAAGTGCCTGTCGAACTGCCGCGTGGCAAATGAAAAATGAGGTCCTCTAAGCTTAAAGCATTGCGTCGTGCAATGCGCGGTTCTCGGCCCTGATCCGCACCGTAAGCATGGCGGCGTTGAGGATCGTGAAAACAAGGGCGAACAGCGGCAGGCCGAAGGCCAACGGCAGCGCTGCGATCTCGCCGACGACGATCACATAGTTCGGATGGCTGAACAGCCGGTAGGGGCCGGAGACGATCCGCGGCATGCCGGGCAGCACGATGATCCGCGTCGTCCAGCGCCCGCCGAGGGTCGCCAGCACCCAGACCCGCAGGAGCTGCAGGATCACGAAGACGCAAAACCAGAACAGGTTGATCGGCTGGTTGAAGCCGAACACCCACAGGCCGATGAGCCATGCCGCGTGCATGGCCACCATGTAGGGATAATGCTCGGCGCCGACCTCGCGGCCGCCCCTGGCAAGGAGCGCGCTCGTGTTTCGCCGGGCGTGCACAAGTTCGGCAAGGCGCTGCAGCGTGACGAAGATGAGAAGGGAAATGGCGGGCAACATCAGGCAACCCTCTTCAACGTGACGCAACTGGCTGAAAAGCCCGGACCAAGCGCCACCATGGCCGACCTCTCAGGCAGGCCCTGGGCGATCGCTCGCTGCAATACGAAAAGCACGGTCGGCGAGGACATGTTGCCATAGTCCGCAATGACATCCCGCTCGTGATCGAGAGATCCGGGCGAAAGGTTGAACGTCGATTCGAGCGCCGCCAGCACCTTGGTCCCGCCGGGATGGCAGATGAACCGGTCGACGTCGGAAAGGCCAAGGCCTGAGCGCGCCAGGATAGAGGCGACTGCGGGGCCGACCTCGGCTTCTGCAAAGGGTGGCAGGGACTGTTCGAGGATGATGCCGAAGCCGACGTCGTCGATCTGCCATCCCATGATGCCGAGCGTATCCGGGAACAGATGCTCGCCGGTCGATTCCACCTCGGCCAGTCCGCCGGGCCCGGCGCGCAGCACGCAGGCAGCGGCGCCGTCGGCGAACAGGGCTGTGGCAATGATGTTCGGCTTGGTCAGCGCATCGAGCCTGAAGGCCAGCGAACAGAGCTCGATGGCGACGAACAGCACAGTCGCGCCCGGGCGTCCCTTGGCCATGCGGCTGGCAATGCCGAAGCCCGAAACGCCGGCAGCGCAGCCGAGCCCGAAGACGGGAACGCGCTCGATGTCGGCGCGAAAACCCATCTGTCCCGCCAGCCGCGCCTCCAGGCTCGGTGTCGTGAAGCCCGTCGAGGAAACGGTGACGATGCAATCGACGTCGGCGGCTTTCAGCCCGGCGTTGTCCAGCGCCTTGGTCGAGGCTTCGATGAAAAGGGCGCTGGCGACCTCGGCATAGGCTGCCATCCGGTCCTGCCAGGCGTGCGGCTCGGAAAACCAGGACAAGGGCCGCGCCGCATGGCGCTTGGTTATCCCGGCATTGTCGAACACGCGCGACAGGGGCTTGAATTCACGGTAGCGATCCGAGAACAACCGGCTTGCCATTTCCTTGGCTTCCGATTGCAGAATGACATGCTCTGGGGTGGCGATGGCCAGTCCGACGAGCTTTACGGTATCAGTCAAGAGTGTCTCCTCTGGCGCGGTTCGCGCTCAGCTGCGTGAACACGTCTTGCGTCCGGATATTCGATCGGGGCCATCACTCAGCTGTGACGTCAGGGAGAACGATTGGCCGATTAATTTAGTTGCGACTAAATCGAATAAACGTCGATGCCGCGTGTTCTCCTCGTGCAACGTTCAATTCTGCCAAAGGAGCCATTCCCATGACGAACACCGCCACCCGCCTTGCCTCGATCGCGCTCGGCGCCTGCCTCACCCTCGGCGCCTTCGCCGTTCCCGTCTTTGCCGCCGGCGACGATGAGAGCGCGCCGCCCACCTGCAAGAAGGGCGAAGTCTACGACAAGAAGCAAAAGAAGTGCGTCAAGCAGTCGAGCGCCAACATCACCGACGAAAACCGCGCCGACTATGCCTACGCGCTGGCCAAGGAAGGCCGCTACGACGAGGCGCTGGCCATGCTCGACACGGTCAAGGACCAGAACACGGCCGAAGTGCTGAACTATCGCGGCTATGCGACCCGCAAGCTCGGCCGCACCGACGAAGGTATTTCCTACTATCTGAAGTCGGTGCAGCTGGATCCGAAATACGCCAAGGTCCGCGAATATCTCGGCGAAGCCTACGTCATCAAGGGCCAGATCGATCTCGCCAAGGACCAGCTCGCCACCATCCAGTCGCTGTGCGGCACCGGCTGCGAGGAATACCAGGATCTGCACGAGGCTATCGAGAATCCAACGAAGATCTGATTTCGATCCTTCGGCATAGGCAGGCCGTGTCCCGATGAACGGCGTTTGCGAAAGGGCATCCCCATGTCAGTCGCCCATTTAACATTTCCTGCCTATAGTCGGGCAACAGCGCAGTCGCCGGCACGGCCGGCGGCCAGCGCGCCGAATATGCCTGCGGAGGCTGCCATCGCCAGCGAAGACGAAATCAGGACCGGCCTGTCGCAGCATCTGAAGCGCCTCTGGCGCTACGCCGTCGTGTTGTCGCGCCAGCGCGATGTCGCCGACGATCTTGTCCAGGCCACCTGCGTCCGGGCACTGGAGCGGGCTGGGCAGTACAATTCCGGCACGCGGCTGGACCGCTGGCTGTTTTCGATCCTCCATTCGATCTGGCTGAACGAGATCCGTTCGCGCCGGGTCAGGCAGGGGCAGGGCTTCGTCGATGCCGATGAGGCCCTGGTGTTTGACGGTGCCGGACAGGTGGAGACCCATCTCCTGGCGACGCAGGTCATGCGCAAGGTCCAGGATCTGCCGGAAGCGCAGCGGAGCGCGGTGTTCCTGGCCTATGTGGAGGGCCTCTCCTATCGGGAGGTGGCCGCCGTGCTCGACGTGCCAATCGGCACCGTCATGAGCCGCCTTGCTGCGGCAAGGGCAAAACTTTCGGAGGAGATGGGACCGCAGGATGGCGGCAGGCGAGCGAACGGGGAACGGCCATGACAACGCTGAACAGGGACCAGATGCCCTTGGACGAAATGCTGACGGCCCTCATCGACGGCGAACTCGATGGCGAGGACGCGGCCCGGATCGAAGCGCTGATCGAAAGCGATCCCTCGGTGGCAGAGCGTTTCGACCGGCTGAGCAGCGCCGATCTGCCCTTCCGCGCGGCGTTCGAGCCGCTGCTGGAGGCAGCCCCGGCACAGCGGCTGGAAGCCATGCTGGCAGCCATTCCACCGCACGCAACGCAAACCCGTTCCGTCATGGGCCGGCGCGGCTTCCTCGCGGCTGCCGCTGCCTGCGTCATCGCCGGTATCGCCGCCGACCGCGCCTTCATCGGATTGGACCGCCGGTTGAAAAGGCCTGATGAGGGCGAGGAGTGGCGGGCTGTGGTCGCCGAATATATCGAACTCTACACGCCGGATACGCTGAGCGCGCCCGCTGGCGACAGGGCGGCGCAAGTGGCCCAGCTCGACCAGGTCGGATCGAAGATCGGCCTCTCCCTCAGTCCCGAAGCGGTCGCCTTGGAAGGCGCCGACTTCCGCCGCGCCCAGGTGCTGGAATATGACGGCGAGCCATTGGCCCAGCTGGCCTATCTCGACCCCAGGGATGGGCCGATGGCGCTCTGCATCGTCAAGTCGTCCCGGGGTGCTGCCGGGCCCGACAGCGAGCGCCGGCGCGGCATGAATATCGTCTATTGGTCGACCAACGACCACGCCTTGATGCTGATCGGCCACGCGACTGCCGACCGGATGGCAGCGGTTGCCGCCGATGTGCGGACCAGGCTTTCGGCCTGATTGCATCATCACGTTGGGTGATCGGGCGCTGTATTCAAAAAGAATTTGGCGAAAGCCGCGCATGCTGGTATCCTTAATCCAACGAAAATCAAATGAGCGCCAGCTGCATGCCGGGACGGCCTTGCGCGGCGCGATGGAAAACACACGTGGAAGACCCCGACAGCGGTTCAAAGCCGCAAACAGGCGGGGCGTCGGTGGCAGAGCGCGGGAAAAAATCCTCCCGGCGCGCAAGGCGAAAGCGTGGCGGACCTCCCCGCGATATCGCCTCCTCTGCAGAACCAGGCTCGATCAGCGCAGCTGATCCCGCCACGCGCCCCAAGGAAAACAAAAGCAACCACCCGCATGGCAAGCGGAAGCGACGCCGCCGTGCCAATGGCGGCGAACGTGCCGGCGCACCGACAGCCGATCCTGCTGTTGCAGTCGTGGCCGTCGTCGAAAAAATCCATGAGCGGCACCTGCCGGATGCTGCCCCGAAAAGCGGTGCGAACCGGCGCAAGCATCGCGGCAAGCGTGGCCTGCAAGGGCGTCCCCTTGCGCAGGAAAAGGCGCCGCACGTCGTCGCTCCTGCCCATAATGCACCGAACGCCCGCACGGCCGCCCAGCACCATGTGCACGGCCGGCATCAGCCGCAGACCCATGCCGATCCGAAGCCGGCCGCCGATAGCATCGACCACCACCACCATCAGCCGGTCGATCTCTATGCGGCACTCGACCTAGGCACCAACAATTGCCGGCTGCTGATCGCCCAGCCGACGCGCCCCGGACAGTTTCGCGTCATCGACGCCTTCTCGCGCATCGTCCGGCTCGGCGAGGGCCTCGGCGCCAGCGGTCGGCTGTCCAACGACGCGATGGATCGCGCCGTGGAAGCGCTGCGTATCTGTGCCGCCAAGCTGAAGGCGCGCGATATCCGCCGCATGCGTCTGATCGCTACCGAGGCCTGCCGTGCCGCCGAAAACGGCGAGATGTTCCTCACCCGCGTTCTCGAGGAAACCGGGCTGGATCTCGAGATCATCGACCGGGAGACCGAAGCGCGTCTGGCCGTCTCCGGCTGCTCCTCGCTCGTCGGGCCCGAGGCGCGCTCCGTCGTGCTGTTCGATATCGGCGGCGGCTCGTCCGAAATTGCTGTCATCCGCATCGACGACCATCGCTCCAGCCGCCTTGCCAACCACATCACCCATTGGACCTCGCTGCCGGTCGGCGTTGTCACGCTCTCGGAGCGTCATGGCGGCCGCGATGTCAGCCCAGTCGTGTTCGAGGCGATGATCAACGAGGTCGAGGGCATGCTCGACAAGTTCGATTGCCCGCCATCGCCGCTCGCCATGCGCGACAGCACGGATTTCCACCTGATCGGCACGTCGGGAACCGTGACGACGCTGGCCGGCGTCCATCTCGACCTGCCGCGCTACGACCGGCGCAAGGTCGACGGCGTCTGGCTGTCCGACGACGAGGTGACTGCCATGCAGGCCAAGCTCCTGTCCTGGGACTTCGCCGGTCGCGCCGCCAATCCCTGCATCGGCCCTGATCGCGCCGATCTGGTGCTGGCGGGATGCGCCATTCTCGAGGCCATCCGGCGGCGCTGGCCGAGCCCGCGCATGCGCGTGGCCGATCGCGGATTGCGCGAAGGCCTGCTCACCGACATGATGGCAGATGACGGGGTCTGGCGGCGCGGTCGCTCGCGCCGCGGCCATCGTCCGAACAATTGAAGGGGTCGCAGTTATGACCAAACCACCAGTCGGCGCCAACCGCACCGGACGAAAGCTCGGACAGCGCGTCACCAAGAAGAAGATGAAGGCCTCGTCGCGCCAGTGGCTGCATCGCCATATCAACGATCCCTATGTGCAGCGTGCGCAGCTCGAGGGCTATCGCGCCCGCGCGGCCTTCAAGCTGCTGGAGATCGACGAGAAGCACCATATCCTGAAAGGCGCGCAGCGCATCATCGACCTCGGTGCCGCACCTGGCAGCTGGTCGCAGATCGCCGCCAAGGTCACGGGCTCGACCGACGAGGACATCCGGGTTGCCGCCATCGACTTCCTGGAGATGACGCAGCTGCCGGGCGTGAAGATCCTGCAGCTCGACTTTCTTGATGAAAATGCACCCCGTCTGCTGATCGAGGCGGTCGGCGGACAGCCGGATATCGTTCTCTCGGACATGGCTGCCCCGACCACCGGCCACCATCGCACCGACCATCTGCGCACGATGCATCTCTGCGAAGTCGCGGCCTATTTCGCCATCGAGGTGCTGGCGGAGGGCGGCCACTTCCTGGCGAAGACCTTCCAGGGCGGTGCCGAGCGTGACCTCCTGACCCTGCTCAAGCAGAATTTCAAGCAGGTCGTGCATGTGAAACCGGCCTCATCCAGGCAGGAATCGGTCGAGATGTTCCTGCTGGCCAAGGGGTTCAAGGGCCGCAAGGCCGAGAGCGAAGAAGAGACGGATTAAGCCTACTGTCGGAATTAATCGACAGACGGCTATCAATAGGCAGTCTCTCTGACTAACCTGTCCGCATGCTCCTTTACATCACCCTCGGGACCAACGACATCTATCGCGCCGGCCATTTCTACGATGCCGTTCTGGCGTGCATCGGCTACAGGCGTCAGCGCGATTCCGAAGAAGAGATCGGCTATGCGGCGGATGGTGACAGCCGTTGCCGCCTGTGGGTGGTCATGCCCTTCAACCGGCGGGCAGCCAGCATCGGCAATGGTTCGATGGTGGCGCTGGAAGCGGAAAGCCGTACGGCGGTGGATGCTTTCCACGCCGAAGCGCTCGCCCATGGCGGCAGCGACGAGGGCGCACCGGGGCTACGCTCCTACCACGCCAATTTCTACGCGGCCTACATCCGGGATCCCGACGGCAACAAGCTCTGTGCTGTCTGCGAGCAGCCGGGCTGAGTTCTACTATTCGGCAGCGGGTGTCTGCGGTGCGGCAAGCACCTCCGCCTTGCTCGGCCCGGCGGCGTGGCCGGACAGCAGCGCGCCGGCATCGCGATGAAGCCGCAGGAACGGCAGCGTCGCCACCACCGTCAGCACCGAAAGCGTGAAGAAGGCGATGTGGAAATCGGCAACCTGCAGGCTGGTGCCGCTGAAGAAGGTGGTCGTCTCCAGGATGGCAGCCGCAACCGCCACGCCGAGCGCCAGGCTGATCTGCTGCATGACCGAGCTCATCGACGTCGCCTGGCTGGCCTCCCGGTCGTCGACATCGGCAAATGCCAGCGCATTGATCCCCGTGAAGAAGAACGAGCGCGAGAAGCCGCCGAGCAGCAACACGCCGATGATGACGACATGCGAGGTCGTCGGCTCGAAGAAGCCGATCGCGACGGTCGTCATCGTGGTGACGCCGGCCGCAGCCAGCAGTGCAGTCTTGAAGCCGAACGCCGCAAAGACCCGCTTGGCGATGAACTTCGTGCTGATCGCCCCGATCGCTCCGGCGAAGGTGATAAGCCCCGACTGGAACGGGTTCAGCCCGAAGCCCAGCTGCAGCATCAAGGGCATCAGAAACGGCATGGCGCCGATGCAGATGCGAAACAGCATGCCGCCGGTGACCGAGGCCCGGAACGTCGGCTTGCGCAGCAGCTTGAGATTGAGGATCGGCGAGGGATGGTTGCGGGCGTGTCTGATATAGAGTGCGCCGCAGACGATCCCGATGAGAACGGCCGAGATGCCGACATAGGATGGCAGCGCCGGCAGGCTGATGACGGACATGCCGAAGACGATGCCGGCAGCCGCAAAGGAGGTGAGCAGGAAGCCGGTCATATCCAGCTTCGGCGGCGCCATGGCCTCGACTTCCGGCAGGAAGATGGTCGCCAGGATGACGCCGGCGATGCCGACCGGGACATTGATCAGGAAGATCCAGTGCCAGGAGAAATAGGTGGTGATGAAGCCGCCGAGCGGCGGGCCGGCCAGGGGCCCGACCAAAGCCGGAATGCTGAGCAGGGCCATCGCCGAGACGAGGTCGCTGCGCTTGGTGGTGCGCACCAAGACGAGCCGCCCGATCGGCGTCATCATGGATCCGCCGACGCCCTGCAGGAAGCGCGAGCCGACGAACTCCAGCAGGCTGCCCGATACGGCGCAGAAGATAGATCCGACGACAAAGACGCAGATGGCGATGCGAAAGATCCGCTTGGCGCCGAAGCGGTCTGCCATCCAGCCGCTGATGGGAATGAAGACGGCCAGCGCCACCATGTAGGAGGTCAGCGCCAGCTTCAGCGTGATCGGGCCGACATGCAGATCCGCCGCAATCGCCGGCAGTGCCGTGGCGATCACTGTCGAGTCCATCTGTTCCATGAAGAGAGCGACGGCGAGAATGAGCGGGACGATGCGATTCATAGGCGGAAGCCTTGCAATGGATGCCGTCTGGGAGGCGCTGCCAGGGCGGTAGCCGCTCTCTATTCCTCCGCGTAGGCTCTGCCAATCCCCTAATAAGTCTCGCAACGAGATCCGGATCACGTCTTCGTGAAACTGGTTGCCAGGCGCTGAAATTGCTTAGTTTTGACATGTGCCATTGGCATGGAAATGCTAATCGCACCGAGCCGCGCGGCCGGGATCGTTTCGTCGCGCGCACTGAACTGGCGGCATCGCCGCATTGAAGGGAGCAAGACCGCATGACTGTTTTACATCTGCCGGAAATCAACCAGTTCAAACTGGGGGCGCTGAAATTCACAGTCATCAAGGACGGCACCAGCATTCTCGACAAACCCTGGGAGACCTTCGGCGCCAACCAGAAGCCCGAGACCGTGCAGGCGCTGCTGGCCGACAACTTTCTGCCGACCGATCGCTTCGTCAACAGCTACTCGCCCGTCATCATCGACAACGGCTCTGATGTTATGCTGGTCGATACCGGCTTTGGCGCCGGGATGCGCGAAAAGGGCGGCGGACGCCTTGCGGCCGGCATGAAGGCGGCAGGCTATGCCCCGGAGAGCATCACCCACGTTCTGCTCACCCACCTGCACGGCGACCACATTGCCGGGCTGATGGAAGACGGAAAGCCGGCCTTCGCCAATGCCCGCTACACCGCCGGCCGCATCGAATATGATTTCTGGACCGATGAGGCTCGGGAGGGGACGCCGACGGAGGGCAACCAGAAAAGCGTGCTCGCCAATGTCGTGCCGCTGGCGGAGAAGATCACTTTCGTCAACGACGGCGATACGGTGGTGCCCGGCATGACGGCCATGCTGGCGCCCGGCCACACGCCCGGTCACATGGTCTTTCACATCGAGTCCGAAGGACAGCAGATCGTGCTGACGGCGGATACCGCCAATCACTATGTCCTGTCGCTGCAGCAGCCCGATTGGGAGGTCCGCTTCGATCTCGACAAGGTACAGGCCGCGCAGACTCGCCGGCGCATCTTCGACCTGATTGCCAAGGACAGGATCCCGTTCCTCGGCTACCACATGCCGTTTCCGGCCGTCGGCTTCGTCGAAAAAATCGACACCGGCTTCCGCTATGTGCCGAAGAGCTACCAGTTCGATTTCTGAAGCCGCGCGGCAGAGGGATGGATGCCGTAACCGGCGTGCATCTCTTCTCCGGCGTCCTTCAGGAGCGAAACCATGCGTGACTGGGTCTCGTTGTCGAGGGCCACCACGCCTGCGGCGTCGAAATCCTCACGCAGACGTCCAAATATGCCATCGGGTTCGACGATATCGGCGGCCATCATTTCCTCGGCATAGGCGGTCGCATTATGCCGTTCCATCGTGGCCGCAGCCCATAGGCCGATGAGCATGTTGCGACGGACCTGTGCGTTGAAATTGAATTCCTGCTGACGGGCAAAGTCATTCTCGAAAGCGGAGGGCTTGCTGAGCGGTGCAGACATTTTACTCCCCATTTTTCTAGTGCATTCGGTGGCGTCCCATCCCCGGGATGTCTGAAGGCAATGTTAGCAGGAGTGCTTTTCCAAAGAGTGAAGCTCTTATTTCGAGTTTGCTGAAAAGCCTCGCCGGTATGCTTTAAGCAAAAGCAGAGTTAAAGAATTGCTTCTGATATAGTGCGGAAGATACTGTTCATGGCCGGTTGCCGGCAATTCGGTGCATAGCTGGTGTGCAACAACCCAGCTGCGTTTTGCTATTTCCATCGTGCCTGGGACGTGGTACCAGCCCTCGCCAACTTCTTAATTAATTCTTGCAACACCGCCGGGGCGGATAGTCATTCCGGGGGTGCTCCGCATTTTCCTAAAGACGAGGAATTGGCATGGCCCGCATCATTGAAACAGCAACCGGGCTCGAAGCCCTGACCTTTGACGACGTGCTTCTGCAGCCCGGACATTCCGAAGTGATGCCGGGCCAGACCAATGTATCCACCCGCATCGCCCAGGATATCGAACTCAACCTGCCGATCATCTCGGCGGCGATGGACACCGTGACCGAAGGCCGGCTGGCGATCGCCATGGCGCAGGCCGGCGGCATCGGCGTCATCCACCGCAACCTGACACCGGTCGCCCAGGCCGAGCAGGTTCGCCAGGTGAAGAAGTTCGAAAGCGGCATGGTCGTCAACCCGGTGACCATCGGCCCCGACGCAACGCTCGCCGATGCGCTCGGCCTCATGAAGCACTACCACATATCAGGCATCCCGGTCGTAGAGAGCCCCGGCAGCGACACCCAGAAGCCGGGCCGCCTGGTCGGCATCCTCACCAACCGCGACGTCCGCTTCGCCTCCGACCCGAACCAGAAGATCTACGAGCTGATGACCCGTGAAAACCTGATCACGGTCAAGGAGAACGTCGATCAGCAGGAGGCCAAGCGTCTTCTCCACTCGCACCGGATCGAAAAGCTGCTGGTTGTCGACGCCGAGGGCCGCTGCGTCGGCCTGATCACCGTCAAGGACATCGAGAAGTCCCAGCTCAACCCGAATGCCTCGAAGGACAGCCAGGGCCGCCTGCGCGCCGCTGCCGCCATCAATGTCGGCGACGATGGTTTCGAGCGTGCCGAACGGCTGATCGAGGCCGGCGTCGACCTGCTGGTCGTCGATACGGCCCATGGCCATTCCCAGCGCGTTCTCGACGCCGTCACCCGCGTCAAGCGCCTGTCCAATTCCGTTCGCGTCATGGCCGGCAACGTCGCCACCTATGACGGCACCCGCGCCCTGATCGATGCCGGCGCCGACGCCGTCAAGGTCGGTATCGGCCCGGGCTCGATCTGCACCACGCGTATCGTCGCCGGTGTCGGCGTGCCGCAGCTGGCCGCCATCATGTCTGCCGTCGAAGCGGCGAAGGCCCAGAACATCCCGATCATCGCCGATGGCGGCATCAAGTTTTCGGGCGATCTGGCCAAGGCCATTGCCTCAGGCGCGTCAGCCGTCATGATCGGCTCGCTGCTTGCCGGCACGGACGAAAGCCCCGGCGAGGTCTATCTCTACCAGGGGCGCTCCTTCAAGGCCTATCGCGGCATGGGCTCCGTCGGCGCCATGGCACGCGGCTCCGCCGACCGCTATTTCCAGGCCGAAGTCCGCGACACGCTGAAGCTCGTGCCTGAGGGCATCGAAGGTCAGGTTCCCTACAAGGGCCCGGTCTCCGGCGTACTGCACCAGCTCGGCGGCGGCCTGAAGGCGGCCATGGGCTATGTCGGCGGCAAGGACATCCCCGACTTCCAGGAGAAGGCGACCTTCGTGCGCATCTCCAACGCGGGCTTGCGCGAAAGCCACACCCACGACGTGACGATCACCCGCGAAAGCCCGAACTATCCGGGCGGCGGCCTCTGATCAATGCCGGATGCCGGGCCTCTGAAACGGTGGATCTCCGGGCTGGCGGCGCTTTGCATCGCGCTGGCAGCCTGGATCTACATCGGCTTCGTCCTGCCGTTCCGGGCCGCAGCCGCCGGCCGCGATCTGCTGGCGGTCCGCATCGGTGGCTACGAGGCGGGCGACGTCCTCGACCTGCTGCAATTCCTGCGCAGCCATCCCGATGCAGCGGCAATCCAGCACGGATTAAACGCAGGACCGGCGCTGGTCTTTGCCGTCGCTTCGGCGGTGCTGCTTTTCCTGCTTTTCAAGCGGGTGAAACCGGGCGGCATCTTTTTCGGCAGGCCGATCCCGCCGGCAGGCGTCACCCTGCTGTTCTGCCTGCCTGTCCTTTACGGCCTGGTGGGGGCAGGCGAGACCATCCTCGCCCTCCTGATCTTTCCACCACCCGTCCCTTCGGAGCAATCAGTGGCATTTGCCGCCGCTGTCATGCCCGTCCTCGGGCGGCTGAAATTCCTGACGCTGGTCGTGGCCGTCATCCTGCTCATCCGCTTTGCCGTCCTCAGCCGCCAGCCCGAACAGGATTGATACCGAGGAAAAGAGGCCGTCCGGCGGTTGAAATAATCTGCGCTAGAGAGATCGACGGATACCCGTTCCAAGCGCTGGCAGGCTCCCATTTTTTCGAATACAGCAGCGTCATGTTCCCGCAGTTCACGGAGTCGCTGCATGACGGGCTTTCAGATGTTTTGGCCTTTGGTGGCGCAAGCCATTTTGGTGTTGATTCTTTACGGCGTGCTCGGTCTTCGCCGCTCGGCGGCCATCAAGACCGGCAGGGCGCAGATGGAGCAGTTTCGCGAAAATCGCGAGGAGCCGACCGAAAGCCTGGTGGTGCGCAATGCGATCGCCAACCAGTTCGAGCTGCCGGTGCTGTTCTATGTGGTGTCGATCGTGCTTTTCATGACCCAGGCCGACAATCTGCCGGCGGTGTGCGCCGCCTGGATCTTCGTGGCCACCCGCTATGGTCATGCCTATGTGCACGTCACCAGCAACAATCTGCGCTACCGCAGCCCGCTGTTTGCGCTCGGCTTCCTCGTCCTCGTCGGTCTCTGGGCCTGGCTCGGGATCTGGCTCGCCTTTTCCTGATCAGGTTGCCATCGGCGCCGGGCTGGCGGCAATCACGGCATCGGCCAGCGCCTGCATGTCGATATCGCGCTGGTTGTTGCGACGCCATGCCAGCCCGATCTCGCGCGACGGCTGCGGCTCGGCAAACGGCACGATGCGAATGGTGTTGCGGCTGGTCTCCGTGGCGATGGCCATTTCCGGGATGAGGGTCATCCCCATGTCGTGCGACACCATCTGCAGCAGGGTGGTCATCGAGGTGGCACCGAAATTGACGAGGCTGCGCTTGCCGGCGCCGCAGACCGAGAGCGCCTGCTCGCGCAGGCAGTGGCCTTCCTCGAGCAGCAGCAACCGGTCGACGTCCACCTCGTTTTCGGTCAATGGCGACATCAGCACGTGGTCGCCGTTCTCGGCCATGGCCATGAAGAAGCGATCGGTGAACAGCGAGCGCGTGCGGATGCCGTCGCCTTCCAGCGGCAGCGCCGCGATCACGGCGTCGAGCCGTCCTTCGCCGAGATCGGCAACCAGCCGGCTCGTCACTGCTTCCTTCAATTCGATCTCGACATTCGGATAGGCACGGCGAAGATAGGGTATGAACTGCGGCACAAGGTAGGGCGCGACGGTCGGAATGATGCCGATGCGGATCAGCCCGTCGAGCACGCCGCCTTCACGCCGGACCGACCGTTCGAGCCGGTCGACTTCGTGCAGGATGGTGTGGACATGGCCGAGCACCTCCTCGCCCTTGCGGGTGAGGATCGTGCTGCCCCGGGTGCGTTCGACCAGTTTGGCGCCAAGGTAGTTTTCCATTTCCATGATCTGCGCCGACAGGGCCGGCTGGCTGATATGGACAAGATCCGCCGCCCGGCCGAAATGCCGCGTTGTGGCGAGCGCTTCGAAATAGCGCATCTGGCGAAGCGTCAACATGATAGGTTTTCCTGATCGTACATCATATTAAATACGATTGGAAATTATCGTAAGTCAATGGGAGAACAGGCGGCCGAACCCGCGTGAAGGTTCGAGACCCATCTGTGCCAGGAGGATAATCATGGTCGATCGCCCCACTTTGACAACAACGGCTGGAGCACCGGTCCCCGACAACCAGAACACCCTGACCGCCGGTCCGCGCGGTGGCGTGATGCTGCAGGACTACCAGCTGATCGAGAAGCTGGCACACCAGAACCGTGAGCGCATTCCGGAACGCGCCGTCCATGCCAAGGGCTGGGGCGCGCACGGCACGCTGAAGATCACCGGCGACATTTCCAGGTACACCAAGGCCGCAGCGCTGCAGCCGGGTGCCGAGACGCCGATGCTGGCCCGTTTCTCGACCGTTGCCGGCGAGCAGGGCGCTGCCGATGCCGAGCGCGACGTACGCGGCTTCGCGCTGAAGTTCTACACGTCTGAAGGCAACTGGGATCTGGTCGGCAACAACACGCCGGTGTTCTTCGTCCGCGACCCCTACAAGTTCCCCGACTTCATCCACACCCAGAAGCGCCACCCGAAGACCAACCTGCGTTCGGCCACAGCCATGTGGGACTTCTGGTCGCTGTCGCCGGAAAGCCTCCACCAGGTCACCATCCTGATGTCCGACCGCGGCTGTCCGGTATCGCCGTTGAACATGAACGGCTACGGCTCGCACACCTTCTCCTTCTGGAACGATGCCGGCGAGCGCTACTGGGTGAAGTTCCACTTCAAGACCCAGCACGGCCACAAGTTCTACACCAACGACGAAGCCGAGCAGGTCATCGGCCGGACGCGCGAAAGCTACCAGGAAGCGCTCTACGGCGCGATCGAGGAAGGCAACTATCCGCGCTGGACCGTCCAGGTGCAGATCATGCCGGAAATGGATGCCGAGAAGACGTCCTACAATCCTTTCGACCTCACCAAGGTCTGGCCGCATTCGGAATATCCGCCAATCGAGATCGGCGTGATGGAGCTGAACCGCAATCCCGAGAACTACTTCGCCGAGATCGAGAACGCTGCCTTCTCGCCGTCGAACATCGTTCCCGGCATCGGCTTCTCGCCCGACAAGATGCTGCAGGCCCGCGTCTTTTCCTATGCCGACGCCCACCGCCATCGCCTCGGCACCCATTACGAGCACATCCCGATCAACCAGCCGAAGGTGCCGGTCCACCACTACCATCGTGATGGCCAGATGAACACGTTCGGCGGTATCAGGACCGGGCATCCGGACGCATACTACGAGCCGAATTCGTTCAACGGTCCGGTCGAGCAGCCGGCCGCCCTGGAGCCGCCGTTGCGGATCGATGGCGAGATGGCCCGCTTCAACCACCGCGATGGAAACGACGACTACGGCCAGGTTCGCGCCCTGTTCAATATCTTCGATGCGGCGCAGAAGGGCCGGCTGTTCTCGAACATCGCTGCGGCCATGGGCGGCGTTCCCGGCGAGATCGTCGAGCGTCAGCTGGCCCACTTCAAGCTGGTGCATCCGGACTACGAAGCCGGCGTGCGCACTGCGCTGAAGAATGCCCACGGCTATGAGGCAGACACGATCAGCGCGGCTGCCGAATAAGCGGTCGAAAGCGAACGAGAGTTGGGAAATCGGGGCTTCGGCCCCGATTTTCGTTTGAGCGGCCCGCGTGTCGAAGCCTTACCAGCTCGGCAGCACGAGGGCCGATTTCGAGCGCGGAAGATAGCGGTTGAGGGCCAAGCCATCGGCATCGCTTTCGTCGCTGGGCCCGGCCGGCGTGATGTTGTCGAGGCAGGCGGAGATGTGCGCGGTGATGGCGTTCATCAGCGAGGCGGAAACGCCCGGCCGCTTCATGATGCCGATCTGGACCGGCGGCAGGGCGGGAAAGCCGTCCGCCTGGCTCAGGACCTTCATGCCGTTGCGCAATGCCGATTCCGGCATCACCGAGACCGCAAGGCCTGCGAGCACGGCGGAGGCGATGACGGTGCAGGACCAGCTGGTGAACAGTACCTGGTATTCCCGGCCGACCGCATCGAGTGCCGAACAGCTGACCTGCCGCCACGGGCAGTCGCGGCGGCCAAGGGCCAACGGCACCGGCGCATCGTCACGCAGCGGGTGGTTGGCCGAACTGACCCAGCAGAGCGGCTCGGTACGCACCACGTCCGACACGCGCTCGCGCGGGTTATGGGTGACGAGCGCGATATCCAGTTCGCCGCGTCCCATCTTCTCGGCGAGGTCCACCGAGGGCTCGCAGACGATGTAGAGCTCGACATTCGGGTGGGTCTTGGCGAAGCGGCCGATGATTTCGGGCATGTAGCGGTCGGCGTAGTCGTCCGGCGTGCCGATGCGCAACGTGCCTTCCAGCCGGTTGTCGTCGAAGGCGGCGATTGCCTCGTTGCTCAGGCGGATGATGCGGCGGGCATAATCGAGCAGCTTCTCGCCTTCCGGCGTCAGCCGGTTGCCGCGGCCATCCTTGATGAACAACTGCTTGCCGACGCGCTCCTCGAGCCGGCGCATCTGCATGGAGACCGCCGACTGGGTCTTGAAGATGCGATCTGCCGCCTTGGTAAAGCTGCCGGAGTCGAAAATCGCAATGAATGTCTGCAACTGGTCGATATCGAGCGGCGCTGCCATCGGGTCACCTATGAAAAGAGTTGATGACAAGCATTAGAAACATTCGTTGGACTGATCAATAGGCATTTGACATCTTCGGGATGCAAATCGCATCGCAACCGGACGAAGAGGATCGTCCGCTCCCGATCATCACACCGTTGCTGCTCCCGGATTCGCCGCGATCAGGATGGTGTTTGCGTGCCCTGAGGAAGGATAATCAAATGCGCACGACGGAATTGAGACTGCCGACAGAGACTGCTGGCCGGAGCCTGCCCTTGGCAGTCCGCATGCCATCGCTCATTGCAATGCTTGTCTCGGTCGTCCGCGTGTTTCGCAACCGTATCGAAATCAATCGATTGCAGGATCTTGACGACAACCAGTTGCGCGACATCGGTCTGAGCCGGGGCGAGTTGAAGAGGGCCACGCACGGCTCTTCCTTCTTCGAGGACCCGTCCTCTTACCTGACGCAGTCTGCGCGCCTGCGCGCGCGCAGTCTTGGCCACGACGAATTCTACCGCTGAGTATTCCACTTTCCCCGCAGGGTGATAGCCAATAACCCTGCCGCTTGCCCGGTGCTCGGCCCTGCCGACACCGGGTTTTTTTTATCGCGGATGAGACCGGAACGGCAGGCGCCGCAAACCGGCGCCCGATCTCACAATCTCAATACTGATATTCGTCGAAGACAGGCTCGACCGACTGGTTCCAGCGGCCGTTATAGAGCATCATCATGTCGTCGGACAGGGTGGCCTTCTTGGCGAGCACTTCTTCGAGCGGCGCGAGGAAGAGACTTTCGTCCTGGCCTTCGCTGTTCAGACGAGCGCGCGACTTCAGGCCGGCGCGCGAAATCGAGATGACGTCGCGTGCGATGTCGAGCAACGGGCGTCCACCGAAGCTTGCATTGAGGCCCTGCACCGGGACCACGTCGCGCAATGTCTGCACCTCGGCAAATCCCCAGTTCTGGGTCAGTTCGTCGGCCGCCGCCAGGGCCGCATCGTCGTAGAGCAGGCCGACCCAGAAGGCCGGCAGGGCGCAGATCCGACGCCACGGGCCGCCATCGGCGCCGCGCATCTCGAGGAAGCGCTTCAGCCTAACATCGGGGAACAGCGTCGACAGGTGGTTGGTCCAGTCGCCCATCGTCGGTTCCCATTCCGCAACCTCGCCCTTCAGCGCGCCGTTCATGAACTGGCGGAAGGTGACGTGGGTACAGTCGTGATAGCTGCCGTCGCGCACGATGAAGTACATCGGAATGTCGAGCGCCCATTCCACATATTGCTCGAACCGGAAATCGTCGCCGAAGGTGAAGGGCAGCAGGCCCGAGCGGTTGTTGTCGGTATCGCGCCAGATGTCGCCGCGCCAGGACGACAGGCCGTTCGGCTTGCCCTCGGTAAAGGGGGAGGCGGCAAACAGGGCCGTTGCCAGCGACTGCAGCTTCATCGAAACGCGCATCTTCTGGCGCATGTCGGCTTCGGAAGAGAAATCGAGGTTCACCTGGATCGTGCAGGTACGATACATCATGTCGAGGCCCTTGCTGCCGACCTTCGGCATGTAGCGGGTCATGATGTCGTAGCGCGACTTAGGCATTCGCGGCGTTTCGGCCAGCGTCCACTTCGGGCTGCCGCCGATGCCGAGGAAACGGATCCCCATCGGCTCGGCGATCTCGCGCACGGTGGCGAGATGCTGGTTGGATTCCTTGCAGGTCTGGTGAAGCGTCTCGACGGGGGCGCCGGAGAGTTCGAATTGTCCACCCGGCTCGATCGAGATGGCACCCATCCCCGACGGTTCGGCAAGGCCGATGATATTGCCGGCATCGATGATCTCGTCCCAGCCCAGCTTGTCGCGCATGCCTTTCAGCAGCGCGGAGATGCTGGCTTCGCCGAAATAGGGGACCGGGCTGTTGTCGGCGCGGAAAAATGCGAACTTCTCGTGCTCGGTGCCGATGCGGAACCTGTCCTTCGGCTTGCTGCCGGCGTCCAGATATTCGCTCAGTTCCGAAACCGATGAGATCGGAGTCTGGTCGGTCGTGTCGCGGGCCATGAAGTTACCTTGATCTCGGAACGGCGCCTGGTCGAAACGCAGGCCTAATGGAAGGCTGATAGGGCTGGACTGAGGTACGGTGCAAGTGAATTTGTTTCAAGCCTCGTTCAAAAATATACGACCTTGATGGCATCGGGATCAAGGCGCAGGTGCGGCTAGCGCCAATCTCCGATGGAAGCCTGGATCACGGCCATGGCGGCGACCGCGGCCGTGTCGGCCCTGAGGATGCGTGGCCCGAGCGGAATGGCCGTGACGAATTCGTGGCTGCGCAGCCGGGCGCGCTCGTCCTCGGAAAATCCGCCTTCGGGGCCGACCAGCAGCGCCAGCTTCGTCTCCCGGATGCCGCTGAGCAGCGGCAGCGGGTTTTGCCCCGCGTCGCCCTCGTCGCAATAGATGATGCGGCGCTCGCGCGGCCAGCGATCGAGAAGGTCGGCGAGTTTTACCGGCTCGGCAACGTCGGGGATGGCCAGGATGCCGCATTGCTCGGCCGCTTCGACCGCGTTGGCACGCAGCCGGTCGATGTTGCCGATCTTGCCCTGGACATGCTGGGTCATCACGGGCTGCAGCAGTCCGGCGCCCATCTCGACCGCCTTCTGGATCAGGTAGTCGAGCCGGCCGACTTTCAGCGGCGCGAAGAGGTAGTGGAGGTCGGCCGGGGCCGGCTGCGGCCGGGTCTGCAAATGCGGGATCAGGAGCAGGCGCTTTCGCGTCGGGTAGGCAAGCTTTGCCTGCCACTCGCCGTCGCGGCCGTTGAAGATGAGAATTTCGGCATCGGCTTCCAGGCGCAGAACGTTGGAGAGGTAGTTGAACTGTTCCACCGTGACCGGAACGGCCTGGCCCTCGGAAATGTCGGCGGTGACGTATAGCCGCTGCATACGGAAATTGGCGCGCATGAAAACCCTGGATGTTAGACGAAGACGGCGACCATAGCCGAATAAACCGCCGCCGCAAGCAGCGCCGCCGCCGGCACGGTCACGATCCAGGCGCCGATGATCGTCAGGAAATGCGACCGGCGCACCAGCCGACGTCGGCTGAGTTCGTCCGGATTGTATTCTTCCTGATCCTCGATATCCCAGCGCTCGGCCTTCATGCGCATATAGGCCATCCGTCGCTTGGAGTTGCGGGTGTACCACTCGCGGAAAAAGCCGACGCCGAAGACCGCGCCGATGGCAACATGGGTCGAGCTGACGGGAAGTCCGAACCAGGATGTCACGATGACCGTCAGCGCTGCCGACAGGGCCACGCAGTAGCCGCGCATGGGATTGAGCTTGGTGATCTGCTCGCCGACGAGGCGGATCAGCCGGGGGCCGAACAGCAGGATGCCGACCGCCATGCCGCATCCGCCGATCAGGACGATCCAGAAGGGGGCATGGCCAGCCTGCACGACACCGTCGGACCCCGCAGACCGGACGATGGCGCTCAGCGGGCCGACGGTATTGGCGATGTCGTTGGCGCCATGGGCAAAGGACAGAAGCGCGGCAGAGCAGATCAGCGGCAGGCGAAACAGCCCGCGCAAGGCGCTGTTCTTGTTCTCGAGGCCGATGGACTGCAGTTTGACGAGCGGCCGCGCCATCAGCCAGACCGGCAATCCGACTGCGACGCCGATCAGCACAACGGTCGCAGGAGAATAGGGCGCGCTCCGCGTCAGGACCATGGTGAGGTAGGCAGCAAAGGTTCCGGCCATCGTCCCCGTCAGGATCGGGATCCAGTAGCGGGCCGCACGGATCTTGTCCTCGCGGTAGATGATGAAGGTCTTGATGAGATACAGGAAGCCCGCGGCAATCGCGCCGGCGATCAGCGGCGTCAGCATCCAGGTCACCGAGATCGCCATCACCATGCGCCAGTGGATGGCGCCGGCGCCGACACCCGCTATTCCCGCGCCGATCACCGCGCCGACGATGGCATGGGTGGTCGAAACCGGAGCCTTCATCCAGGTCGCCACGTTGATCCAGACGGCGGCCGCCGTGAGCGCCGCGATCATCACCCACGCCAGCAGCCCGCTCTGGGCAATCTGCGACGTATCGACGATCTGCGAGGAAATCGTCCGCACCACCGGCCCGCCGGCAATCACGGCGCCCAGGACTTCGATGATCGCAGCCATCACCAGCGCCTGGCGCATGCCGATCGCGCGGGCCCCGACAGCGGCGCCCACGGTGTTGGCGACATCCTTGGCGCCGATGTTGAGGGCCATGTAGCCCGCCAGCGCCACGCCGGCGATGACAAGCGTCGCGCCCGGACGATCGAGCACGTAGATGCCGGCAAACAGCATCGCAATGCCGAGAAAGATCAGGGCGTAGCCCGGCGCGATCAGGCGCTTGACGACGTGCTCGGCCGCGTCCTCGACATAGGTGATCTTGTCCAGATCCTTGTCGAGCGTGCGTTTTGTCAATGTAACCGGCCGCTCAGCCATGCTTCTTCCTCGACGCTGAGGTGCAGGGCTCCGAGATCACGATGTCGAACTGCGGACAGTAACCTCGGCCCGGCCGGGTTGCTCCAACCACGCCTGGAAGTTTGCGATGATATCGCGCAGTTCGGGCTCGCGGACGCGCTTGACGGCTTCGCTGCAGGAAACCCATTCCAGCGTACGCTCGCCCTTCTCCTTGAAGTTCTTGGCAAGCTCGGTCACCGCAAGGGCGTAGACTTGCACCTTGCAGGGCACGGTCAGGCCGTCCTTCAGCATCTTGGGATAGTTGAAGGATCCGAGCGGCGTCGGGTCCACGGTGCCGCGGACCCCTGCTTCCTCATAGGCCTCGCGCGCGGCCACTTCATGGGACAGCTTGCCAGACATCGGCCAACCCTTGGGAATGACCCATCGACCCGTATCGCGGCTGGTCATCAGCAACATCTCCAACTCGCCCGTCTTCTTCTTGAAGCGATAGCACAGGGCTGCATATTGCTGCCGCGGCGGGCGGCGCAACATCAGCTGCATATCGTGGGCGAGTCGGTTCAGGAGCGTCAAGGGTCGGGTCACCTTTGCATGTATCGGGGAATCATCACTCAATAATATTCTACATCAACCTCAGCTAGAACCTACGAAAATGCGCTTTTCGTGTCGGTTCCAAATAGGGTTGATTATCATCAAATCCGCTATCCCACCGTCCGAATGCGTCGATGACCGTCTTGGCGACGACCATGAGCGAGATGTCCGATGAAGGAGGATCATATGCAGAAGAATGTAATCCCTCAGGGGAGGGATTCAATCGTTGCTGGAACTTCATATCTTCACTTTTTCGATAATGCAAAAATTAAAGAGTTTCCCTTAGTGTTTAAATTCCGGTCCGGTGCCGATAGGCCCGGCGAAACCATTGCAACAGGGATTGCCGACATGTGGCCTCGACTCCTGCTCTCTCTCGGCATATCGGCGATTGCGATGCCGGGCGTGGCTGCCGAGCGTTATTACTGCGCCGCAGACGATGCCAGCATCAAGCTCAGCGTCGACAGTGGCTTCTCCGATGCGCCGGGCCACAGGCTCAACCACTTCCGTGGTCTGATGATCGGCAAGTCGCCGCTTATTCCGCAGGATTTTCGAAAGCTGACGCTGGACTCCGGCCAGCTGACGCAGAACTGGGCTTCTGCCGGCGATCTGCGACTGGCCGTCGCGACCTACAACGGCAACGGCGACAATGCGGCCAGCGCCGAGCTGCTCATCGTCGCGTCGGGCAAGGACGACGGCGCGCCGATGCCGGGCAGCTACACGCTGACATTCTCGGCGCCGGACGACGCCAAGCCGGTCAAGCTGACCGGTCGTCTGACCTGCAGTTCGAAATAGGCACGCGGCCGGCCGTCCAGATCAGAACTTGAAAGAGACGCCGAAGTTGATCGCGTTGGTAAAGACGCGCGTCTTCAGCGTGTCGCCGCTGTCGATCGAGACATTGTCGACGAAGGAATAGTTGCCCTTGTATTCGACGAACGTCGCCCAGTGCTTGCTGATGTCGTAGCTGACGCCGGCCTGCGCCTGCAGTGCGAGACCGCCGAACTGGTAATCGAACGTGCGACCGGATGCGCGCGTGACCTCGACATGCGGCACATTGATGCCGGCACCGGCCCCGACATAGGGCGTCCATTTGCGCGACGGATCCTGGAAACGATAGAGCGCGTTGGCGGTCAGGAGGTTGAGGCCGTCGGTGAATTCGAAATGCGACCAGCCCGGCGTGTTGCCGAGGTCGCCATAGACCTTGGCATGGGTGTAGTCGAGCGAGACGCCCCAGTTCGGCTGATTGAGCTCATCCAGCCACCAGGTGCCGCGAACGCCGTAATAGGGCGGGTTGCTGAAGGATTTGCCCGACCAGTTGGGATCGAAATCGGCGCCGTCCGATGTCGTGACATTGCTGCCGGTCGCCCCTTGAACGCCGCCATAGGCTGAGAACATCATATCGGCAAAGGCCTGGTCGGCAATGGCGAGAACGATGAAGAACGCCATGGCGGCGATGGCCGACTGGCGGATGCGATTGACAAGCTGCATGACTAATCCCCGGATCTATCAGTTTCCCATAGATGTCCGGGTTTGATGACAAGGCTATTACAACACCAGGTGGAATGGCCGCTATCGACGATAGCGCGGCAGCAGCCCCTTTAAAGGGTGGCAAGAATGCCACCCTTTAAAGTCGTGCAATACCGATCAGCCGTCGAAGCCGCCGAACAGGGTGCGTAGCACATCCATGCCGTGGTCCTTGTAGCTGACCTCGCCCTGCTTGTTGCCGGGGCCGACGACGATCACCTTGGTGCCAACGGGAACGTGGCTGTAGAGGTCGGCGACGTCGGCGTTCATCATGCGGATGCAGCCGGACGACAGGTTGAGGCCGATGGTCCAGGGCTGGTTGGTGCCGTGGATGCGGAAAATGGTGTCGTGGCCGTTCTGGTAGAGATACATGGCGCGCGCGCCGAGCGGGTTGGTCT
>CAZZZI010000041.1:14410-26231 GCA_964658415.1 uncultured Sphingomonas sp. | reverse complement strand
CGATCTTCATCGGCGGCGGTGGCAGCGAGGCGGGGGTGATGGAGGCAGCCAAGGCCGCCCTGAAGCCCGGTGGCCGCCTCGTCGCAAACGGGGTGACGACGGAAATGGAAGCCATGCTGCTTGCCGAATATGCCCGCCATGGTGGATCGCTGACGAGGATCGATATCGCGCGCGTCACAGCCATCGGCTCGATGCATGGCTGGCGTCCAGCCATGCCGGTGACGCAATGGTGCTGGACAAAGCCCGAATTAACAGAGATCGCACAATGACCGTCCATTTCATCGGTGCCGGACCGGGTGCCGCAGACCTCATCACCGTGCGCGGCCGCGACCTGATCGGAAAATGCCCGGTCTGCCTCTATGCCGGCTCGCTGGTGTCGAAGGACTTGCTTGCCTATTGCCCCCCGGGCGCACGGATTGTGGATACCGCGCCCCTGTCGCTCGATGAAATCGAGGCCGAGTTCCGGAGTGCTGCCGACGCGGGAGAGGATGTGGCCCGCCTGCATTCCGGCGACCTTTCGGTCTGGAGCGCGGTTGCCGAGCAGATCCGCCGCCTTCAGGCATGCGGGATCGACTACACCATGACACCGGGCGTTCCGGCATTCGCCGCCGCCGCGTCGGCGCTCGGTCGGGAGCTCACCATTCCGGCCGTGGCGCAAAGCCTGGTGCTGACGCGCGTCTCCGGGCGCGCCTCGCCGATGCCGCTAGGCGAGACACTGGCGGGTTTTGCGACGACGGGGTCGACGCTCGCCATACACCTTGCCATCCACGCGTTGCCCGAAGTGGTCAGGGAACTGACGCCGCACTACGGTGCGGATTGCCCGGTTGCCATCGTCGTCAAGGCATCCTGGCCCGACGAGCGGATCCTGCGCGGCCGGCTGGATGATATCGAAGCGCAGGTCGCCGCCGAGCCGATCGAGCGGACCGCGCTGATTTTCGTCGGGAAGTCGCTGGCATCGGACCATTTTCGCGAGAGTGCGCTCTACGATCCCGCCTACCAGCGACGGTTTCGCGACCGGACATAGGCCGAGTCTGGTACCGAGCCTATGCAAACGACTATGATCACAACCCCATCTCGCCTAGGATTCGAGCGACCGAGATTCGGGCCCGCCGAACCCGACATCCACTTTCGTCATTAAAATGCGCCGCGAGCAGTCATGAACGTCACCAAGAGCGGCTATATCTTCACTATCGTCGCCATCACGCTGTTTTCCGTGCAGGACGGCATCTCGAAGCATCTGGCCGGCAGCTATCCGCCGTTTCTGGTGGCGATGATCCGCTACTGGACGTTCGCCCTATTTGCCGTTGCCCTTGCGGCGCGTGCGCGCGGCGGTCTCGCGGTTACGGTGCGCACGCACCATCCGATGCTGCAGGTTCTTCGCGGCTTGCTTCTGGCAGCCCAGATCGTGGTCGTCATCCAGTCCTTTGCCATAGTCGGGCTGGCGCATTCCCAGGCGATCTTTTCGGCCGGCCCGTTGATCGTCGCACTTTTGTCGGTGCCGATCCTCGGGGAAAAGGTCGGCTGGCGGCGCTGGACGGCGATCTGCGTCGGCTTCATTGGGGTCTTGCTCATCCTGAAGCCGGAGAGCGGCTTTTTCGACGTCCGCTTCCTGGTTCCGCTGACCTCGGCGCTGCTGTTCTCGTTCTATGTGATCGTCACCCGTCTGGTCAGCCGTAAGGATGCGTCTATGACCAGCTTCTTCTACACCGGCGTGGTCGGCGCGGTCGCGATGAGCTGCGTCGGCCCCTTCTTCTGGATGCCGCTGACGCCGCATGACTGGATCTGGATGGGACTTCTCTGCCTTACCGGCATGTCGAGCCATTATTGCCTGATCCGCGCCTATGACCTGCTCGACGCGGTGGTGATCCAGCCGCTGACCTATCTGCAGCTCGTCTATGCCGCCATCATCGGCGTGGTGGTGTTCGGGGAGGTGTTGACGGCGAATATGCTGGTGGGCGCAGCGATCGTCGTTGGCGCCGGGATGTTCACCGTGTGGCGGGAAAACGTGCTCGCCAAGCGGCGGGCCGGGCGCTGAGGCCCGGCCGCACCGTCATTAATTGTCGTGGTAGTAGGACGTGTAGCGCGAGTAATAATACTCGCTCGAGCCATGGGCACGATAAAGCTTCATCTTCTCCGTATCGACCTTGTTGAGGATCACGCCGGCGCACTTGCTGGCGATCGCTGGTTCCGAGGTGAACGTGCTGCGAACGACCTTGCGGGATGTCTTGCCCCACTCAACGACGAACAGGAAGGCATCGATGTTGGGGCTGATGGCCCGGGCATCGACGACAGGGCCGAGTGGCGGCAGATCGATGACGATATAGTCGAAATTCGCCCTGGCCATGTCGAGCAGCGCGTTCATCGCCGGCGACGACAGCAGTTCGGAGGAATGCGGTATCCGACGCTTGACGATGGCAGGCAGGAAGGCGAGCTTGGTCTTCTGGTCGATCAGCAGGAGGTCCTGGATCGGCCGGCGTTCGAGCAGTGCCTCCAGCAGCCCTGCTTCCGCATGGCGACCGATCGTGCGGGTAGCACCGGGATTGCGCAAGTCGGCGTCGATCAGCAGCGTTCTCGAACCCTGCATCGCCAGAAGCTGCGCGAAGTTCATCGAGATCGTCGATTTCCCTTCGCCCGGCAGGCTGGAAACGATGCCGACGACCTTGGCCAGGCGCTCGCCGCTCTCGACGTCGATGGCGATCTTGGCGCTGCGCATCGTCTCTGCAAAGGCCGAGAGCGGATGTTCGGCGACATAGTTCGAGACGCCGTTCACCTGCCGGATGCTGCGCGGGTGATCCTGCACAGGTACCGCGGCGGTCACGGGTTTGACGATCGGCGCGATGCCGAGATATTCCTGATGCAGGGAGTCGCGCACCTGGTCGCCGGTGCGGAAGAAGCGATCCCGGAACTCCCTGAAGACGCCGATGCCCCCGCCGATGAGGCCGCCGAGGATGATCGACAGCGCAAGCACGATAATCTTCTTCGGCTTGCTGGCCCCGATGGGGAAGGTTGCCTTGGTGATCACGCGTGCCTCGGTGATCGGGAACGACTCCTGCTGCGAGGCCTGCTGGTAGCGGGTCAGGAAGCTCTGGTAGAGATCGCGGTAGGTATCGCGCGAGCGTTCCAGTTCCCGCAACTGCACCAGTGAATCGCTGGCTGTCGCCGAAACCGTCGTGGCCGATTTAACGCTGTCTGCCAAAGACTTTTCGCGCGCCTTGGCGACATCCAGGTCGTTCCTGTAGCTCTGGGCAATACGGCCGAGCTCTTCGAACATGAGACGCTGGTATTCCTGCATTTCATTCCGCAGGCGAACGGCCTGCTCGTGATCGGGTCCGAGCCGGCGTGCGATATCTGCCTGTGTCTTCGATGCGTCGAGGTACTTCTTGCGCAGGTCGTTGATCGTGGTGCTTCCGAGCACATCCGAGACGACGGCATCCATATCCTTCGACTGGATGATGGACTGGACGCGATCGTATTTTGCCTGTGCCGCAGCCGTGTCGCCCTGGGCGGTCGTCAGCGCGGTATTCAGCTGGGAGAGCTGCTGATCGCTGACAAGCTGTCCGCTGGTCTCTACCAATCCCTTGTCGGCGCGAAACTTCTGTACGGCCAGGTCGGAATCGAGCGACTTCTTGCGCAGTTCCTCGATGCGGTCCTGCAGCCAGTCGCCCGCACGCCGGGTTGCGTCGTATTTCGAATTCAGCTTGTCGACGAGATAGGCGTTGGCGATCCCGTCCGCGATCTGCTGGGCCAGCTTGGCCGAGGGCGACGTATAGCTGATCGACAGCACGAACGAGCGCCCGACGCGCTCGACAAGCATGTTCCGCTCGATCTGGGCCGAGGCATTTTCAAGTTTGACTTCCGCCTCGTCGACCGGAAGGCGCTTTGCGCCGATGCCCAGCGAGGACTTGATCGCGCCGATCGCCTGGCTGATCCAAGAAGGCCCCTTGCCGACGAAATCCGGGTTGTTGAGGAGATCCAGCTTCTGGATGACGGCAACGGCAATCGTGTCCGATCGCAGGACTTCCACCTGGGTCAGAATGTTGCCTTCATCATCGATGGACCCAGGAGGCACCGTCGTGTCCGTCATCTGGTTGACGATGTTGGACGTGCCGTGGTCGATGAGGACGCTGGTGTTGGCCGTGTACTGCGGCGTGGCGAGCAGCAGGTAGACGATGCCCAGCACGATGAACGCAGCGATTGTGGCAGCAACCACCCTCCATTGCCGGCGGGCCGCTGCGAGGATGCGGTCGAGATCGATGATCTCGGAAATCTCGTCATGGTCGAAGCCGGCCCAGCTGTCGGCGGCGGATTTTTTGGGTGATAGCAAAGAGCGATCTCCTACTCTCGGTGGCTGAGCGTTTCATCCTTCGGCCACGCCGAAGGAGCAAATATTCGGGCAAATACCCGGCGTCTGACTTTCAGTCGTCAAGCCGAGCCGCTGTTCAGGCGGCTCGGCAAACCGATCGCCTTACAAGTCGCGGATCGACTTGCGGGTCGTCACGGCGTCGCTCGTCGTTCCGGCCGCCGTCGACGTGACGGAGTTGGCGATATCGAGGAACTTCAGCAGTTCGACCGAGGCGGAGTTGGAGATGTAGATGACATCCTTGTCCTCCATCGGGAATTTCTGGGCTGCAAAGAAGCCGGCCGGATCACGCAAGTTCGCACGGAACACGACAGGCACCTGCTCGTCGTGGAAATGGCTGATGTCGACGCCCATTTCACGCAGCCGGTTCTTGTCGACCAAACGGTACAACAGCACCTGCGCCGGATTGGCCTGGGTATCGAGCGGGCCTCCGGCCTTGCCGAGGCCATCGGCCAGGGTCAGGTTTTCATCGTCGAAGGTGTAGCGCCCGTTCGTGCCAGAGGCGCCGAAGGCAACGTAGCTGCGCACGTGATGGTCGGCGATGATCGTGTCCATCGGCGAGACGTAGATGTTCTCCGACGGGTTCTTCAGCAGGGTCTCATACGGGACGGTGGCAGTCCGGCCCCGGCGCTGCAGGGTGATATTGGTTTCCATAGCCGCCGTCGACAGGCCACCGGCCTGGGAGATCGCGTCGAGGACGCGTTCGCCGGCCGGGCTGAGCTCGACCTTCGCCGGTGCATTGACATCGCCGAGAACGGCGACCTGGCTCGAATTGCTGGTGACGGTGGTGATGACCACCTGGGGCTCGATCGCCCGGCTGGACAGCTTCTTGACGATTTCCGCCTCGACCTGTTCCTTGCGCTTGCCGGCAGCGACGATGCGTCCTGCATAGGGAACGCTGATGGTGCCGCCCCGATCGATCGTCTGGCTCGGGATCGTCACGAAATTGCCGGCGCGGCTCCCGGCATCGGCCGGGATGAACAGGCCACCCGCCTGGGCCTCGAAGATCGTTACCTGTACGACATCGCCATAGCCAAGCGGAATGTCGGGCGCAGACGAACGCGACGTGCCGAAGCTTGCCTTCAGCGACGCCGCCGCTTTTCCGTCGAAAAACTTCAACGTGTTCTGGTTAAGGTCGACCAGGGCATAGTCGATGCCGACCTTGCGGTCCTTCGAGGATACCTTGACGATTGCCTGGCTGTCGATCAGGCCGGCATCCGGTCCGGAGCGCGGCAGCGATGTGCAGCTCGACAACATGACCATCAGCGCAGCAACGGAGCCTCGACGCATACGGATAGTGGTCTTCGTACCAAGTCCCATATTCATACCCCCGTAAACAACACTCCGGCCAGATCGATAGCAGGCTCTGCTAATAAATTCGACGATCATTTGACTGCGACGCCTCGGGTGCTCCCCCTGAACCCTGGTGGATCCGGAAGACAGGCGGGCTGTCGACGCGAAGGATGACGCGCCAGCCGCCATGGGTCGGATCGCACCCTGGGTGCGTTCGTCCATCGCAGGTGGGCTGTTTTCAGTGGCAAACCAAGCATTCATTGACTGCGGTACTCTTTACTTGCCTGCATCAGGCTCGGGATAACAAAAACAGGTGACGGTTCTTTGTCAGGTGGCATCAGACGAGCCTCCGTAAGATAGCCTTGCGGAAGGGGATCTCGACAAACAGGCAGGTCAGCCATCCCAGGATTAGGGCACCGGCGATCGCCGCCAGGAAGCAAAGCCAGCTCGCGATGGGCGTTGCCGGATCGATGCCCAGTACCATCGGGGCTAATTTTGTCCACAAACTGATCCCCACGATGCTGACCAGGGCGTGCGTCATGTACAGGCTGTAGGAAATCTTGCCGAGAAACAGCGCCGGTCGATTTGAAAACACAAGGGAGGACCCTGGGCACTGCAGGACGGTGAGGACAAGTACCGGCGCCAGCAACACGGACAAGGACGCAATAGACGGGACGCTCAAGAGAACAAGAAGCGCGGCGATGACTGCCCAGATGGTCCATCGGGCAGACAAGAAGCGACTATAGGACAGATTGAGGCGAAACAGCGCCATGCCCGCAACAAACAACGGCAAGACGCGCAACAGCACCACGGGCGAGTTGGTCGGATACTGGTCTGTGTGCATGTTGACATTGTAGAGCCCGAGCGCGCCGAGGCAGCAGAGCGTGACAATAACGGCAGACAGACGGGCGCTCCAACGGCTGGCAAGAACTGCCACGAACGGGAAGACCACATAGGCATGCCATTCGGCGCTGATCGACCAGGAGGGGAAGTTCCAGGTCCGATGATCGATCCACGGACCGTGCAGCATGAAAAGAGCCGCAAGTGCCGAGTTCCACGAGTATCGGCCGTCGAGCGATGTGAAATCAGGCTTGGCGTGGATGAACGGCAGCAGGGCGACCAGCAGGATGCCCATGGCGAAGAGGTGAACCGGATACAGGCGCGCGATGCGGGCCGCAAAGAAATCGCGAAAATCGGGCCAGCGGACCCGTTCGGAAAAGGCTGTGCCGTAGACGTACATCATCACGAAGCCGCTCATGATGAAGAAGACGTCGACCGAGAACCACGCCTGGGACAGGATCGGCAGATAGGTCGTCAGGAGACCCGCCACCGGTGCGAAAGGATCCTGCAGGTGATAGACGACGACGAAAAGCGCCAAGATGCCGCGCAGGCCATCCAGTCCCTCCAGCCGGGCGCGCCGCTGTTTTGGCGCAGCCTCTCCGACAAGGCCGGTTGCCGGCGTCGGGCTCGCATTGGCGACGGCGATGGCGCCTGCTTGCGATGTCATGGCAGCAGCCCCCGCAAAAGAGGACAGTCGCGCGGTTCGGCAGATTGCGCGGCAATGGGGGTGACGAGGGCGCTCAAGCGGCGTTCTCCTCGGCTGTTACGGCCAGCTCTGGCGTCGCCTTGTCCTCGACCAGGAAAGCCGCCAGCCACATGGCCGCCGCAAGGCAGGCATGGCTTGCCAGAAACGCGGTCACGAGCCCGGTCACGCCGGCGATATTGACGCCGAGTGCCATCAGCAATCCAAAGCCGAACGTCGCGCACAGCGAGATGAAGGCACGGATGCCTTGCTTCCCCGCACCGGTGAGCGCATCGGCGGGTGGGTATTGCAGGGCGATCAGCGGCAGGGCGAGGCCGAGCATGGCGGAGATATTGGCCATGCTCGCGAAGTCCTTGCCGAGCGCAAACGGAGCGAGGTAGCCGGCCGCAGCAACGGCGATGCTCGAGGCAACCCCGACCCCGAACAGCATCGGCGTAATCTTCAGCGCATAGGTGCGGCTGGCCGCTAGGCCGTTTTTACCGTGAACGAAGAAATTGGGATAGGTGATGCGGGTGACGACCTGCAGCGGAAACAGACCGAGCGCGAGGACGCGCGACGCGGCACCATAGATGCCGACGCTCGCCGCATCGGCAAAACGGCCGAGGATGATGCGGTCGAAATTGCCCTGCGAAGCACGGGCGGCCTGGTTGACGCAAAATGCGCCGCCGGCTCTCCACTCCTGCCGAATGAACACGAAATGCGGCCGACCGTAGAGTTTCACGACGATCGCGAGGTAGACAAGCGCGGTCACCATGCACTGCGCAAAGGCGACTTCGATCCAGCCACCGAGATCGCCAAGCCCGAAAAGCCCGAAATAGACAAGCGCGAGCAGCATCCGCACCGATGCGGTGGTCAGCCTTATCCAGCCGGCCCGCACGGTGTGCCGATGCGCCACCATGATCAACTCGACGGAAGCGGCGATCCTGTTGAGTGCGACCTCTCCGACGATGATCGCCAGCACATGCCAGGTCTCGATCTGCGTCTGCATGAAGCTGACGGCAACGACGGCCCCGGCGGCAACGACGACCGGAAAGGTGGCTGCGGCCAGCAAGAGAAGATTACCGAAATAGGAGGCGAACTTGTGGGCCTCTCGTGACACCGCCCGAACCAGCAGATCCGCGCCGCCGAATCCGACAAGTTCGACGCTGACGACCGTGACGGCAAGGATCGCCGTGTAAGAGCCGAACGCCTCGACGCCGAGCCCGCGTGCCGTCACTGCAAACGCGATAAGCTGCACGGCAAGCGCCGACACCGTCGGCATCAGGGCACCAACGAAGGTCATCAGTTTGTAACGGCTCTCAAGATGGCGCACAAGCGTCATCACTCGGTTCAGCATGCCTGGCCGGCCTCCTGCAAAAATATGAAATGGACGGGCGCTTGCGCCCCGCCTTCCTGCATCAGCGGCAAACCCGGCCGCTGTCTTTCGGTTTCGGCGTGTCCGAAGGCTTGGCTTCCTCGGGCTTCGGCCGGGCATATTCGACAAACACGTCGCCAAAATGGGCGTTGTAGCGACCGCGAACCTTGTCGTATTCCAGCATCCAGCCGAGCATCCGCGATTCCGGTTCGCGCTGCAGCAGGGGGTAGAGAACCAGGCGGGCCGTCAGTCCGAGGGTCTTGGCAAGGCTCTTGCGCCCGCCGCCGCCGAGGCTTTCCCAGCGAACGGCATGATTGCCGACGCGAAAGCGCCGTTGCCGCATCCAGGCGATGGAAGCGCGCGATTGCGGCACTTCCTCGTAGACGAAGGCTTCTTCCGACCAGGCCATCTTCATGCCGGCGAAGAACAGGCCGCGGAAGAACACCGTATCGCCACCCCCCGACAGGCCGAATTCCTCGTCGAACAGGGGCCGCGGAATGGCGGCAATCGCCTGCAGGTCGATCAGGAAGTTGCAGGTGCAGAACACGAACGGCTTGCCGTTCAGGAACTGCTTGTCGACCGACCAGTAGCGCGCGAATTTGCGCAGCTGCGCTGCGTTGTCCGGGAAGACCGGCCGAACCGGACCGCCGACCACGGCAGCCGCTTCCGATGCCTGGGCCTTCAGCATTTCACTCAGCCATTCCGGCGAGGGCCACTCATCGTCGTCGATCATGGCGACGAAGCGCAGGTTCAGCTTTTCCGCCTCGTCGAAGACGGCGTTGCGTGCAGCCGAGATCCCCGGGTGGGTTTCGATCCGGTAGTGCACGGCCAGTCCCGATTGCTCGGAAAAGGTGGCAACACTGGCGGCAACGGCGGGGTCTTGTCCGTCGTTGTCTGCAATGATGATCCGGGGTGGCGACGACAATGCCTTGGCGGCGATCGCAATGTGGTCGAGGAGCCGCATCAGCGATGGCAGACGCTTGTAGGTGCACAGGCCGACCGCCAAACCCTCGCGGGGTGCCTTCGTACTCACATGTGTGTCCGGTGTCGTCACGGTTTCTCCTTGACGTTAAGTGTATCGCGCGGTGCGTCCGCCGAGCAGCCCGACGGCTCGCCCTGCGTAATGCGCCGTAGAAAGCATGCCCTGCGCAACGGCGTTCCCGTCGCGCCGAAATCCTGCGCCGATCGTCCGCAACAGGGAGGACGCAAAGCCCTTGAAGGCAGTGGTGTAGGTCTTGCGGTTGCCGTCGTAGAAGCGGTCGATCTGCGACATGTAGATCCCCGTCGTGTAATATCTAGACAGCACGCTGCCGTGCGACAGCCTGTTTTCAGGCGTCGGCTCCCAGACAACCGCCTCGTCGCACCAGGCGATCCGGCCGCCGCTCTGACGAACCCGGCGGAAAAGATCGTAGTCCTCGCCTCCGGATGCGCTGTATTCGTTGCGAAACAGGGGCGCCGGAGCAAGATCCAGCAGTGTCCTCGAGATCAGCAGGTTCTGGGTGGTGTTGAGGGAATCCACCAATCCTGTCTTCCAGCGACGGCGGCGGGCAAAGATGCTGTTGCGGGCGAGAATATTGGCGCCGTCCGGAAGCACGCCCTCGACCGGCCCGCCGGTGAGGTGCGCATCGTAGGTTTCGCCACAGGCGATGATGCGCGAAAGCCAGCCTTCGGAGACGTAGCCGTCGTCGTCAAGCATCGCCAGCCAGCGCCAATCCGGCACAAGTTCGTTGACCGCGCCGACCAGTCCGTTGCGCACCGGCGCCAGTCCCCTTTCGGGAATTGGGACATAGAAACAACGCGGAAAATCGGCTGCGAAAGCCGTGACCACAGCCTTCGTATCCTCTGAGCAGCCATTGTCCGCTACAACCAGCCATACGCTCTGGTCAATTTCGTTAACCAAACTCGACAGGAGTTTTTGTAGCAGTTCTGGCCGCTTGAAAGTGGGAATGCCGATCACAATATCAGCCATCTAGTGCAATCTCGTTCGTCAAGGTTGTCGTCCTAGCCTGGGTCCAGTCTATAGTGCAATGCAGCATTAGGCTATGGCAAATCGGTAAATTTTCCTCTACAGTCGGCTTCCAAGTGCACTCGCTCGTCTGGTTGTGCATCAGTTATGCAATAAATTTCAATGGCATAACTCTTAGTATGGGCTTATCAAAGATGTCGAAGTGCTAACCCTCGGAACACCACCTGAGACACCAACCGGGATGGGAATTTAGATGGTTCGAAATGTATTGGTAGCTATTCCGACACTGAATGAAGCTGCTCATATAGAGGCTGTCGTAGAGCAGCTATACGTCGATCTTCCGGACTGCAATGTGCAATTTGTAATTGCAGACGGCGGAAGCACGGATGGCACGGTGGGCCTTGTCCAGCGCCTGGCGGAAGCGCGGCAGGACCTCTCGCTCGTCCACAATCCGCAGCGCTTGCAGAGCGCCGGCGTGAACCTCGTGGCGCGCCAATTCGGACAGGATTCCGATGTGCTGATCCGTTGTGACGCACATGCATCCTATCCCCGGGGCTTCCTTCGCTCCCTCGTCGACAGCCTCCAGAGCGCCGGCGCCGACTCCGTCGTCGTGCCCATGGATTCGGTTGGCGATGGCTGCCTGCAGCGCGCCGTCGCCTGGGTCTCGGACTCGCCTGTCGGATCCGGCGGATCGGCGCATCGAGGCGGCCGCCAGAGCCGTTTCGTCGACCACGGCCATCATGCCGCCATGCTGATGGAGAGCTTTCGCCGGGCAGGGGGATATGAAGAGACCTTCACCCACAACGAGGATGCCGAGTTCGATTGCCGGCTCCGGGCGCTGGGGGGAAAGATCTATCTCGATACCGATATCCGCATCGAATACCAACCGCGCTCGACGTTTACGAAGCTCTTCCGGCAGTATTTCAATTATGGCAAAGGTCGCTCGCGCACCGTTCGACGTCATCCGGCATCGTTCAAGGTCCGGCAGTTCGCCGTGCCGTCCTTCATCAGCGCCTGTGCCGCCGCGATCGTGCTGAGCCCGCTCTTTCCGCTGCTGCTGATGCTTCCAGCCTTCTATCTTTTTGTACTGGCGATCACTTCCTTTGCCATTGCCCTCAACAGGCGGTCCGCCTGCGGCCTGCTGGCCGGTCCGGCAGCCCTGACGATGCATGTCTCCTGGGCGCTGGGCTTCATCACCGGAATTCTGACGTTGCGCGAAGCCCAATGGCAGCCGGACAAGACCTACCTCGGCCTGGGAGAAGCTGTTTGACGCCACCGTTGGAAAAAGAGCCCCTGCGGGCCTTG
>CAZZZI010000041.1:3726-14310 GCA_964658415.1 uncultured Sphingomonas sp. | reverse complement strand
CGTCCGGCGGTCATGCATGTGCAGTGGGCCGTCCTGCCGCTGTTCGATGCCCTTGCGATGCGGCTGGTCAGGCGGCTGTGCCCGGTCATCATGACGGTCCATGACACCGTGCCGTTCAATGGCGAGAAGATTTCCTTCCTGCAGAATTCCGGCTTCGACATGCCGATCGCTGCCGCCGACCACGTCATTGTCCACACCCGTGGCGCCCGCAAGAACCTGATTGCGCGCGGCATCGCCGAAAACAAGGTCTCCATCGTGCCGCATGGCCCGCTGACGCTGAGCGTCGAGGCCCCGCCTCTTGCCCCCGGCGCCATCCGCGATCCACGCTGGACGTTCGTCATGTTCGGCCAGATCAAGCCCTACAAGGGCCTAGATGTGCTGGTCGAGGCCCTCGGGCAATTGCCGCCGACGCTCCGTCAGCGTGCCCGGGTCGTCATTGCCGGTGCAGCCCATATGGACATGGCCCCCATCCAGGAGCGCATCGCTGCCCTCGGGCTTGCCGATGTCGTCGAGCTGCGTCTCGGCCGGCTGGACGAAAGCCAGATGGCGTCGCTGTTCGAAGAGGCCGACAGCTTCCTCTTCCCCTACAGGCAGATCGACGCCAGCGGCGTCTATTTCCTGCTGAAGCCGACAGGCAAATGGATCATTGCATCCGAGGTCGGGATCTTTGCCGAAGACATGCAGGAGGCCAATGGCACGCTGGTGCCGCCGGCAGATGCCGACGCGCTGGCAGTGGCCCTTTCCGATGCCATCGAGCGCCGCCCCGCCATCCGGATCACCGCCGGTGGCGATTGGACCAGCATCGGCGAACGAACACTCGAAATTTATCGCGATGCGATGCGTAGGCGCGGCGTCGTTGCCGCAGGCCTGCCTTCGACAGCCCGCTCCTCCGCTCTCTAGTCCCAGAAGGGTTTTCCGACTTGCAGCAATCCCAAAAGACGCAGATCCAGGAAATTCAGGTGCTTCGCCTCGTCGCGTCGATGATGGTGCTGATCAGTCATCTTCAGCATGAGGTCATGGACCAGTCTTTTGTCGATACGGCGAATTTCAAGCCGTTCGAGCCGGTCTTCTGGGCCGGTGGCGTCGACCTGTTCTTCATCATCAGCGGCTTCATCATGTATCACCTGTCGCGCAACAGCTTCGGAAAGCCGGGCGCGCCGCGCCAATTCATCCTGCGCCGCATCGTGCGCGTCGCGCCGCCCTACTGGTTCTTCACGATCGCCATGCTGTGCGCCATGGTGGTGTTCGCAAGCTCGATCCGCTATGGCAGCCCGTCATTCGAGCAGATCCTCGGCTCCTTCCTGTTTCTGCCCCTGCCGGATCCGTACGGCCATTTCTATCCGGTCCTGATCCTCGGCTGGACGCTCAATTTCGAGATGCTGTTCTACGTAGTCTTCGCGATCGGGCTGTTTTTCAGCAAGGGCCGGGGGATGATCTGGGTCATCGCGGCGCTCCTGGTGCTTGGAGGCTTGCCCTATTTCCACGTCATCCAGACACCGCCCTTTGCCTTCTGGGCCAATCCCATCGTCTTCGAGTTTTTGTTCGGGATTGCCCTGGCCTACCTTCGCGAGCGTGGTTTCCGCCTCGGCGCCCTGGCCGGATGGTCGCTGTTCTTCGCCGGGATGCTGCTGATGGTGGTTTTCAAATCGACCGGCGTTACCGAGCTCGGCGGTCTCTGGCGGCCGCTCTGGATGGGGCTTCCGGCCTTCGTCGCCTGTGCCGGCCCGGCCTTGCTCGACGAAAGGCTGGACAATTCCCTGAAGCCTGTGATGCGCGCCCTGGTCTTCGGCGGCAATGCCTCCTTCGCGCTCTACCTATCCCATCCGTTCTCGATCAATCTCGTGGCACTTGTCGCGCCGCGGATCGGCATCCACACCCCCTGGCTCTATATCGTCGTCGCCGGCGGCTTTGCGATGATCGTTGCGGCCTTTGTCTACCTGCTGCTGGAGCGGCCGATGACCGGCTGGCTTCACCGCCGCTTCTGGGGACCCAAGACCCCCAAGAGCTTCGATATTCCAGCGGTTGGGCCGCGATGATGCGGTCCGGCCGCATAGGCTGCCGACACACGGCAGCCACGACCCCACACGCTATCAGGAGATATCCATGACTGACGCCAAGGTCGCGATCATCACGCCATCCTACCGCAACGATTTCGAGAACGCGGTCGATCTGTGCCGCAGCATGGACACGTTCTGCCAGTTCGACTTCGAACATCTGGTCATCGTGCCACAGAGCGACATGAAGCTGTTCTCCTCCTTGCAGGGCCCGCGTCGCCGCGTGATCGCGCGCGAAAGCATCCTTCGTCCGCACGGGTTCCGCAGGCTTCCGGTGCCGACCATCATCAAGCTGCCCTTTGGAAAGACGCTGCGCATCCGCGAGCAGTACTATCTTCCGGGCGTCGGGCGCGTCAGCGGCTGGCTGGTGCAGCAGATCGTCAAGCTCTGCGCCGGCGACCTCACCAAGGCCGATATTTTCATTTTTGCCGACAGCGATGTCTTCCTGGTTCGCCCCTTCACGCTTGCCGCCCTGAAAAGCGGGGACCAGCTCATCCTGCAGCAGCATGTCCGGGGCCGCGATCTCGATACCCACCGGCTGTGGAGGAAGACCGCGCACGAACTCCTGGGCATCCCCAAGCCGCGCGAGACCGAGCACTTCAACTATATCGGCCAGCTGATCCCCTGGGATCGCGCCACGCTGGATGGCCTCATCCGCCGCATCCAGTCGATCAAGGGAACGAACTGGCAACGCGCCATCGCCAAGGCGAAAACCGTCTCGGAATACATTCTCTACGGCGAATATGTCGTCGAGATCGCCGCTGCCGCAGAACCGCGCCCGATCACGGACATGAAGCTTGCAAACTCCGTCTGGTCGCCGGATGCGGTGATCGATGTCGATGCCATCCTTGGCGCGATGGAGCCCGAGAATATCGCCGTCCATATCCAGTCGACGAACCCACTGCCGATCGAGGAACGACGCGCTGCCATCGCTGCGATCAGCAGCCGCGTTCTCTCGTCGCAAGTTGCCTAGTTTCAAGGAAACAGCATGAACCGATCCCGCAAGATTCTTGCCCTGCTCATCTCGCGCCTGCCGCACAAGGCATTGCGCGCGGCAGCATACCGCATGCTGATGGGCTACAGCCTGGCCCGGGGGGCGAGCATCGGCTTCGGTGTCGTCATCGCTGTCGACCGCTTCGCCTGCGGACCCGATGTCACCATCCGACGCGGCACGAGCTTCATCGGCCCGATCTCGGTGACGCTTGGCGAAGGCACGTTCATCGGCCGCTGGAACCGCTTCGAATGCGGCGATGCGGCCGCCGATCCCCGCCAGGCGCATATGGGCTATGCCCGCAGCTTC
This sequence comes from uncultured Sphingomonas sp., assembly GCA_964658415.1. Classification (GTDB taxonomy): domain Bacteria; phylum Pseudomonadota; class Alphaproteobacteria; order Rhizobiales; family Rhizobiaceae; genus Rhizobium. Next base: position 10,956 of record CAZZZI010000041.1, on the reverse strand, counting down.
GAAACCGGACGCGATTGCCTGATCAACGAGAGCCACCTGTTCGATATTCTGGGCAGCATCACCATCGGAGACGGCAGCTGGGTCGCGGGCTTCGCCTCCCAGTTCCTGACGCACGGGGCCGGCACGATGAACCGCGATATCGCGATCGGCGAGAAATGCTTTCTCGGCACGGCCGTCCGCTTCGCTCCAGGCAGCGGTGTCGCCGACCGCGTCATCGTCGGCATGGGCGCGGTGGTGACGAAGCGCCTAGCGGAGAGCGACGTGATCGTCGGCGGCTTGCCGGCCAAGGTGCTGCGCGTGCGCGGCGAAGCCGATGTCTATTCATTCGAGCGCACATGGTGAGGTCGGGCGCTCGGTCGCCACGTCAAGCACGCGGCAATATCAGGGAACGGTAGCGGAATGAGCAATGTGAAATATCGCGGCGATATCGATGGCCTGCGCGCCATCGCGGTCTTGTCGGTGATCCTCTACCACTTCCAGTCCGGCATCTTTCGCGGCGGCTTCGTCGGCGTCGATGTGTTCTTCGTCATATCAGGCTACCTGATAACAAGCATCATCAGCCGCGAAATGCTGGCCGGCCAGTTCTCCTTCATCAAGTTCTACGAGCGCCGCGTCCGGCGCATCTTTCCCGCACTTGCCTTCATGCTGGTCGCATCGGCCATCGCCGCCTTCGTGATCCTCTATCCGTCCGAACTGGTCGATTACGCCAAGAGCGTCATCTCGACCCTGACATTCACCTCGAATTTCTATTTCTACAGCTTCCGGGGCTATTTTCTCAGCGACGTCGAGACCAAGCCGCTGTTGCACACCTGGTCGCTGGCGGTCGAAGAGCAATACTACATCTTCTTTCCGCTCCTGCTTTTGGGCCTCTACCGTTTCCTGCCGCGCTTCGTCACCGCCGCAGTTGCCGTCATGGCGGTGCTTTCCTTCGGCCTCGCCGTCTGGCTGATGCACACGCAACAGACGGCGGCCTTCTATTTCTCCCCGCCGCGCTTCTGGGAAATGCTGGCGGGATCGCTACTGGCTCTCGCAAAGATCCCCGTCTTCCCGCAACGCATCCTGCGCGAAGGGGCCGGTGCGGCGGGCCTTTTCCTGATCCTCGCGGCCGGCCTTCTCTACAAGCCGACGACGGCCTTTCCCGGCATGACGGCTCTCGCGCCGGTGCTCGGGGCGACGCTGGTGATCTATTCCGGTTCCGGGCCGGCGACGCTGGTCAGCCGGTTCCTGTCGCTGCGGCCCATGGTCTTCGTCGGACTGCTGTCCTATTCGCTCTATCTCTGGCATTGGCCGATTGCAGTGTTCTACCATCTGATCGCCGAGCGGCCGCTTGAGCCGAAGGACATTGTCATCGTCGCGCCGATCACCGCGCTCCTGTCCTACGTCTCCTGGCGTTTCGTCGAGCAGCCGGCCCGCGACCGCGCGGCCGTACCGCCACGGCGTCTGTGGATTGCCAATTTCGGCATTTCCGCGCTCGGGATCCTTTTCGGCCTCTGGTGCATCGTCGCATCCGGCCTGCCGCTGCGCTTTTCGCCCGAGGTCGACCGGCTGGCCACCTACCTGCAATACGACGATCGCGCCGCCTACCGAAGGGGCACCTGTTTCCTCGATGGCGAACTGCAGACGCCCGCCGACTACGACCGCCAGGCCTGCCTCCGTTTTTCGGACACAAAGCCGAACTACGTACTGATCGGCGATAGCCATGGTGCCCATTGGTGGAGCGGTCTCAGCAAGGCAATGCCGGAGGTCAATCTGATGCAGGCCACGTCGTCCGGCTGCAAGCCGCTAATTTCGGGCAACGGTTTGAAAAACTGCCGCGCCTTCATGGAGGGCATCTACGACACGCTCGGCAAGCAGCCGCCGCAGGCCGTCATCATTTCGGCACGCTGGGTGGCAACCGATATGCCGGACCTGCTGGCGACGATCGATCGGCTGAAGTCGCTGGGCAGCAAGGTCTACGTTCTCGGGCCGATCCCGGAATACAAGATCGGCCTCGCACGCCTGCTCGCAACGCAGGCGCTCTGGGGCCCGTCGGACCTTGCCCAGGAGCGGCGCGTGCCGGCCATGAAGACGGTCGACGAACAATTTGCGTCCACACTCAAGGCGTCGGGTGCCACCTATATCTCGATCTACGACCTGCTCTGCCCGCCCGGCACCGCAACCTGCCAGACAACCACGGAATCGGGGGTTCCGATGCAATGGGATTACGGCCATCTGACTGCGCCGGGATCCGTAGTCCTTGCCAAGCGGCTGGCACCGGAATTGATGCCGCACTGAAGTCGAAACCGAGGATTATGTCATGAGTCACAACCCCTCCAAAGCCTTTGCGACCAGCCTGCTCATCGTTTCTCTCGGCACCCAGGCCTGGGCTGCGGAAGAAACCATCACATTGCCCGTGTCGTCGCAGCCTGCGACGGCCACCTGCCAGCCGGCAACCGCGGATGCCGGTGCGCCGCCCGTGCACCTCTCGCGGACGTTCTTCGACAACTTCGACAAGCTGGATCTGTCCGACAAGAAGTGGACACCCCATTACGACGGCGACTACACCTGGATGACGAAGCGTACGCTGCAGGGCAACAAGGAGCAGGAAATCTACGTCGACCCCGGCTACAAGGGGCAGGGCAATGCCCCGCTCGGCATCAATCCCTTCAAGGTCAAGGACGGCGTGCTGTCGATCATCGGCGACCGGACGCCGGACCAGTTCAAGCAGGCGCTTTACAATTACCAGTTCACCTCGGGTGTTTTGACGACCCGCCAATCCTTTGCGCAGACCTACGGCTATTTCGAAATGCGCGCCAAGATCCCGGCGGGCAAGGGATTGTGGCCGGCCTTCTGGCTGCTGCCGACCGACAAGAACAAGTGGCCGCCGGAGCTGGACATCCTCGAGGTCGTCGGCCAGCAGGCCGACAAGATGGTGATGACGGCTCACTGGAAGATGAATGGCACCGGCGCCTACCAGCATTCCGGCTGCCGCGTGCCGTTTGCCGAAGCGACCAAGGGTTTCCATACCTTCGGCGCGCTCTGGCAGCCCGACCGCCTGACGTGGTATATCGACCGCAAGCCGGTCCAGGTCCTGAAAACGCCGCCCGGCTATGACGTACCCATGTACATGCTGGTCAACCTGGCGATCGGTGGCAAGATGGTCGGTGTGGCCGACGCGGACACGCCGCTGCCTGCCGCCTTCGAGATCAAGAAGATAGCCGCTTACCAGATCGACGGGCTGCCACGCCCGGAGGCACCGAAATGACACAGGCCGCGATGGCTGAGGACATATACACGCCGATCTCGACCAGGGAGAGAGACTTGCCGGTTCTGGTGAGGCTCTTCCTGATCGTGCTCCTCGTTCTCTGCCTCATCCAGTTCTCCGGCGCCTGGTACTGGGGCGGCGTAGACCTGACACAGGAAGACCTGGAGGGCGTCCAGCCCTTCGGCGTTCCCTTCCGCTATGGCGTCTGGGCGTCGATCAGCCTTGCGATCTTCTATTATTTCTCGTCCTATTCCTACAAGGCGGTCGGGTCGGCGCTGCTTCCCTTCCTGCCGTTTATCGGTATGGGCTTCATCTCCGGCGTCCAGGGTTTCTCGGTCGTCTCCTCGATCCGCATCGAGATATTCTGGCTGCTGATGGCCTTGAGCGGAACCATCATCGGCTTGCTCCTGCCGGCCAACCTGATGGCGCGCGTCATGTCGCGCTATCTGACCGTCATCCTCATCATCTCGATCCTTCTCGTCGTGGCCGTTCCGACGGCGGGCAAGGAAGTCTATGGCGGTGACAGCGTCTGGAAGGGGGCATTCCAGCAGAAGAACTATCTCGGCGCCCTTGCCATGTGGGCGACCGTCTTTGCCTTCTTCTTCTCGAAGGCCGTCGGACGCTGGCAGAGCCTGCTGCTGTTTATGGTGGCCGCCGTGTGCCTGGTGGGGTCGGATTCCAAGGGCTCGCTGGCGGTGGCGGTGGCTGCCATCGGCTATTACGTCCTGCTGATGTCGATGTCGAAGTCGCGGCTGTCGCCCTTCATCGGATCGGCGGCGTTGATCGGGACGGTTCTGCTTCTGGCTGTCGGGGTCTATTTCCTCTGGGTGCCGATAACCGGCGCCTTCGGTCGCGATGCGACGCTGACGGGGCGAACGGATATCTGGATGGCCTATCTCGGCCGGGTCATGGACCACTGGTTCCTGGGGCAGGGGCCCGGTGCCTTCACCTCGGTGTCGCCGGTCACGGAGGACCTGTTCTTCCAGCTCGCCGCCCTCGGCTCCATTCGCCAGCCGCACAACATCTTCATCGGCGTCGTCGGAGACGGTGGGGTCGTCGGCCTGTTCCTGTTCGTCGCCGGGCTGTTCTACGTGGCTTTCGTGCTGCCCTTCCAGAAGAAGACCTTCGAGGCGCGGCTTTGCGCCATCGGTGCCTTCCTGATCATGGTCGGCGGTATGGTCGAGGGTCGTGTTGGCTACAGTGCAAGCCTGGATGCCTTCTTCCTGTCGCTGCTGCTGGCAGCCCGTGTTCGCGCTGAGCGGGCTGAGATCAGGCGACGCCGGCAGCCCCGGATCCCCGCCGAAGCGGATGGGCTGCTGGCGCCGTAGTTCTCTGCGACGTCAGGCCATTAGCCTCGGCGCCGGCGCAGCTGGTCGAAATAGACGATCAGGATGATCAGGAAGCCGGTAATCACGCGCTGCCAGAACGAGTTCAGGTTGAGCAGGTTTGCACCGTTGTTGATGGTGGCAAGGATGAACGCGCCGATCAGCGGGCCGTAGGCGGTGCCCACAGCACCGAACAGGCTGGTGCCGCCGATGACGGTGGAGGCAATCGCCTGCAGCTCCCAGCCGTCGGCCTGCGTTGCATTGCCGATGGCGATGCGCGAGGCAAGCAGCACGCCGACGAAGGCAGCGAAGGTTCCCGACAGAATATAGGCGAGATAGATCATGCCCTTGACGTTGACGCCGGAGAGGCGGGCAGCTTCGGGGTTCGAGCCGACGGCGAAGAGATAGCGTCCCCAACGGCTGAGATGCAGGAAGACGAAGGCCGGAACGGCCATGATGATCACCATCCAGAACAGGCTCGGCACGCCCAGGAAGTCGGCGCGGGCAAAGTTGCTGAAGGCCTCGTTGGTGATGTTGATCGACGATCCGTTGGTGATGAGAAGGCCGATGCCGCGCAGCGATGTCAGCGTCGCCAGTGTGATGATGAACGGCGGCAGGCCCATGCGCACGATGCCGAAGCCATGGAAGGCCCCGATCGCCGTGCCGAACAGCAGCGTGATGAGGATCGACGCCCAGACGGGGACGCCTGCCTGCAGCAACCAGGCGATGATGACGCCGGCAAAGCCGACGATGGCGCCGACCGAAAGGTCGATGCCGGCGGTGATGATCACGAATGTCTGCCCGAGCGCCAGGATCGCCGTCATCGAGCCCTGGCGCAGCAGGTTGCTGATATTCAGCGATGTCCAGAAGCTGTCCGTCGCAAAGGCAAGCGCCAGCCAGAGGAACAGCAGCAACCCGATCAGCGTCAGGCTGAAGAGGATGTTCATCCGCTTGCGCGGGGGCGGGGCGACGGTTTCGGCGGGGGTGACTGTCATCGAATTCTTCCCTTAATAATTTTGTCTCAGGCGCCGATGGCTTCGCCGAGGACTTCCTCGTGCGATGCGGCATGGAAATCGTGGCTCGCCACCAACTGGCCGGTGCGGAAGACATGCAGCCGGTCGGCCAGCTCGTAGACTTCAGGCAGGTAGGAGGAGATCAGGATGATGCCGGCACCTTCCTTCAGAAGCGTCGCAAACAGCCGATAGATTTCCGCCTTCGTGCCGACGTCGACACCGACGGTCGGTTCGTCGAAGATGAAGAGCTTGGCGCCATGGCTCAGCCATTTGCCGATGACGACCTTCTGCTGGTTGCCGCCCGACATGCTGGAGGCGGGGACGTGACGCGTCGGGGTCTTGATGCTGAGATCGCGGATCTGCTTGTTGGCGTTGGCCGCTTCCTTGCCGCGATTGATCACCGGGCCCATGCCCAACCGCTGGAAGACCGGCAGGTTGATGTTGAGGCCGATCGACTGGTTGAGGCACAGCCCCTGGTCACGCCGGCTTTCCGGTGCGAGCGCGATGCCGAGCGCCATGGCCGTCCGCTCGTTCTTGATGTCGACCTTGTTGCCCATCCAGTGGATTTCGCCCGATGTCGTCTTCTCGCGACCGTAGAGGCCCAGCACGAACTCGCTGCGACCGGCGCCGATCAGCCCATAGAGGCCGACAATCTGTCCGGCCTGGACCGTCAGCGAGATACCCTCGAAGCCGGGCCCGGACAGCCCGCGGACATCGAGGATCGTCTCGCCGATCGGGATGTCTTCCTTGTGGTAGATCTGTTCGATCGAGCGGTTGATCATCATCTGGATCAGCTCTTCGTCGCTGGTCTCGCCGATCAGCCGGGTGCCGACATGGGTGCCGTCGCGCAGGACCGAGACGCGATCCGCAAGCTCGAACACTTCTTCCATGCGGTGGCTGATGTAGACGATGGTGACGCCTTCCGCCTGCAGACGGCGGATCAGCTTGAACAGCTGCGCCGATTCCTGGCGGGTGAGGTAGGCGGTGGGTTCGTCGAAGATCAGGAACTGCGTGCCGCGCATCGCCGCGCGCGCCGTCGCCACCAGCTGCTGCTGGCCGATCGTCAGCGAGTTCAGCGGCGCTGCGGCGGGAAGGGCGAAGCCGAGATCGTTCAGCACCGTCTGCGCCATCTTCTCCATCTGCTTCTTGCGCATCAGGCCGAAGCGGTTGACCTCGTCGCCGAGAAACATGTTGGCCGCCACGGAGAGGTGCTGGCACAGCACGACTTCCTGGTGGACGGCGTTGATGCCGCGCTCGATCGCCTCGTTCGGCGTCGCCAGCGCGACCGGCTTTCCGCACCAGGCGATTTCGCCCGAGGTGCGCGAGATGACGCCGGTCAGAAGCTTGATCAGGGTGGATTTGCCGGCGCCGTTTTCACCGACGATGGCATGGATTTCGCTGGCGAGGAAGGTCAGCGTCGCAGGCTTCAGCGCTTGCACCGAGCCGTAATTCTTTTGCAGCGCCTTCAGTTCGAGAATGGGCGATCCCGGCGGGACACGGTTTGCTTCCTTGAGCGCGGCACTGTCACCGTGGCGATGACTGACCTCTTCCAATCCGGCCATGGGCCTATCCTCTCCCTTGCGGCCGGCACCTTTCGTCGGGCGTCGTTCGCATTTCACCTAAGCGCATCTGTTGGGTGGAAAAGGGC
>CAZZZI010000041.1:0-3716 GCA_964658415.1 uncultured Sphingomonas sp. | reverse complement strand
GAGGCCGCGCGGTTTTGCGCGCGGCCTCTCTGGTTGGTTGGTTACTTCAGCTTCGGGTTCAGCAGAGCGTCGATCTTCGGTTCGCTCATGTTCGCCTTGGTCACGAGGTTGGCGCCGGTGTCGACGGTTTCAGCAACCTTCTCGCCCTTGGAGACGGCAAGTGCTGTCTTGATGCCATCGTAACCCATGCGGTAGGGGTCCTGAACGACGAGGCCTGCGATGGCGCCGCTCTTCAGGAAGCCGATCGTCTTGTCGTCGCTGTCGAAGCCGATGACCTTGACCTTGTCGCCGAGCTTGTTTTCAGCGATCGCCTGGCCAACGCCCTGTGCCATGATCAAGTTCGAGGCGAAGACGCCGACGATCTTCGGGTTCGACGTGATCAGGTCGGTCATGATGTTGAGACCGGTCGTTGCCTGGCCGTCGGCATACTTGTCAGCCACAACCTTGAGGCCCGGATACTTGGTCTTGACCTCGTCCAGGAAGCCTGCGCGGCGCTGCTCGAGGGAGCCGGCACCGGGGGTGTTGGTGATGATGACGACGTCGCCTTCTTCCTTGCCGGTCATGGCCTTGATGGCAGCGGCCAAGCCGTCGGCAGCAATGCGGCCGCCCTGGGTGTTGTCGGTGGTCAGGAACGACTTGAATGCCTTAGAGTCAGCGCCGGAATCGATTCCGATGATCGGAACGGACTTTGCAGCTTCATCGATCGGCTTGCCGAGTGCCTTGGACTCGGTCGGCGAGATGACGATGGCAGCAGGTTTGCCGGCAACGGCATTTTCCAGGATGCTGATCTGGCCGTTGACGTCCGTCTCAGCCTGGGCACCGAGTTCCGGTACCTTGACGCCGAGGTCCTTGCCGGCCTTGCGGGCGCCGGCGAGCACGATCTGCCAGTAGAAGGACGTGGTGTCCTTGACGATGATCGGGATCGTCACTTCGGCAGCGAAGGACGCTGCTGGCATCGACGTGGCGATGAAAGCGGCGCCGGCGAGGGCAGCAAAGGCACGGCGGGAAAGAATGGATTTCATGATGTAAGTTCTCCTCTCAGGTGCGTTCTCCTCCAGAGAAATCGACCCGCTGAACGCATGCGGACGATTTTGTATCGATAGTCGCTTGATGGTTCGACGCGAACGGGATCGCGCGTCTGTGCACGGCAGCCATAGTGGCTCGAATTTGGTTGAACGCGGACGGCGTCCGTCCTTTTCCTCCCTCTCCAGGCCGTCTCCCCACGGCCATCTCACTCAACGAAACATAAATTCCATTCAAGTGTCAAGATGGAATGTATGTTCCATATGGGCTCTCGCTCCGCTTTCGGCCTTCCTGCAGCGGCAGGCGGTTAGACGCGGACCGCCTCTTCTCCGAGCGGCGGCGCCACCAGGACGTAAGGCTCGAATTGCGGGTAGACGTTTTCCGGCACGACCTGCGCAAAGTTTTCCATGTTGCGGTCGAGACTGGACGCCTTTCCTGTGCCGATCAGCACGGAAGCGACGAGCGGATCGCGCAACGGAAACTGCAGCGCAGGCGCCGCCAGCGGCAGGCCGTTCTTCTCGGCGATCGCTTGCATGGCGGAAACCTTTGCAAGCACCTCCTCGGTCGCCGGCATATAATCGAAATTCGACCCGGCAACGGGTCCCGTGGCCAGGATGCCCGAGTTGAAGACTCCGCCGATGATAAGCGACGTCTGCGTTTCCCGGCAAAGCGGCATCAGTTCCGACACCGCCGAACGGTCGAGCAGCGTATAGCGTCCGGCCAGCAGGATGCAGTCGATCGGGGCGGCTCTCATGACATCGAGGCAGACCGGGATCTCGTTGACGCCGAGGCCGTAGGCGGAAATCGCGCCGGACGACTTCAGTTGTTCCAGTGCCTTCAGACCGGAGCCGAGCAACTGCGCGAGGTAGCGTTCGTTTGCAGCCCGGCCGTGGGTGTAGGCGCCGATGTCATGAACATAGAGGATGTCCATGTGGTTGAGGCCCAGGCGCGCATAGCTGAAGTCGACCGAGCGCATGATGCCGTCATAGGAATAGTCGTAATCCGCGTCGAACGACAGCGGGTCGACATAGCTGTAGTCGGGAACGGTGCCGGTCGGCACCGGGCGCAGCAGCCGGCCCACCTTGGTCGACAGGACATAGCTGCCATCCGGCTTGTCGCGCAGGAAATCGCCGACATGGCGTTCCGCAAGGCCGAGCCCGTACCATGGCGCGACGTCGAAATAGCGAATGCCGCTATCCCACGCCGCCTGCAGCGTCTCCATGGCCTGGTCGCGTGGGCATGCGCGGTAAAGACCGCCGAGTGCTGCGGCACCGAAACTGATTTCGGTAACCTCGAGCGCCGTCCTGCCGATTTTCCTCCTGATCATCATCTCTCCCCAGATGAATGCCGATATCTAGTCTTAAAGCGTCGCGCCCAGATGCCAAGGCACAAACTCGTTGTCGCCGTAGCCGAATGCTTCGCTCTTGGTTTTCTTGCCCGATGCGGTCTCTATGATCAGCTCGAAGATCTCCCGGCCCTTGGCCGCGATCGTCGTCTCGCCTGTCGCAATCGTTCCGCAGTCGATGTCCATGTCCTCTTCCATTGCCTGGTAGAGCGCCGAATTGCTGGCCAGCTTGAAGGACGGGGCAGGGCGCGATCCGAAGCAGCTGCCACGGCCGGTCGTAAACGCGATCATGTTGGCGCCGCCAGCCACCTGGCCCGTGGCAGACACCGGATCGTAGCCCGGCGTATCCATGAACACCAGTCCGCGGCCGGTCACGCGTTCGGCATAGCCATAGACATCCGTCAGCGGCGAGCGGCCGCCCTTGGCGACGGCACCGAGCGACTTTTCGAGAATGGTCGTCAGTCCGCCGCGCTTGTTGCCGGGCGACGGGTTGTTGTCGAGCGAGGCGCCATGCAGCGCGACATACTGCTCCCACCAGGTGATCTTGGCGTCGAGCTTGGCGGCGACTTCCTCGCTCACCGCCCGGCTGCGCAGCAGATGCTCGGCGCCGTAGATTTCAGACGTCTCCGACAGGATGGCGGTGCCGCCGGCGGCAGCCAGAATATCCGCAGCAGCGCCGAGCGCCGGGTTGGCGGTGATACCGGATAAGCCGTCGGACCCCCCGCATTGGAGGCCGATGATGATCTCGCTGACGGAGATCGGCTCACGGCGCGCCTGTCCGGCTTCCTCGCAGATCTCCTTGAGCACGCCCATGGCAAGGTTGACCGCACGGCGTGATCCGCCCGCGTCCTGGATGTTGAAATGCCGCTTGGCGGCGCCCGCGCCGCTCTGTCCGTAGAGCGTCAGCTGGTTGACCTCGCAGCCGAGGCCGATCATCAGCACGCCGCCGAAATTGACATGCCGCGCATAGCCGGCGAGCGTCCGATGCAGGATGTGCATGCCGTCGCCGGTCGAGCTCATCCCGCAGCCCTGGTCGTGGACAATAGGCACGAACCCGTCGATGCCGTCGTAGAGCGGCAACAGCGTCCGGTTCGCCTCTTCGGCAATGGCGCGGCAGACCGTGGTGGAACAGTTCACGCTGGCGAGGATGCCGATATAATTCCGCGTCGCCGCCCGGCCATCGGCCCGGCGATAGCCCTGGAAGGTCCGCGCCTTTTCCGCCTCCGTCGCAGGCTCGGGGGCTGCCGTCGTCGTAACGGACAGTCTGTCGTTCTCGAAATGCAAATTGTGGCTGTGCACGTGATCGCCGGCCTGCAGGGCGGCCGTGGTCCGGCCGATGGCCTGTCCG
>CAZZZI010000040.1:0-26272 GCA_964658415.1 uncultured Sphingomonas sp. | reverse complement strand
CATCCCTGCACTGACCAGACGTGAAAGTGCGTGGACCGCCCCTTCGCGACCATGGCTTGTACCCGTAACGGTGGCATTGACTTCGGCCTCGTCACCAAGCTTGGCCGTAACCCGACCGCCGATGAACGTCTCGAACCTGGCATCGAAGGCGAAGCGTGCCTGCTTGGCGGTCTTGCCATCGGCTTTGGTCACCGACCCGCCTTCTGCGACGACGACGATCGTCGCTTCAAACACGCCCTCCCCGATCGCCTCGGTCCGCATCGCATGATGATGACCGGAAAGCCCCTGCCCGATCGCCGCCTCGACATCTTCTTGGCTTTCCCCGGACGCATGAACGTCAAACCGCATCGTGGCGATGTCCTTCGATGGCGTCCGGCCTGAGAACCCCTCCTTCCAGCCAGCGAGCTTGGCAGCAAGCGCTTCTTGACCCAGGACGACTCCGTATTCGTCCTCCGTGATCACGCCGCCCTGACGGTCCTTGGAAACATAATTGGCCAACGCACCAACGCGGGTAGATCCCGCTGCAAAGCTGACCACTTTGATGACAGCACTCTGGCCGCCGCCGCCAAGACCTGCCGCACGCTGTGGACCGGAAGGAAATGCGGTTGACCCCGACACAGGCAGGGACGATTGCTGCCGACGGCCGCCCTTGCCGGATGCCCCTCCCCGGGCCGCCTTACCGCGCGGCACCCGTTGGTCATACTCGTCGAACGCCGCTTTCTTCGAGCCAGCCGAAGATGCTGAACTCGATCCTCCGCGGGGACCGCGTCCGTGCACCAGATCCTCCTCGTCGTAGCGTTCGTATTGCGCGTCGATCGCTTCGAGCTTCGCTGTCAACCGGCTGATCGCGCTCATGGAGCATCATCTCCAAGCCGGGTCCGCAATACGGTTTGGGCAGCCTGGGTCGTCGACCGAAACTCCCGCACCGTACGGGCAAGGCCCTCGGCTACCTTCTCCAGAGCCATCGCCAGCTCCTCATCTTGAACCACCTGCCCCGAATTATACCGGCGCGCTACCTGATTCAGGTTCACGCCAATCTTGCGCAACTGCTGTTCGATCGCTTGGGCCGCCCTTTGGTCGAATGGATCGCCAACTACGATCGCCCGGATAAGTCTCCTATAAATGACTGATTGGCTCAAACCTGTTTCTTCAACCAGGCGATCGAGCAGCGCAGCATCGGCTTCATCGAGACGGATCAGCTTGGCGATACGGGTCTTTCGCTCGGTCATTCCGGGCCACTTTCAGAGGGTTGTTTTCTCCTCAGAGCAGCGAAGCGTCCGCTCTGACAAATGTGCTAGCACAATTGCGTATCCTGCCAACAAAAACAATCCTTCCTTCCCTTCAACCCTCTATTCCTATTTTGTTATTTTGCTAGATTTCTAGATTGCTGGCAAACCAACATGGTAACAATATAGCATCCCTGCTTTCTACCATTCTATCTTTCTAGCATGCTAGGTTTCTACCCAACACCTCGTGTTGAAATGGTAGAAAGATAGAAAGCTTTCTAGGATCGCTAGCATTCTAGAAAGCTATCAACCTAGCCAGCGGATTGGTAGAAAGAAAGATAAGTAGATTGCTAGAGTGTCTTCCATAGATTACCCTAGCTACAGATAACAACGCATGTGGGAAGGAGCGACCATGGCATTGGTGATAGCGGTGGCAACGACAAAGGGTGGCGCCGGCAAGACGACGATGGCAATCTTGCTTGCTGGCGAATTCGCCAAGTCCGGACTTCGGGTCAAAATCCTAGATACGGACCCGCAAGGCTCAGCCGTCCAATGGGCCGACAAATCAAAGGCGAATGGCACGGAGCTTTCGGGCATCGTCGTCGACGTACCAGGCGCTGACGAAAACGCACTCGCTGAGCAACTCAACAATGACGACGGAGCAGACGTCTTCATTGTCGACCTGCAGGGCACCGCCAATCAGGCACTCGCCATCGCCGTATCGAATGCCGACCTGGTGCTGATCCCGACACAAGGCAGTCTGCTGGACGCGACCCAGGCGCTGAAAGTCGTGCAGTTCCTGAAGGCCATTGCCGGAAAAGGTTTGCAGACGCCTTACCGGATCGTGCTCAACCGCGTTAGCGGCATTGAGACGAGGACGCGGGCCTTTGTTGAGGCGGTCCGGTTTCTGATAGACCGTAAGCTCAACATGACCACCACCTATATCCGCGATCGCCCGCTCTACCGTCACATGACTAACGGACATGGCACGCTTTACGATTTGGACGAAACAGACGCCGTGATGTCGGCGCGCGGCAATGCCCACGACCTTGTCGCCGAATTGATCGACGTCATCAAACAGCATCGTCAGGAGGCTGCCCATGCCGGACGATAATTTCAGGGAGCGGCGGCCGCAGCACGATCCGAATTTGATCAGGCAGCTGGCGGAGGATGTGCTTGGCGTACCCAAACAGTCTGCGCCGGCGCAAATTGCACGCCCAACCGAGCCGGTTGCTGCGAAGCTGGTTTCAGCTCCAGCGCCAATATCACAGACACGCGAAGACGACGTCGAATTTGTTCAATTTGCAACGCGGATCCCGAAGACGTTGCAGCGGCAGATGCGGATGTATTCGGTCGAACACGACATCAGCATCCAAACACTGACTATCCAGGTCTTCAGTCGTTTCTTCGAAAATGCGCGCTGACATCGGACTGATACGCGAAGTGGGCTCCGGCTTTCTCTTCGGCGCTATCGAGGGCGCGTTCAAGCCTCCGCCCGCGCCCGCCCGGCAGGCGCACGTGACGGTGAAAGACGATGGCGCCTGCCGCCCAGCGGCGCTTGCTTCACGAAATTGAATCGGTCGGAGCGATCCGATTCACATTAGTCGTTGGACCGGTGGATATGTCATCAGTGATGGTGGGGAATGCACCAGCCGTATCGACTTCATATCCAGCGGATCGATCCGAGCCGGAACATGGCCCGCTACTACATGCTTGCGATCGAGCCGACGCTGTTTGGAGAGATCTCGCTCACACGAGCCTGGGGACGGATCGGCACCTCTGGACAACAGAAGATCGAAGTCTTCCCATCCGAACGCGACGCAGTTGCGGCGTTCCTTGATCTGACGCGCCAAAAGCGACAGAAGGGCTATCGGCCAACCGCCAGCCGTAAAGCCACCAACTAGGGGGCAAGGATATACCCTAACGGAATTTGGATATCCCACGGCCACGGGCGCGAACTGTTGGAAGATCAGAGGCAAACTGTGGATAATACGGGCGAATGACAAGACATCCGCAATGCCTCAATGACAGCGAAGCTCCCAACTGTCAGTGATTCCCGTCATTCTAAAGCGGAGCAAATCTATGACAACGACAAACGAAATCGCCGACAAGATCGCCAGTGAGCATGGTCTGACCAAGACACAGGGGAAAGCGGTCGTTGAGGCGGTCATCGCTGCAATCACCGAAGCAGCCCTCGCAGGCAACGAAACGTCCCTGCCCGGCTTCGGCAAATTCAAAATAAAAGACACGCCCGAGCGCGAAGGTCGCAATCCGTCGACCGGCGCGACGATCAAGATTGCAGCTTCGAAGAAGTTGGCGTTCACGCCGGCAAAGCCGCTTAAAGATGCTCTCAACAAGTAAGCTGTTGAGATAGGTGGCCCGCCATTCGGGCGGGCCACCTGCTCGTTTCAATCCCGGTTTGACCGGGACCAGATGAGCGACAGCTCGGCTTCGTTGTCGACCGATATCAAGGTCGCGAAGATCGGAGCGGGAAAGCTCGGATCATCGATCTTGACCGAGAGGTACTCGCGGCCTTCGCCTGACGTCTTCTTCAAGGCGGCACCTATTTCCGCAGCGCCGCAGACGATGCGGTAGTCTGGGCCTTTTTCGCTTGCCTGCTCGACGGGCCGGATCGTTGCTTTGGCAAAAAGTGTCAGGGTTTTGATTGTGCCGTTGAAAGAGGTGCCGGAAGCGGTGAAAGAGCCGATACGTGCCATTGTCGTATTCCTTTTTGAGTTTCAAACCGCGCCCTTCGCGGTCTCGATGGCAGTCGAACAGACTGGAGACAGACGGCCCGCACCTGAAAGGTCGAAACATAAGTGGAGGACGGCCAAGGCGAGGCTTTCTTGTATTGCGAGGAATGGGCGCTTCAGCGACCAGGGGAAGAAAACGAGCCGGCCGTTGCGGTTGCCGGCTGAGCCGCGTATCTCACGCGGCGCTCTTCAGTCAGATCTGCCCCATTGAAGAACGCAGAGGGTGTGGGTAGCCTCAGACCAAAAGGAATCGGCAATGGCGTCGCTCGGCGGGATCGCGCTAGCGGCATTCGCCACGCCCATCCAAACGCGGCAGCTGTGATATGACATGGCTGGACCATTATTCGATCGGAAGCGGTTCAGGCAGGCAATTCGTCACTACAAGCGACACCATGTCCAGCGCATAACCAGTAAACTGGCTCGCCAAAGGCGCAACACCTCGGTGTCTATGGCTCGGGAATTGAGCTGCAGGGGAAGCCTGCTACCATGTAAGAGTTTTCCGATCCCGCCAAGCTAACGCTTTCCTGCATCCATAGCATGCTGTTATCTTAAGCCTGGGGTCTTGCATCGCTGGAGCGATCCTCGTTCGCGGAGGAACGCGCAGTCTCACTTGCTGCGGAAGCGGCATCCCTCCAAAAGATGTTGGTGCGAGGGACGAGGGCATACGGGAAAATCATCCCTTGCCCTAATCGTGATGAACCTTCAGTTTGGGGCGTCGTTCGCAGCTGGATATTTGGCGAAAAGGCTCACTGGGCGGGCAGGAGTTTGAGGGTGGCGGTTCAGGGAGCCCTCAATGACATTCTTCCGGTCGATCCCGGAAAAATGTCACGCTGCACTGCCTGAGTTCCGTGCAAATGATGTATCGGAGCTCATCAAGACGGCTACATCCAGCATCCGATTGGCAAACCCCCACTCATTGTCGTACCACCCAAATACCCGTAGAAGCCCGCCCGGTGAGACGGAGATCTCTGGTCCAGATATCACCAGAGATTCAGGCCGCGCCCGCATGTCAACAGAGACGAGTGGCTTGTCGATCCAGCCCAGAACGCGGGATGCAACTGACGCGCGCTTCAAGTCGTCGACGGCCTGCTCACGAGATGGATGTGTGTTCACTAAAACCGTCAGATCGATCGCCGACACGCTGGCGGTCGGAACGCGGATGGCGCGTGCGTCAATCTTTCCGGCCAGATGCGGTAAGACCTTCCCAACCAATTTGTGTGCGCTGGTCGTTGTCGGCACCATTGAGAGCGCTGCCGCGCGGCTGCGGGCGAAATCATCGTGCGGCTGATCGACTGTCGGCTGGCTGCCGGTGTAGCAATGGACGGTCGTCATCTGACCACCGACAATCCCGTAGGCCTCATCGATTACCTTCAGAAGGGGCGCCAGCGCGTTTGTCGTGCAGGATCCATTGGAGATGATCGTCTGCCCGGTGAATACGTGTTCATTGGTGCCAAGGATCAGCGTGATGTCGGCGGCTTCAGTGGGGCCGGAAATCAGAACACGTGTTGCACCTGCGACTAGACCTCTGGACGCGTACTCTCTCGTATAAGGCTGGCCGGTGCATTCAAAGAGGACATCCACGCCGTGCAGATCGAGACTGCTGATGTCGCCTTGCTGAAAGAAGGGTATCGTTAGCGATCCGACCTGCAGCGCACGGTCAAGTGCTACGACCTCATCACGCCATGGGCCGAAAATACTATCGTACTGAAACAGGTAGGCGCAGCTTTCGAGCGAGGTGACGTCGTTGATCAATACCAGTTCGATGTCGCGGTTGCCACTGAGCAGGATGCGAAGCAGCGAACGGCCGATACGACCGAAGCCATTGATAGCGACCTTGACTTTCTGACCCGACAATTTGTCCTCCCACGCAGCGCTGGCAGCGGGTGATAAACCGGAAGATAGCCCGTGTTTGCAAGTCTAGACTTGTCTCAGGAGCAATTCCCCGTCCAGGTCGTTCAGACCGTTCGGGCGATATCGAAGCGCTCGAGCATTGTGCGCAGCCACTCGTTCTGCTCCCGCAACTGCTTGACCAGAAGCGCCTTCAATCGGCTATTCTCAGCCTCGAGTACCACAAGGTCATCGAGCTCTTCCTGCTTAGCAGGCAGCAACGCAGGGACGGTCGGCAGGATCTCTCGGACGCCAGTGAGATTCGGCGCTTTCGGCTGTCGACGAACGGCCCGCTTCCTCTCTGGGTGCTTCGACGACGAGGCGGACGGTTCGACCGGCTTGGTGGAAACCGGCGTCAGCACGAGTTCTTGTTCAACGTGCTCCTCGACCAAATCGGGAATGGCCGTGGTGCTCGGTGCGGTCTCAGCATTGACGACATCGGATACCGGCGCTGTCTGGCTGTGAGCATCGAGCCTCTGCTCGGACCCGTCCGAATCCGGCTTAGTTTCGAACAGCTGCGGAGCATCGATCTCCACCGCTTTCGCCAATGCCCTGAAATTGGTGTTTCCCCAGATCGACCGCTCCTGTTTGAATTGGCGGCGTGGGGACTTGTATTCGACGACGAAGTTTCGCTGCTGTGGTTTCATGATCATCTATTCTTTTTGTCCGTTCGTTCAAAAGCGGTCGAACCGCTCAAGCATCTTCTTCAATTGAGAATTCTGTAATTTTAGCTTCTGCGCCAGCTGCTTCCTGAGCGCGATGATTTCATCGTTCAAGCTGACAGTTTCATTTGAAGCAGACATCGGATCCGGCGCGAGGTGGACATCGTCGCTTGACGTTGAATCCACCGCCACTTCAATTTCCAGCGCTGTCCTTTCTTGTCCGATTCGCTTGCCACGTGTTTTCGTCTGGGGTTTGACACGCGTTTGGCTTGCAAGCGCCACCGCTGCGTCGTCCGGCCATGGAGCAACGCCGTCGCCCATTGGCGCAACGGTTTCTGCAACGGCCGGAACAGGGTCTGGCGCGTCACCATCAAGAATTGCTTCGACCTCGATTGGTACGACTACGGACGGCAGGTCGGCGGATTGAGGTGGTGTGGCGTCAGTTTCGCTTGGTAGCGCCAGCGCACTGACACTTGGCTCCAGCGTCGCCTGCGCTTCGGCTAGGTGCTTGGGCTCGTTATCTTGGCTAATAAGAACTTGTAGCGGCTGCGCCGCCCTGCCCCGGCCCATCAGCCCGGCAAGATATTTCAGTGGTGATTTCATGATGCTCAGTCCTCGTGCAGCCATCGCGAGGCGATGTTGCTACGGCCTTGATCCGGCACACGCAGCGCACCGGAGGTTTTCGTATGTAGCCCTCATATAGAGGCGCTGGCCGAACGCTGCAACACGCTTCTGCAAGGCCGAGTATCAGGCTTGGCCGAGCTTCTTACGCAAGTCGGCGTTTTCACCGCGTAGCTTCTCAGATAATGTCTGGCGGAGACGCTTATTCTCTGCCTCAAGCGCTATCAAATCGCCCATCTCGTCAGAAGGCGTTTCCGCTGCGGGAAGAGGTGTTGCCGCCTTGGGCTGTGGACCAGGCTTGCGCCCCTTGCCCGGCTTACTCTCGCTGACAGCTGGCGTTTTGGCAATCGCGGTATCGACGGACTGCGGGACGCGTTTCTTGCGCGGAGACTTGACGACGGCTGGCGATACCGGTGCGGCGGCGTCCGCTATGACCTTCTTTTGACGCGGTTTGCGCTGCTTCTTCGGCTCTGCTGCTGTAACCGGCGCCGATGCCTCTCCACCTTCGATCGCTGGGCTCGTCTCGTTCTCGTCTGCCATTCATGTCTCCATCGGGTGTATGTTTGTTTTCATCGGTCTCTAGAAGAGTGTCAACGGGCAGGTTGCGCTCAGACCCACGTAAGACGCCGTTCGCTCACTTTATCTTCGAAACCCCGGCGAATACTACTTTCTCAGCGACCGCATCACTCTATTGGTCATGAATCTACGGTTGGCAGCTCCTTCGGTGGCGAAACACACCGCGTGCGAGCATTTCCCTCCGAAACAGCGGAATGCCTGCTTATCGGGATCTAGCCAGACCACGGTTATTGTGTATTCTATAAATGACTCAATAGCATCGATAGAAGGTTACTTAGCAGCTCAAATACGCAGGAAACCTAATTTCATCCCCATATTGTGCGGTATTCCCTACACATGAGAGCAACATGCGGGAATTTATATGTAGCCTGTAAATGCCTTATTTCACCAACTAACGGAAGCGGAGAACAAAAAATGCGAACGAAAAATCAGCTTACCCTCATTGGCCACGTTGCTTCTCTAAAGGCGTTTGACAAGGTAACCCGCGTCACTGTCGCCACCGATCGGGATTGGACGGATGCAGAGGGCAAAAAGCACTCCCGCACCAGCTACGTTCCGCTCTCGATTTTCGATCGTAATCAGGCCAAGTTTGTCTTCGAGCACGTTGGCGACGGCGATCTCGTGTACGCGGAAGCACGCGTCGAAGAGGGTTCGTTCGGCGAGGGCGACGAGAAGACATACGTGGTCAACGTCATTGCTGAGGAATTCACGCTGCTTCGCAAGAAGGGCTCGAAAGAAGCACCTCGGGGGAACAATGCGCCGGCCGCGTGAACTGGCGACGCGGTGCGGATTTTTGGCTACCCTCCTGACGGCAGAATAGTCGCCGTGCCAGGCGCGCAGGCCGATACATTTCAAACCCCATTTGGCCAGCCTACCTCACCGATGAAGGTTGCTGCCGTCGATGCAAGGACGCTGCATGATATTCGATCGGGTGAGATTTACCGGCTCTTTGCGATCAATGTCTGCGCCTTGGATCAGGTTGCCACAGTCGACGGCCAGCCGTGGCGGTGCGGTGTCATGGCGACAGCCTGGATCGTACAACAGACTTTGTCGCAATGGGTGGTCTGCAATCCCGTAACGAGGGAGGCAAATTATACCGTCGCGCGGCGCGCAACCTCATCTTCTGCCGACCTTAGCGCCGACATGCTTCACCTTGGTCTTGCCGTTCTCTATCCGGATGCATCAGACCATCCCTGCGTTCTTATGTCTCCCTCGAACAGGATGCTCGGAAAATCATATAGAGCGTAGAAACGTAGTCTTGCCTTTCTTGGAAAGATTGACAAATGCGATTTATTTAACCGATGGCGACGGGCTGCCAAGAATGCTTACCGCGCAAGCAGGCAAAGCCCTGAGAAGGACCAACCGCCCTCCCCGATGCAGCTCATTCGTCCGGTTTTGATGGCCGTCTGCGCGAAAAGGTCGGACTGAATTCAAGGTTTAGGCGCGTTGCTAACTCGTCCATGGTCTCCCATGTTGGGTTTGCCGTCCCGTTCAGGAGATCGTAAAGGTAGGCTGAAGAAATCCCAAGCTTCTGTGCAAACGCGCGTTTGGTGAGATCTGCTCTGAGACGATGCTCCTCCAACGTCTGGCCAAGAGTAGCCTCTCTCTTGGCATAGTTCGTTGTGCCGGGATCATGCTTTTTGCTCGCCATTATTGTTCGTAATCTCGAATAAAATGAAGTGCCCGAAGAAGGACCGTTCCACAGTGGCGTAAAGTTAGTGATAAGCGACGTCCACGCCTGCGCCACCAGTCGCTTATACACGATTGCGCCAATGAAAGAAAGAGAACGGCAATGGGGATGGGGATGGGGATGTCCAGCTGCGCGTCGGAAAAGAGTCACCTATAGGATATAGCCTTTCGGAGCAAACCGACATATCTTGACGGTCGATATCAACCGAGGGACTCACCGCCAGAAACAGAAAAGCCCGGCGCAAGGACCGGACCTCTCAGGAGTTTGCTAGAACGTCGCCAAACGTTAAGCGGTCACCTCAAACCATGACGTGATCTTAGCCTACTCCCACAAAATTCGCAAGAGATCCGCGCTTTTCGCGCCACGGATTTTTGTTGTCTGCGCTCCCGCAACAGCAAGGACAAGACTGAGGATGATGAACACCATTCCGACCGGCCACATCCACTACGGCCGTCGAGGACCAACGACCCGTGCCTGCAGATCGGATGCATCTGCGAAGCGCGACGACGTCGCAACTTCGATCCGTTCGGCGCTTCTGGCGGCGGCAAAGGACGCCATATTCACGCTCAGGCTTGGACCGAGTGCGACTGCCCTCCTGAGTCTGTTAGTCTCGTGTTTCGGAACCGACCAGGTTGTAGAAGGTTTAATGGTCTGGCCCAGCAACACCTGGCTCCAAGCTCGTAGCGGGCAAAGCGAGCGAACCATTCAAAGGGCAATCCGCCGGCTATGCGATGAAGGTCTCATTGCTGTAATCGGTAGCGCTAATGGCAAGCGGTTCGCGAGACGAAATCGCAACGGCCGAATATCGCAAGCGTTCGGGTTCAGCCTTGAGCCGCTGTTTCAGAGCCGCGGAGATCTGGCCGCCACAGCCATGCAGATGCGCGACGAAAAAGAGGCCTGCCAAGTCGCGCGGCGGCAGCTCGGTGCAGCCCGTCGAGCAGTTTTGGGCGCTATCGAACTCGCAGTTCGCCATGGGCATTTTGATCTCTCCCAAGAGCTTCAGGCCGCCTTCGAGCCCCTATCCCCTCGCCGGTCTCTATCAGCGTCATTGGCAACGTTGAATGAATGTGCCGGTCGTCTCCAGGCGCTAGCCACGACGGCTCAGGAGGATCTAAAACATCGCGACGAATTGACGGGCTCGCGGCGTCAAACTGTCGGGCACAAAGAGGAGAAACAAGAATCTTCTATTAAAGGCGGAAGCAGAAGTCACGTAGGCCGCTCGGGCGGCGAAGCCCAGCAAGGCGTTGCAGCAGCTGCTACTAAAGTCTGCCAAGGCAATACGGATCGCGAATTCATTCAAGCAGCTGCGACTGGACTGCCTAACTCCATATCTCTCGGTATGTTTGATGTAGAGGTATGGAAAAAGGCATGCCCCGCAGCCTGTGATGCCGGTCTTGCTCTAAACACGATGACCGACTTCGTTGAAGCCGGTTGCTTTCTATCCTACTGCATCGGCGCCGACCGTGAAGCCTTGTTGGAAGGCACTGCAAAGCTAGGGCGCGCCGGTTCCGGCCTGGTTTCGCTGTGCGTCTACCAACTCATGATGGACGCGGAACTTGCGGGACGACCGATGTCGAATCCAGGCGGGCGATTTCGCTCCTTATTGCGAGCCGTCGCGTCTGGCGTTCGCAGCCTCGATCAAGAAATTTCGGCGCTCAAAACACATAGGTTAGAAAGAGCCGTCATCCGAACAGACCCTTTCAATGAGACGCTGTAAGATATTAGTGACCTCAGCGAACAGCACTCTTCCGGCGGAAGTAAATGGCGGTCTCAATTGTGACGCGCACGAAACTGATTTGCGAATTCGGTTGAAAGGCTTCGAGCGGCGTTCGAAGCCGAGCGTCTGGCGCGGACAATTGTTGAAACCGTCGGCGATTTTGTCGAGATATTTATGGGAGTAGATACCGAGATCAACGCCCTTGGGTAGATACTGGAGGATGAGGCCGTGGTATTTTCATTTGTCGGACGTTACCACGGGCTGTGCGGTTCGCAGAAATAGACCTTGATCCTCAATCTCCTTGCCAACTCTTTGTGACGCGTCATCTCCTTTCCCTGCTCGTAAGTCATGCTGGTGCAGATGGCTTCGGGAACGCGCGACAGGCCGCGTGAGAGGTCGGATTGCTGCCTCCGCGCTGGCATGCTTCATTTGGCAAGCATCAGATAGCGGGTCTTGCGCTCCACGATCGTCCCGATGCAGCTGACTGCATGCCCCCTTGATCAAATCCCCCACCCAGTCGCCAGGCATTTCACGGGAGAGGAGGGACGATCGTCGCTCACGCACGAACACCATTCTGGCAGGCGTCAGCGTCGGTCTCTCCCCTGACCGCGCAGGCGGACATAACCTATGTCCCGGCGCAGCAATCCAATCGGCTGTTTGCGTAATTCGCCACGCGGCGGCAAATAGATCGCTGGTATATTGTCTCATGGGCCACGGTCTTGGCAGTGCTTGAGCCTCCGGGGAAACACGGCGCTGGCTTGCGCCATCCGTCGTATCCGGTCCGTAAATATCTCCCCCTGAAGATTGGCGTCCGGCACGGCGGCGAGGCGAACTTCCGATGGTTCACGGTAGCGCCGAAGCGCCGTATGGGTGCGTGGCGCCCATACGCCACCGGTGCAGACATAGAGCGTATCGTCTCGCACTCCCTCAAGCGCCGCTAGGCTCATTGCGTCGATCGCGGCTTCTGTTACGTAGATGCGTGGTGCCATAGGCTTTCAAAATCGGAACAGCTCTCTCGCGCCCCCAGTTGCAAAACCGCGCCAGTAAGGACTGCGCTCTTCCCATCCGATTACCGATCCACCAGCATCACTGTGCTTAGCGCAAACACTTCTGAATGGCCCTTCTCGCAGGCCGCGCTGTGTGACGGCGGCCGAGACAATCCGCGACGTGACCGCCCGGGCCTCGACGAGGTACCCATGGTTTGCAAACCTAGCCAAGGCCTGCGGCGATTGTCCCACCGATCGACAAAGGGGGGAAGACGGGACACTGACGCTGGCGCGCTTCATACTTCGCCAACCGGCCTGAACCCGACGAGATCCCCAACCAAGGCCAACGAGGCGGCAAAATTCTGCCCCGTCCGTAACGATGCCAAGGGCAAAGACATCGCCCTTGGCATCGTTACGGACGTCAAACTAGCCGAGATCATCGTGAATAACGACGAGGAGCTCGTCGTTCCGACGAACTTCACAGCTCGACGGATGCTTTGCTTGCAATCAAGCGCGCAGCCTTGCCTCTCAAGCAACGCTGCGCATCCGGCCTGGCCGCGGAGTGTCTCGACCTCGTTCATGTTCATAACCCTCTCCTTCCTTCTTCTAAAGTTTGAGCCACCCTCCCCGAAGCCGCAAAGATCAGCGGGAGGATCGGCGCGGCAAAGCTTCCCTTGCGGCGCGATGAGGCGCAAGCGGCCAAACGCGCCAGGGATGGATGCCCGAAGGTGGAAGACCACGGGGCTTCTATGCCGACAGCCTCGAGCCTACGAGGCGGCGCCCATCATCAGCACCGATAGCATTGATCCTGTCCCTTCGAAGTGGAGATCGGCTACGAGGTCTCCTACGTCTCGCGTGTCGCTCCGACGGCACCACGAATGATGGGCTCCCCAGATCATTTCGGGTATGACCATCGATCGGAATCTATGGTCATACCCGCCTTTTCCTATTTGTAAGTCTCAAAATTATCGCTTTGGAAAAACTCATTATTTATCAAGCCATTGGATCCATTGTCCGCGGACAATATCTATCCGGCCTTTCGATCTCCGCCCCCATTCACTTTCAGCAGCGCCATAACCATTGGGCCGAGTGAAAACTCACCATCCTCAGATCGACGCGTCAAATCCCTCAGGTATCCTCCAGGCGAGGCGATGAAATTCGCGCGCTCCAGAATGCAGGCCATCGATGTAGCGGCGTTTTCAGGACCCATGACTTCGCACGCTCCCTGATAAGCCGACGGGCTGATGCCGAGCATCGATCTAACCACCACAGCGGCCGACATGAGATCACGCCAGCTCCCGACAGCACCACTAGGGCCGTAGTCGCCGATCGTTGGGCAGGCCTTCAGAACCATCCCTAGTGGGAATGCCTTCATCCTCTCGCTCGGCTGCCCGCGTTCTCGCCTCGATTTTGCCCTCTGCTCTTTTTCAGAGCTTGGTTCAGATTCAGAAATGGATTCGGTATTTGAATTCTGTATGTGCTGCTCATTGGGAGCATCATTGCTGCTCGGAATCGCGTTATTTTCTCGAATATCCAATCTGTTGAGTACTTCGTCCTGAAGCATCTCCATTTCGTCAAGCACGTCGGCTAGCTCTTGGAGCGATGGCGAGCGCGGTATCTTGCGGACGAGGGTCGCATAAATCTCTTCGATGACCTGCCAATCGCCGTCGGCGCCTTCCTCGATCGCTGCGCTAATAAGCTTTCGAACGTCGCGGCGGCAGATCGTTAGGTTCTCTTTCGCCTTCCTGAAAGCCGCGCGCTCGGCCATGACCTGTTGCGCCATGATGGCGAGCTCTTCCGACCGGGCGAGGAGCGGGGACAGATCAAAGCCAAATGCGTTTTCTATCTCGCCTGCGCCATCCTTGCGGGCGTAACGTTTTCCGTTGGCGCTATCCTTGCGCGCGATCAGTCCGGCTTCAACCAGCACGGCGAGGTGTCTGCGAACCGTAGCGCCAGCCATCTGGTGGGCTCTCAAAGATAGCTGGATGTTCGACGGGAAGACGATTAACTGGCCGTCCTGACGCAGCTCGTTCGCAGGATGAAAGCTTAACAGTGCGTCGAGGACGGCGAGGCTGTTCGACTGGATGCCAAGCTTATCCATTGCCGCCGAAGCGTCGCGGAAGATCTTCCACTTGTCGACCGATTTACCCGGCTTGATTTCCGCCGCATCCATCTGCCGTCTCACAAGAGCAAGGGTCATCGGCCGCCGCCCAAAAGGCGTCGTTACACTTCCAGTCTGCATCATCCTTACCTTTCAGAAGGCAAAAGAAATCTGCTCACCAAAACGGCGCCAAAGACTCTTGACGATGATTCCCGGAAATGCGATTCTGTCGGTGCAAAGCAACAGATTGGGCTTCCGGAACGGCGACGTTTTGGGGGCCTTTTCTTTTTGCTGTCTACTATCCGTTCTTACGTTGGTCTCTTGCGCTATGCTCTTCGTAGAGCGCCGGCAACTTCTCGAGGATGAAGGTGGCAAAATCCGGCGCCACCTTCTTGTCGATCGTGAGTTCAAGCTTAGCCTTGCTATTCCTAACCTGTCCGAGGCGTGTTCCGGCCGGGGTGGACAAAATGCCGGGCAACCCGCGAACGACTACTGGCGGCTTCAAATGTGCCAGTGCAGCTTTGAAGCGCTCGTCCGAGGGGAGCCCCTGTACCTCAATCGACTTAGCAAACTCCACGATGTTCTCAGTCGACCGCGTCTTCTCAATCAAATCAACAAGCTCTTGCCAATTGCGGCGACCGACGGTAGGCGCTGGTCCTATTGCGTCGACCAGCTCGATTGGCAGCGCCGCGATGATGGAGAGCATCTTTGAAAGGGCTGGCTTGTCGATCGAGAGCGAGGTTGTGATGATGTCGCGACTGAACCGATCCTTCAGTCGATTTGCGAACCGAGCCTTCTCAATAAACGATAGATCTTGCCGCTCATTGTTTTCCTGACCTTGGGCCACGACCAATTGCTCGTCGGACAGATCGCGGACGATAGCTTTTACCGGAAGATCTAGGTCCTTCAACGCGCGAAGCCGTCGATGGCCGAATGCTATTTGGTAGCGGCCCGGCTGGTCGGGGTGAGGGCGGACCAAGATTGGCACTTGCTGGCCTTGTTCGCGGATGGACGTCCGCAACCCATCAATATCGCCTTCCATGCGATCCTGAACAAACGAAGGATCAATCTCAGCCGCGGCGAGCTCGATCACAGCTTGACCTTCAGCAAGCCGGCGCTCGATTTCTTCTGCCCGAAGGTTCCTTTCGGTTGACTCCTGAAAGGCAGCCACAACGGTATTGCTTAGCCGGCGGTTCGGGTGATCGTTTCGTTTCACGCCGAGGAGCGGCAGGCCCGGCTTTTTAATCTGCCGTCCTTCCTCGGCCAGCTTCTGTTCGATATCTTCTGGGTTCGCGACTAGCAGGTGCTTACGGCTCATGCTTCTCTACCCCACGCCTTCTTGATTAAGGTCTCAATCTCTTCATTCACGTTATTCATAGCTTCCAAAGCTCTGTCGTAAGTCGCCCGCGTAAACTGGCCGCGCTCGACCTCATAAAGGGTCTGGTTTGTCAGGCCAGCGTCAGAGACGGCCGTCGTCTTGAGCATCGGGAACGTGAGGACATTGTCCTCAAAAATCGATCTCAGGTAGCCGACCATCTGATTTTGCGGCCCATCGCCTGGTTCGAAGCGTGTGACGAGGTAACGCAACCAGTTTAGCTCAAGATGTGCTCCAGCCTCTTCAAGGCCTCTCAGCAGATTGGAAGTCATAGTCAAGAACTGATTCATCGACATCACGTCCAGCATTTGTGGGTGGACGGTGATCAGTACTGACGTGGCAGCAGCCAAAGCGGACATTGTGAGGAAGCCGAGCTGCGGCGGGCAATCTATGACGACCACGTCGTAATTGTCGCCGACATGACCGAGCACTTCGCCGATCCGACCGAAAAACATTGTGTCCCCAGGCTGGCGCTTCATCAGCGCGCGAGGCGTATCATGCTCGAATTCCATCAATTCGAGATTGCCGGGAATGAGATGTAGATCAGGGATATACGTCGAGCGCACCACTTCTTCGATTGGCCGGCGCTCTTCGTCATACCGGATGGCACCATAGATCGTCTCGTTTGGCCCTACGTCGGTTTCAGGCTGACTACCAAATAGGGCCGAAAGGCTTGCTTGTGGATCAAGGTCGATTGCGAGAACTCGATATCCTCGGAGCGCGAGATATTGCGCGAGGTGGGCCGACGTTGTCGTCTTCCCCGAACCGCCTTTGAAGTTCATGACGGAAATGACCTGCAGCTCTTCGCCATCTCTTCTATGAGGTAGATATCTCCCCTTTGCTCGACCATGCTGATCCATCGCTTTGCGAATCGCGTCGATATCATCGATGGTGAAGGTTCTTCGCCCGCCGCGCCCGACAGTTAGGTCCAAATCCGGCATATCGGTTACGAACTTACGGAGATACGACTCGCCAACGTTCAGCAGCTTTGCAGCTTCGGAAGGGGCAAAAGGCCGAATCCCCTTTTCAGAAGTCGGCGGGAATACTCTGAGATGATGGGCCGCCAAATGTGCAGACAGGGAGGAGGCATGACGCTCCATAAGGTCCGTCATACCAAAGCGCACCATAGCTGTCTTCGCGGTTTGCGGCATCCCAAAATCCATTTTTTACTATTCGCGCTTTCGAGCTGGAATCTGCTCAAACTCCGCCTGCCATCGACAACTGCGCCGATTCGGAATGAGCGGCAAGAGGATTTTGGTTAACGAGAAGTTAAAACGGCTTTCCTTATGGGGGAAATGTCAGTCTTAGCAGGGCTTTGACGGCTCAGAGAATTATGTCGGATAGCTGTTAATTGCCGCGGGCGCCGCGATCAAAGGGGTGGGAGGTTCTGAAGAAATGCCAAACACCCGACTCAATGTCGATCGCCCGATCATAGAAGCAAATCGGTAGCGGCAAAGCCAAGAACTTCCGATATATGGCCAAACGACCGAATAGCCCCCGTCACAGCATCTTAACAGTTCTCTGGCGAAATGCGGCGATGAAAAAGCCATCTCGCCCGCAGCCCCTTCTTCGCGATACCGACGCGCCGATCCGCGGCCGGGCTCGTAAACGCCGTGACCCGCAGCAGCCACAGCTCACGCTTGATCCGATGCCCGAGCGGATTGAGCCCTGTCTGGCCCTGTTGAAAGTTAAACCGCCTGTCGGGCCGGAGTGGGCGTTCGAGATCAAGTGGGATGGATATCGCCTGGCGGTTCACGTCGAAGGCGCCAAGGTCCGCATCATCACACGTGGTGGCCACGATTGGACGCATCGCTTTCCTGCAATCGCCGCAGCCGCCAAGGATTTGGGGGCGGCAACGCTCATTCTCGACGGCGAAGCGGTTGTATTGGACGGGGAGGGGAGATCTGATTTCGGCGCCCTACAGAAAGCCCTCGGAGGCCGCAGTGGCAAGCGGCCTGCGGGTGAGGCGATATTCTACGCGTTTGATCTTCTCTATCTCGACGGCCATGACTTAACAGGCATGGACCTTTCGGAACGGCGGCACTTGCTCGAAGACCTGTCCCTCGACCCATCCGGCACGATCAGGTTGTCCGAGGAAGTAACGGGCGACGGCCATGCTTTGATGGATGCAGCCCGAGAGCATGGCCTCGAAGGCATTATCGCCAAGCATCGCGACCGACCCTATCGCTCGGGGAGGACCGGCGACTGGCTCAAGATCAAATGCATCCAAAGCGACAGCTTTATCGTCGTCGGATATGAGCATTCGACATCGGCAAGGGGTGGCATCGGCAGCCTGCTGCTGGCAGCAAGGCGCGGAAATGACTTTATCTATGTCGGCAACGTTGGCACCGGCTTCAAGGAAAGCGACGCTACCTACCTCCGAAAAACCCTGGATACTTTGAAGACGAAGAAGGCTCCCGTTGCCTTCGAAGGGCGCAGCAAAGACATCGTCTGGGTCCAGCCGACGCTCATCGCCGAGATCGAGTATCGGGCATGGACAGATGATGGCAAGCTCAGGCATGCGTCCTACAAGGGGCTCCGCGAGGTTCAGGACAACGCCGCGATCATGGACCTCGCCGAACGTCTGTGAAGGAAAGTTTTGGCAGGCTGATTGCTCATAAAGGAATTTAGCTATCTGGAACGATGACCTACTGTCGGCGTAGCTCAGATGCGGAAATCCAGACGCGCCCGTCATAGGCACGCTCTCCTCGCTCCGTCTTCATGCTCGCCAAGTGCTCGATCATGCCGATATCGTGGCCGCCGCTCGCCAGCTCGCTCGTCTCGCATTGAACGCAGACAGCATGCTTGGTCTCTCCATCCGCCATGATGATGAGTGTGTGCCCGCCCTGGGGAATAATCTTGTCGGGAATTGCAACAAGCCTCATGGCCGCCTCCATATCTCGCAAGTGGTATCCAATCCGCTTAAGGCTGGACCCATCTGGTTAACAAGAGGTTAACGAGCTTGCGTGGAGCAGACATGACAGGTTGCGGCAATCCCCAGTTTCCAGACTCGTTCGCTGCTATGATGAGGCGCAGCATATAGGCCGGGGAGGTTTCTTGCCGCATGCTCCTTCTAAGTCCGATCCTCGTCAAATTGCTCGGCGCCCGCAATGGGTTGCAGCCAGGCCTCGCGGCGCTTGACCCAGAGTTCGTAGGTGGGGGTCAAAGTGGTCGGGGCTTCGTCCAGTGCGCCGAGTTTGATCTCCACTTCCTTGTCGTCGATCGAAAAAAGCCGCGACCCACAAGCTGGGCAAAACTCTCTGCCTTCCCACTCGATAGTCTCTCCTGTCGTCTCGAAGTACGAAACATCCCAAACACCGAAGAAAGTAAATGCCGATCCGCTCTCCTGGCGACAATCGGTGCAATGGCAGATCCCGACATATTTGGGCTCGGCATCGACCTGAAAGCCGACTTCACCTCACCCGCAACTTCCAAACCGCAAAGGCATTTTGACCCTTCCTATTCTCCCTGCACATCCGTCGAGGTGGCGTATCGATCAACAAAGGCAAGGACGAGGGTGCAGATTCGCTGGTGGGAGCGGCCTGAGGGGAGGGGTGGTTCACAGAAGAAGCGCCAATTGAGGTTGGTCCGAGCCGGCAGCCCTTTCCAGTGAGGATAGGGTAGTGCCCAGCAGCCTTATTCCCTTGCTGACCGGAACACCAGCTCCAATAGCGCATCAACGATCACCTGGAGCTCCTGGACTTCACTGAAGGCACCGAGACCGTCTTGCTGCGAGTGATCTGGTTCAAATCGGCGTATTTCACCTTCAACGTTGCGGTCTTGGCAGCGATGCCGCTAGCCGGGAAGTATCCCCAAACCTTGTCGATCGGCGGCTGAATGCCATCGTGAGCGGGCTCGATCGTATGGATAACCATTTCCTGTGAATTCCGATCAGCCCTAAAGACTCTTCCAAAGTTCTGCGCTAGCTTTTCTTTCAGCTCTGAGGGGTAAGCGTATGAACACGATTAGCATCGAGCAACTGCAACCCAACCACGTCTACTGGGCCCGCCGCGTGCCGGTAGAGAGTGTGCTACCCTCCGACCCGAACGACATCGAAGTCGTCCAGGTGTCGACGGTGTTCGGCGCCGCTTCTGAGTACTGGACCGTCGCGGTAATGGGAAGCGACGAGCACTTCGACCTTGCCTCTTTCGAATTCTACCACAAGGTTCCGGCACCACCTTCTTCGGTGGAGCAGCGCTCGAATTTGAAACTGGTTTCCTCAGGTTCGCTCACTGCAAACCGCTGAGCGATGCCCAATATGGTGCGGCTCTTTACCCTGTTGGAGCGGCATCCAAGTGTCACGCCGAAGATAAGCCGCCGGACATGTTCGCCATGCAGCAGGTAGGATCATGAACGATACTGTCTTTCGGAACCCTTCCCAGTCCTTTGACACCGCCTGGCGAGAAATCGACCTTTCGGCCATCGCCTCCAACTACCGCGCCATCCGGGCGACCATCGCGCCGGCCACGAAAATCTTCGCCTGCTTGAAACAGGATGCCTACGCGTGTGGGGCGGGAACCGTCGCTGCTCTCCTTTCGGCCGAGGGCGTCGATGCCTTCGGCGTCGTGTCGATCGCGGATGCTCTGGTTGTCCGAACAGCAGCACCTGGAAAGCCAATTCTCATGTATCCGGGCATCGGTCCGGATGCTGTCAGTCTCGTCCGCGATCTCGATTTGACGATTTCGATTTCCGGTGAGGAGGACCTGAGACGTTGGCTTGCGACCGGAGCGCCGCTCAGGGTCTTCGTGAAAGTCGATCTCGGCTTTTGGCGCGCCGGCGTGACACCCTCGAACCTTATAAGCCTGATGGATCTCTGTGCCTTGCAAAATGTCTCCGTCTACGGACTTTATGCCCATCTCAACGAATTCGGCGATGCTGGCTCGTCGACAAGTGTTCAGGTTAGCCGCCTGACACCGCTGCTCCAGGCGTTGAGGGTCAAAGGGCTGCTTCCAGAGACCGTCATGGTCTCCAGCAGTGAAACTCTGCTTTCCCATCCGGAGTTCGACATGGACGCCGTCGATCCCGGGGCGCTGCTTTATGGATACATCCGTTCTCACGACGCGCGCCGACCCCTGTCCATCCGACCGGCCCTTTTTGCGATCAAGGCACGCATCGTTGCGCTGAAAATCTGCGATGAAAGCTTGGGCGCAGCCCCTGGCTTGCCGGGATATCACCCGGCGATGCGCCTTGCTGTGCTGGGCATCGGTTGGGGACACGGCGTTCCCCGTACCCTCGGCTCCACGGTCACAGTGCTTATCAGAGGGCGGCGCGCGCGGATCGTGCCGCCCATATACCTCGAGCATCTTCGCGTCGATGTCACCGATGTTCCCGACGCGGCACTCGGGGATGAGGTGGTCCTGCTCGGCTCTTCCGGGACAGACCGCATCACGCTGCCGGAACTCGCCAAGGCCTGGAATACGGATGAAACAGGTGTTGGCTGCGGCCTCCGGGAAAGCATGCGGCGGATCGATGCTGCGCCACACTCAAAACAGTGGTCGTCGTCGTGATTGCAGACCAAGCATGCATCATCGATGCTGACATGGGCTGCTTTCGGAGATGGAGCCAGATTTTGAAAGGCATCTTCCGTTTCCTGATTGTGCTCGTCGTGATCGTCGGCGTGGCCTACGCATTCGCTGTTTGGCTCCTTTCGTTGAGTTCTCAATCAACGACGACGGTGACGCTTGGCCAAACGGGATACAATGTGAGCTATAGCGTATCTTGGGGCACGGGGATGGACGAAAAGGTCTCTATATCCCGCAGCGACGGCACGGGGAGCACGCATAAGGGTGATTGTGTCGAGATATTCAAAAAGCCCTACAATTCAGGCATGTCTCTCTATCGGTCTGACGACGGCAACACTTTCTATGTCGGTCAAGGCATGGGTTTTTACCGTTTTGTTCCTGCGACCGGGGAGTTCCAATTTTCTTGCAGGATCACGGACTTCCTGGCTTACACGCCTCTGGGCACAGCGATTGCCGGAATAGATCACTTTGACGTAAGTGCCGTTAAAGCTTTGGACCCTGGAGCCCGAAACCTGCAAGGGTACCTCGATCCCAACGAAGGAGGCGCAATTCAGAAGAACCCTCCCGCCTCGAGGTATTATAAAGCAGCGACCTTTCTCGGCAAATTCGGAATTTTGGAAGGTGGCACACGAGGAAGCGGCGTTGCATTCGTTTCCCTGACGCCGGAGCCCAGAATGGGATTGAGTGGTCGGTGTCCGTAGCCAGAGTTTAGTATCGAAGCGGGGCTTTATGCCCATTTGAAGTCCCCGTTAGGCCGCCGATCGCGGACTGGCTCCAGGGGGAGGGGGTAGCCTGATTTCTTTGACGAGTCGTCTGAGGCGAGGATCGACCAATGAATAGCTTATTGGAATCGAAAGCCATGGCAAAGGCTCTCCGCCTGTCCTTGGCTGAGCGCAATATGGGGTCCGTCATGGCAGTAAGGTCGCATGGAGCTTCAGCACCGATTTTACATCGATGTCGTAAAATTTCAACCTGACAGGTGTGCCGCGATCCGATCGGTCGACGATTGATCACGCTCTCATCCGCGGATTGATTACCGCATTTCCCATGTTCGTCGCGGGCCTTCCTCTGTCTAAGTACGGGCATAAGCTAAACGCTCGCCCCAAAGTGTCTCGAGGATTTCCCATCATGCCTGGATTTCGCGGCACGCCGGTCAGGTTGTTATGTGTTTTCCAAACTCCTTTCAGCGTGCCTTCTTATTGAACCGGTTGCATATGGCGGCTCACATCCCAAACGAAGCCTGCCAACTCACGGGCAATCGCGGTGATGACCTTCGGTTGCGGCTTACCAGCGGCCGAGAGCCGACGGTAGCGCTGGCAAAGCCTTGCCTGTGCCTTCCACCCGATGGCCCTGATCTCTTCCGGAAGATCTTCGACCCGCATCCTGTACCGTCGTTCCTCGCGCGCGGGCAAACGATAGGACCATGCTGCTTCGACTAACATAGCACGCGCCTCTCCATTACCGGTCTTTGTGATCGCTCCACGCCGCGTTCGCGATCCGCTTGACGCCTCCGATGGGACAAGCCCCAGCCATCCCATAAGATGCTTTGGTGTCTGGAACCGAGTAAGGTCGCCGATCTCGGTGACGAGCGTGGCCGCTATCACCAAGCCGACACCACGTAACGTTTGCAAAGCCTTCACGAGCGGCGCAAGCGACCAGCCTTCCATTGCTTCCTGAAGCATAAGATCCAGGCGATCGCACCTGGCCTGTGCCTCCTCAATGCGTTTGATACATTCACCGAAGACGAATTGCTGGTGAGGTGAGCCAAAAGCTTGCTCGCCCAACCAACGCCAATGTAATCGCGTCCAGTTCGTCTTTCCAGGAAACTTGCGCCCGTGCCGTAGCAGGAACCCCAGCAGCATTTGCCTGGCCGCCACCAAATCGCCTTTCGCTTGACGCCGAGCTCTCACCAGATCGCGCATTGCCTCATGGATCTCGTCCGGCACCCAAATGGCCGTCAATTCACCTGCACGCAGCAACCTTGCAAGTGCAACGGCGTCCCGCCGATCATTCTTGATCCGGTCGCCGCTCTTCTTAGGCATCATCGATGGGGCGATAACATCGCAGGATGCGCCGAGTTGCCGAAGTTGCCGGTAGATCCCGTACCCGCATCCACCGGCTTCATAGCAGAAATGCAATTCGACACCAGGACCGGAAAGCCGCTCGAACAGGCGCCGAATGGACTCGGGTGTGTTGGGGATAGTCCCATAGAAACGGACTTCCCCGTCGCGTGTAGCGTCGGCAATTGCGACCGCGACAGTTTCCTTGTGAACGTCAAGACCAATGAATTTCATTTGTGTCATCGTCACTCTCCTCGTTGGTGGCATGGACAACTCCTATGTTACCAAACGCCCTCCAGAACTGGGAGGGAATGACGGTCATTGGGTCTAAGGAACGTGACGGCTCGAGCACCTTATGTTCGTTGGTTAGGCATGGAGGCTCATGTACTGGCGGCCTCGTTCGATCAGTGCGAGGTAGGATTGCGTATCGATGTTCGCCCCACAAACAACGATGCCAATGCGTTTTCCGACTATCCGCTGACGCAATGGACCGATGGCCCCGGCAAGGGCGGCCGCGGCGGCAGGCTCTACTGCTAATTTTGCCTCTTCCTGATAGATTGCCATCGCCGCACAAATGTCGTCGTCCGATACAGTGACGATGTCATCGACGTAATGAGCAATCACGCTAAAAGCGAAGGGTAGCGCCATGGGCGGAGCAAGACTATCGGCCACCGTCATAACGCTATCGAGGGTCACCGGCCGGCCTTCTGCCAGGCTGAGCGACATTGAGGCTGCCCCCTTGGGTTCGACACCATAGACAGCACAAAGCGGATTGATCTGCTTGATTGCCGCAGCAATGCCGCTGATCAGCCCTCCACCGCCAACACTAACGATAACCGCATCGAGATCGGGAATAGCGTCGATAAATTCGAGGCCGACGCCCCCTGTGCCAAGTGTGACATTCTCTCCCTCAAAGGGGTGGATTAGCGTGCGCCTC
Source organism: uncultured Sphingomonas sp. (assembly GCA_964658415.1). GTDB lineage: Bacteria > Pseudomonadota > Alphaproteobacteria > Rhizobiales > Rhizobiaceae > Rhizobium. The sequence continues at coordinate 2,159 of CAZZZI010000040.1, read as the reverse complement.
TCTTCGCTGACGATACGCTCAGCCTCAGCAAATGCTGCAGGACCGCCATCCTTGAAGATCACCTGTGCGCCTTCGGCCTTAGCCCGCTCGATCCTGAAAGGATTCGCTGATGACTGCATTACGACCTTTGCCGAGATGCCAAGTTGGCGGGCCGCCCATGCGGCTGCAATCGCGTGGTTGCCGGCGCTAACAGCGGTGATGCCGGTTTCCCGCTTTTCCAGTGGAATTGAGTGTGCATCTGACAACGCGCCTCGCGCTTTAAAGGTACCGGTCTTTTGGAAACATTCAAGTTTGAGGAAAACTTGCCCTGTGCCGAAGAGCTGCGTGACGAAAGGCGATGCAAGTTCGATAACAGGCGTCGCGAAAATAGCGCCGGCCAATACGGCTGCCCGAGCCCGGATCTTGCTGAGTTCAACCGCGACGACTGGGTTCTGAGACATCTCATTCATAATTCTCACTTTCTAAGCGGTCCCGTTTCGCTATGTCTGCGACGGTGTTCTTGCTAATGCGCAGATCACGAGCGATCCACCGATAGCTGCGGCCCTCGGCGACCGACGCCATCACTTTCGATGTAAGCCGATCCGACTTCGGGCGCTCTCCGGCCTGACGGCCGAGCCTCTTGCCGCGCGCCTTCGCGGCTGCGAGGCCGGATTTGACCCGTTCACTGATGAGGTCGCGTTCAAATTCCGCAATGCCGGTGAGAAAGGTCGCCAGCATCCGGCCATGCGGAGACGACAGGTCGAACGCCATACCGTTCATGGCGATGACGGAAACCTTCCAGCACTCCAGCTCGCGCAGCGTGTTGAGGAGGTCGATCGTTGAGCGACCCCATCGAGAAAGCTCGGTCACGAGGATGACATCGATCTGGCGCGATTGCGCGAGCGCCTTGATCTTGCGGCGTTCGGCGCGATCAAGCTTCGCGCCGGAACCGGTCTCTTTGGAATTCCGGTGACGCTGTAACCGGCGCGTCTAGCGAATGCGCTTAGATCAAGCTCCTGCCGTTCGCAGGACTGATCGGCGGTCGAAACCCGGCAGTATATGGCGGCGCGTTGTCCCAATTGAACCCTCGTGGATTTTGGTACCGGAAGGCCTTGATTTGCATGGGCTGATTGTTGTCCAAAACAGACTATAGTTCATTTGGTACCGCAAACGTTTGGCTGGCAATGCGCCAGCAGCGGTCGGTGCGGCTCAACTTTGGTTACCCGGCAGCGGTGTGGTTGCGGCTGTATCTAAGCGTGGCAGCATAGTCTCTGCCCATAGCAGCACAATCAGTTGCCGTTGATGAAGCAGTCCAGAACCCAATCGGAAAGGTCGAACCAGTGTCCCTCGAACATCTGATCGTGAGACCAAAGCTGAACAGACCCATCCGGTAACAGACAATAATAATCGCCATTGTCCTGGCATATAGGCAACCAGTCTCTCGGGACGCCCGATTCCCGAGCGCTCGCTACGCTCGGAAGAATGTTGCACCGTCCTTCCCTGTCGGCACGAAGATAGAGCAACTCTTTGCTCAAAACGATATTTCCGGCGTTTTGAACGAGATATCGGTAATCGGCCGATAGCTTTAGGCCAATCTCATCTTCGACATACCGGATGACATCGTCATCAGGAAGGGGGACTGGCGAAACAAACCGGTCGTCATGGGTCTCGACAAGCCTGACGGCCTCCCGAATTTCTGCTGACAGCATTGGCATGCTCTGCGATCTTTTCGTCCAGCAACATATTAAGCAGATTGATAGCCGGAGCAAGGGAACGGCAGCGGTAGATAATAGCATCGAATGAACCTCAGAAGAGCCGAGAGCGGATCTCACCCGCTAGAGTGACATTTCGCCCTCTATCGGAACAGTCCAGACATTCTGAGGATGCGGATCCCGACTAGCCAGGCTGCCTGGCCTTAGCGAGCATTTGGTCGCCCTGCGTCTATCAACTTTCTAGGATAGACGGTTCCTGCTCGGCAGGTCGTGGGCGGCTGGTTTTCGGCATGAAAACAAGCGAGCTTGTCTAACCAGCTGGCGACCTCCTCGGGGATCCTTATCTCCCCGCTCTCCAGTCCTTCGATCCAGGCCAGGTCGCACTGCAGAGCGTTGACGATGTCGACCGAAGTCCAGCGGATTGAGCGTAGGCATTCTCGGAAGCGGGCAGGGGTCATTTCAGATCCT
>CAZZZI010000039.1:0-26371 GCA_964658415.1 uncultured Sphingomonas sp. | reverse complement strand
CCTCGGGCCGGTGCTGCGCACGCTCTCAGCCGTCACCTCCGAGTTGCGGCACGGCCTCGGGCGAATGAACGCCGACTGAATAGCACCTTCAGCATGCGTTCCAGATCGAGCCCCTAAAAGAAAGACGTTCAACCGCGGTCATATCCGCCTCAGGAGACACAGTCATGATCCGTACGTCTTTCGTTGCAATTGCACTCGCCGCTCTCGTTGGTATCACCGCCGCCGCGCCCGCCATGGCCAACGACGTGCGGATCGAGCAGTACGGGTGGTCGAACTCTGCAGGCGGCGCTCAGGAAGGATATGGCAACCGGATCAGAACCTACCAGAACGGCGGCCGCAACCGGATCGTCGGCCACCAGTATGGCCGCAACAGCCTTTCGGCTGTTGGCCAGGAAGGCAATGACAACTACGGCGCCACCTATCAGACCGGCGACCGAAACGTGGCCGGAATTGGCCAGTTCGGCTCGAACCACACAACTATTCTCACACAGGACGGCAATGGCAACATCGCGGCTGGCGTCCAGGTGGGTCGTGGTTGCAGCGCCAATGTCAGCCAGGGCGGCAACGGCAATGTCGCAGCCTTCGTCCAGGCCTGCCCATGAGCAGTCGCGAGCGATGACGTAAAAACAGTTCAAATGGCCGCAGCAGACAGGAGAGTCGATCCATGCCGAATAGCGTTAAACATCCACGCCGCGTAATGGCGATCTGCGCGCTCCTGCTGCTTCCCGTCGGCGCCTTTGCGACGACGTCATCGGCAAGCCAGTCTGACGAAGCGCAGCTTTGCGAGATCAAGGCGACGCCGGGGGGAGGTATGGTGAAACTGGAGGCGTTTGCCCGCGCCGACGAACCCCTTAGCGGCACCTATTCCCTGCATGTCGAAAAATCAGGAGACAGCGGACGCTCCACGATCAATCAGAGTGGTGACTTTGATGCGAAAGCCGGACGCCCCGAACTCCTTTCCTCGGTGACGCTCGACGCCGGAGGAAGCATATACAACGCGGTGCTCGATATCGTGAGCGGAGAGAAAAACGTCAGGTGCACGAAGCAGATTGGCGGCAACTGACGGGCCGAGACCCCCGAAAAACATCCAGCAAGGCGCCAGTTTGGCGCCTTTTTCTTTGATCGAGCAGAATGACTGAACGACAGTTGAACGGTCAATTCCAACTGGGTTCAGCTGCAAAGTGCGAAGCTCGATCATCGGCTCAGATAGCCGGAAATGGAGATCAGGATGAACCGCAGCATGTTAAAGATCCTCACTGTCAGTCTTTTTGTCGGCAGCCTGGGACAAGCGGCATTGTCTTTACCAGCCTATGCCGGGGGGCAGATCTCGTTCAACCTCGTGCCCCAAAACCCCGGCGATGCCGATCTTTTCTCGACCGGGATGCGCGTCTACTCCCTCTACCATAACTTGAAAAATGCCGACATCAGGCAGCTCGGCCATGGTAACGCGGCCGGTGTCTCCCAGGCGGGCAACGGCAATATCGGCTACATTCAACAGCGGGGCGATGGTCACTCTGCAACCCTGCGGCAGAATGGCAACCGCAATGCCTATGGCATTTTCCAGTTTGGCCGAAACACTCGGACCGACGTGGTTCAGGACGGGGATGACGGTAGTGGCGCTACTGTGAGCTATGGCTGGTAAGGCAGTCGCCGAATTGCCCCGGGTGAGCCGAAGCGCGGGCCAAAGGCAACCGCAGGAGACGATCGTACAAAGCGGCTGTCCATTGAACACTGAGCTTCGTGCCCATCATCGTCGATGCCCGATGTGCAATGCGGCCTTCTCGTCATAACGTGCGCTGCGGACGCTATCGCATTCGATCTGCTCCACCAGCCCTTCGAGGAACAGCAGCATCTGCGACGCGCAAAGCTTTTCGGCCTAGAGGCTGCAGCGTTCGCTCCGCAGCGCATGGGCACACAGGCCATGCATATGACACCGAACGGCCGCGGTGATCGCAATACACATCTAAAAAAGCCGCTCGGCTTAATGCGCGAAGGAGAAAGTACCGGTCTGTTGGCCGATCGTGCCGGCGGTGTTTTCAAAGTCGAAAAATCTCTGCGTCACCAGCGCAGCGGCTCCTCGCGCCCAGGAATCGTCCTCCCAATCGGGAAGAAGGGGCGGGGGAGCTCTGAACGAATGTGCCTTGAGCGCGGCCTCTATCTCTCCGAGGAACAAGTCGCCGAGGGCGACGGCTTCTCCGCCGACTACGATCACTTCAGGATCGGTGACATTGGTCAGATTGGCAAGGCATCGGCCGATGCTGCGGCCGGCTTCCTGCACCAGACCAGTTACGGACGGATTGCCTGCGGCCAGTTCGCCTTGAATCCAGGTCGCGTCAACGGGCTCATCGGCGATGCCGGCGGCACACAGCGATGCGGAAAGGGATGGAAGCGAATAGTAGGCCATCAAGCAGCCGCGCTTGCCGCATTCGCAAAGGCGGCCGTTCTCCTCAATCAACGTATGTCCGAATTTTCCGGCCGCGCCATGGGCTCCCCGATAAAGCTTGCCGTCAACGACCATGGCGCAGCTGATACCGACGCCGATTGCCAGGACGGCCATGTTGCGGTGTTGCCGACCAAGCCCGAAAAGCTGCTGCGCGATTGCGTAAGCATTCGTGTCATCTTCAAGCCAGACCGGCACTTTGACAATGTCGGCGAGCATGGCCGCGAGCGGAACATTGTCCCAGTTGAACCGGTGGCTCCGCACACAGACTGCCTGGTCGTTGTCGATCACGCCCGGCACGGAAATGCCGATCCCCGCCAGCCTTGCGAGTGGACGGGCCGCCGCTTTGACTAGTTCGGGCACTGCGCTTGCCAACGTCTCGATGATTTGAACAGGATCGCGGCCCTCTAAGGATAGCCGCATCGAGGCTAGCGGATTGGTTGCGAGGTCGGTGACCACGCACTCCGCAGCCCCCACCATCAGCTTGAAACCGATCGCCAGACCGCTGTTATAATTGATGGAAATGGGAATAGGCCGGCGGCCCGAGGTGCCCGCAACCGTATTGCCCTCCAGGACGTGGCCCTCCTCGAGGAGGTCGCTGACTACAAAGGTGACAGCGGCCGGGCTGAGGCCAGTTCGGGCGGCAATCTCGACGCGGCTTTTGGCACCTTCCTGCCGCAGAAGGTTGAGAATGAGCCGTCTGTTCATGGCACGCGAGGTGCTTTGGTCTCCCTTGAGCTTCACTCGGCCTCTTTCTTAATTTGGTAAATTAATTATTGCATGCCCACAGAACTTATTGCATAACTTTATCTGCCGATCAACATCCGGCTCGCGCAATGCGCGATCAATCAGCAGACCAAATACCGACACTTGTGCAGGAGGCGCCTTTCAGCACCCCGGCGGTCCAGCGGTATTTCCGATCAGGCAATGTAGGCGCGGCCGAGGAGGGCGGCGCAGATGTGGCCGCTGACGAACGGATAGAGCAACAAATGGGAGGAGACCACATGACTTTCGAGAGGCTTGGAAGGGCATCGGGACGGCGTAGCTTTCTCAAGGCGGCAGGCGCCGTGTCGGCCGCGGCGTTGATCGGGCTGCCGATGCCGGCGATCGCGCAGGCGCAGGACATTACGATCATTTCCGACGAAAATAACGCAGAGGCCTTGGCTATTCTGCGCAAGATCGCTGCCGACTTCGGCAAGCAGGCCGGCGTCAACGTCATTGTCAACAATATGGACCACGAAGCGCACAAGACGGCTATTCGCAGCTATCTGGTGGCCGGTGCACCCGACATCTGCTTCTGGTTTTCCGGCAACCGCATGCGTGCCTTCGTCAAGCGTGGTCTTTTCGACGACATTTCAGACCTGTTCGAGAAAGAGAAATATAAGGACGTTCTTGGCGCAACGGCCGGAGCGGTGACTGTGGACGGCAAGCAGTACGGCCTGCCGACGGGCGGCACGCTCTGGGGCATGTTCTACCGGAAGGACGTGTTCAGCCAGCACGGCCTTACCGTGCCGGCTACATGGGACGACTTCCTCGCATACGGTGCCAAGTGCAAGAGCGCAGGCCTTTCCCCCATTGCCATGGGCACCAAGGAACTGTGGCCGGCCGCAGGCTGGTTCGACCAGATGAACCTGCGCATCAACGGCCTCGACAAGCATATGGCACTTATGAATGGCGAAATGAGCTATCTCGACCCGAGCCTCACACCTGTGTTCGACAAGTGGGAATTGCTGATCAAGCAGGGCTTCTTTACCCCGGACAACACCTCGTTTGGCTGGCAAGAGGCCGGCGCGCTGCTCTCACAGAAGAAGGCAGGCATGATGAATCTCGGCGCGTTCGTGCGCTCGTCCTTTCCGAAGGAAGACGTCGACCAGCTCGCCTTCGCGCGCTTCCCGACGATCGATCCGAAAATCGGCCGCTTCGACGAGTTTTCGCTCAACTCCGTGCATATTCCGGCGAACGCCAAGAACAAGCAGGGCGCGCGCGAATTTCTGACCTATTTCTACAAACCGGAAAATCTCGGACCTTATCTCGAGCCTGGCGGTAACGTGCCGCCGAGGACGGACTTGCCGCCGAGCAAGGATCCGCTCGTCAACGATGCGGTTGAAGTGCTGAAAACCTTGCAGGGGACATCGCAGTACTTTGACCGCGACAGCGACCCCGACATGGCACAGGCCGGGCTCGTGGGGTTCCAGGAGTTCATGGCCAAGCCGGAGCGTCGAACCGCGATCCTTCAGCGCCTCGAGGGCACCCGCAAGCGCATTTACAAGATCTAGTTTCCTCCCAGCGACGGGAAAGCGGAGCAGCCGTTCCGCTTCCCCCCTGAAACGAAAGAGGTTCTGGAATGACTTTACTCTGGCGACAGCATCGCTGGTGGCTGACCCCTGTCCTGTTGATTTTACCCGCCGCCGCACTCTTCTCCGTCGTTATCCTCTGGTCTGCCGTCGACAGTGTATGGATCAGCCTGCACGACTGGGACGGCTTCAGCCCGATGGTCTGGGTTGGCCTTGGCAATTATGTCGAACTTGCCAACGACCCGCAGTTTTACGTGTCGCTCAAGAACAATCTCATCTGGCTGGTGATGTTCATGGCAGCGCCGCCGATCGGGCTGGCAATCGCGTTGCTGGTCAACCAGAAGATAAGGGGCATGCGCTTTCTGAAGTCGCTGTTCTTCATTCCGCTGGTGCTTGCCTCAGTTGCCGTCGGTGTGGTTTTTACCTGGGTCTACACGCCGCAAATCGGGCTTCTCGCCCTTGTCTTCAGCGCATTCGGCGCCACGGCTCCGGCTGTGCTCTCCGACGAGCATTTCGTTACTTTCGCCATCGTCATCGCGGCGCTCTGGCCACAAATAGCCTTCTGCATGGTTCTCTATCTCGCCGGCCTCAACAATCTCAGCGAGGAGCAGATCGGTGCCGGTCGCATCGACGGCGCCAGAGGGTGGAACATGCTACGCCACATCGTCCTGCCTCAGCTGACGCAAGTGACCTTCATCGCGATTGCCGTCACGGTTGTTGGAGCTCTGCGTTCGTTCGACATGGTCTCGATCATGACGCAAGGCGGTCCGTTCGGTTCGTCCGATGTCCTTGCCTATCAAATGTACGAGCAGTCGATCTTCTCCTATCGCTTCGGTTACGGTGCTGCCATCGCATCGGTGCTGTTCGCGATCATGGCGGTGTTCATCGTCTGGTACCTAACGCGGATCATCCGCATCGAAGAAAGGGGCGCCTGATGTATCCCCGCCCGATTCCCGAGAATGCCGTTTGGCAACGCCGCGGCTACGCGGTGCTCGTGGTTGCCATCCTCATGGTCTGGCTATGTCCGCTCTTTGCCGTCGTCCTCACCTCGTTTCGCTCGACACAGGATGTGATGGGTGGAAATCTCTGGGGGTGGCCGACCCAGTTCGGCCTTGTCGACAACTACACCTCGGTCTTCACACAGACGCCGATGGCCCGCTACTTCCTCAACAGCCTGATCATCACGATCCCTTCCGTCTTGGGAGTGCTGGTGATGAGCACGCTCGCCGGTTTCGTTCTGGCCCGCTATCGCTTCCGCGGCAACATGCTGGTGTTTGCGCTTTTCGTCGGCGGAAACTTCCTGCCCTATCAGATCATGATGATACCGGTCCGTAACCTGATGGTGCGCCTCGACCTGTACGATACCACGGCTGCCCTCATCATCTTCCACATCGCCTTCCAGACCGGCTTTGCCACGCTCTTCATGCGCAATTTCATTGCTGCACTGCCTGACGAACTTTTTCAGGCGGCGCGCGCGGAAGGGGCAAGTCCATTCCAGACCCTTCGGCATGTCGTCATTCCGCTGGTGCGTCCGGCCATGGCTGCCTTGGCCATCCTGATATTCACCTTCGTCTGGAACGACTATTTCTGGGCTGTGGTGCTCACCATCAGCGACAGCGTCAAGCCGGTGACGGCGGGGCTGGCCAATCTCCGAGGCGAGTGGGTCTCGGCCTGGAACCTCATCTCCGCCGGTACAATCGTCGTCGCGATCCCGCCGGTTCTCATGTTCTTCCTGATGCAGAAGCACTTCATCGCCGGCCTGACTGTCGGCGCCGTCAAGGGGTAAGCAGCAAGCGTCAACGGTCCCCAAGCCCTACGTCTCCTTTTCGAAAGCGCGATCATGACCAGTCTAGAACTTCGTCACGTCAATAAGAGTTACGGCGCCTACCACGCGCTGCGCGGCATCGACCTCACCGTCGAGAAGGGTGAATTCATCGTGATGGTCGGCCCATCCGGCTGTGGAAAGTCGACCCTGCTGAAGTCGATTGCCGGGCTCGAAACGATCTCCTCCGGTGAAATTCTCATCAACGAACGGGACGTCAGCACTGCCGAACCAGGCGACCGCGGCATAGCCATGGTGTTTCAGTCCTACGCGCTCTACCCGCACATGACGGTGGCCGAAAACATGGGTTTCGGGCTGCGCATGGCGAAGCGTCCGAAAGCCGAGATCGACGCTGCAGTGCTGCGTGCTGCGAAGATCCTGAGGATCACCGATCAGCTCGACAAACGACCGAAACAGCTGTCGGGCGGCCAGCGTCAGCGCGTCGCCATCGGCCGTGCCATCACGCGCTCGCCGGAGGTATTCCTGTTCGACGAACCCCTCTCGAACCTCGATGCTGCGTTGCGCACCCAGATGCGCGTCGAGCTCAGCGGGCTGCATGCGGAACTCGGCGCAACCATGGTCTACGTGACCCATGACCAGGTCGAGGCGATGACCATGGCAAGCCGCATCGTGGTGCTCAACCGCGGCGTGATCGAGCAGGTGGGATCGCCATTGGAACTCTATCGCAATCCGCAAAACCGGTTCGTGGCGGGCTTTCTGGGCGCGCCCCGCATGAACTTCTTTTCCGTGACCGTTGATGAGGTGTCGGGGTCCATGGCCACAGTGTCGGCGCCGGGTCTGGCGCCTGTGTCGGTCCAACTCGCAAGCGGCACGACTGTGCGAAAGAGCGCGGTGCTGACGCTGGGCATACGCCCGGAAAGCATTACCGTTTCGCCCGATCCTTTGAGCGCGCCGATCCAGGGGCATGTCCAGCTCGTCGAACATCTCGGCCGCGAGACGATCCTCTATGTCAATGCCGGCCCCCTGCAATGCGTCAGTTCCGAGAGCGGGACCGGAAACATCACGGTGCAGATCGGTCATGTCGCCGGCGTCAATGCCGAGGCGCAGATCGGCCTCAGCCTCGATCCGCAGGAGATCTATCTGTTTTCCGACGACGGCGAGCACACCATAACCGCCCGCAAATCCATTCTCAACGCGTGACCTCGATCCAGGAGTGCCTTTACCGTGACAGCCAGTTCCAGCACCTCAAAACTTTCCGCCTGGCGGACCATCGATACCGATCGCTTTCTCGTCGGCGTGCCGCACTACCCCGAGCATGTCGACGAAAGCTATTGGGAGCGTGACGCCGAGCGCATGGCAGCGGCGGACTTCAATGTGGTGCGGATGGGGGAATTTGCCTGGCATTTGTTCGAGCCGCGGGAAGGGGAATTCCATTTCGACCTGTTCGACCGTGCGATTGCCCAACTGGGTCGGCACGGGCTCAGCACCATCTTGTGCACGCCCACCGCCACACCGCCGCGCTGGTTGACCCAAGCCCATCCGGACATCCTGAGGGTCGACGGCAACGGGCGCACCATGAGCCACGGCTCGCGCCAGCATGCAGACACGAGCAATCCGGTCTTCCGCGCACACAGCCGCCGAATCACGCGGGCGATGGCGGATCACTATCGCGACAATCCCCACGTCATCGGCTGGCAAACGGACAACGAACTCAACACCAGCATGCCGGAGACCTTCTCGCCGGCGGCCCTCCCGGAGTTCCAGGCCTTTCTGGCAGAACGCTATGGCACGATAGATAAACTGAACTTTGCCTGGGGTGGCGATTTCTGGGCTACGGCCTACGATGATTTTGGCCAGATCGTCTTTCCGCTGGATTTCGCCCCGACATTCCCGAGCCCGGGTCATGTCCAGGACTACCACCGCTTTCTGGCCTTCGCGACAGCCCGTTTCCAGCATGATCAGGTCGAGATCCTGCGCGAGACCAACCCGAACTGGTTCATCTTCCACAATCTCGGCGGCCTGCGCGACATCGACTTCCGCGGCCAGTTCTCCACCGATCTCGATTTCGCCGGCTACGACATCTACCCGATGCTTTACGACGAATTCCAGCGGATCGGCAATCATGCCAAGGTGCAGGCGCTGCACCTCGACATCTGCCGCGGCTTTTCCGGCAACTACATCGTCCCTGAGCAGCAATCCGGATTTGGCAGCCAGCCAGGCTTCTGCACACTGACGCCGGAGCCCGGAGAGATGCGCAGAATGGCGATGTCGTCGGTGGCGCGCGGTGCTGATGGCCTGATGTTCTTCCGATGGCGGCCGGCCCACTTCGGCGCGGAAATCTACTGGATGGGCATTATCGATCACGATGACGTCGCCCGTCACCGTTACGACGAGGCAAAGCGGTTTGCGACCGAGATGGCGGCGCTGAAGGACAAAATTCTCGGGACCCATGTGCGCATGGATGTCGGCATAGCCGGTGGGGACTTCGACAACCAGGAGGCTCACAAGACCTATCCGATCGGCCTGCCGAGCCCCCAGGACGACGCCGTCCTGCTGCATCAATATTGCTACGACCGCGGCATTGCCTGCGGCTTCATCCACCCCGAGGACGATCTCTCGCGGCTGAAATTGCTGTATGTCCCGCATTTCGTGATGTGGAAAGACGACTGGACGGAAAGACTGGAGGCATTCGCACGGGCCGGCGGCACCGTGGTCATCGGTGCGCGGACGGGAACCCGCGATCAAAACAATCACGTCATTCGCGTAGCGGCCCCAGGCACATCCCTGTCCGGGCTGACCGGGGTAAGGGTCGAAGATTTTGGCCGGCTGGCGGCACCCGGGGCCAACGGGCTGTTCGACGTTATGTTGCGATCAGGCGGCATGGTGATCCCCCCAAACCGTCCGGCAGAATCGCAACAGCGCATGCGCCGTTTCAAGATCGGCAACCGCGAGCTCGAAGCCGGCCACTTTTACGAGAATCTCACGGTCGACGATGGCGTCGAGATCATTGCGGAATGGTCGAACCGCTACGCCGCCGGTACGCCGATGATCACGTCTCGCAACGTCGGCGCCGGTCGGGTGCTCTATGCGGGCACCTACCTGACGCCCGATTTGACCGCAGCCCTCGCCGAGCGGACATTCGCGGACGCTGGGGTCGAGCCGTTGCTGCCGGACCTGCCCGATGGCGTGGAAGTAACGATGCGGCAGGGAGCCGGACGACGGCTCCTGTTCATTCAGAACTGCACCGATGAACCGGTGGATTTGTCCGGCGTACCCACCGGTCGCAATCTCCTGGATGCTGGCACGTGCATCTCCAGTGATCTCTCCCTCGAAGCCTATGGCTGCGCCATCGTCGAGTTGCAGTGACCGCGACCGGTAGCAACCGCCGGCCCTGCTTACGCTTTTGAAAGGACCATATCCATGAACACCACCGGTAAGATCCGCTGGGGAATACTCGGGCCCGGCGCTATCGCGCAGGACTTCTTTGCCGGCGTCGCGGAGTCGGAGACCGGTCGCGTGACGGCAATCGGCACGCGCAATCCGCAAAAGCCCGGCCTGGCGGAGCGTTTTCCGGGAACCCGGATCGTCGACGGCTATGACGCTCTCCTCGCCGATCCAGACATCGACGCGATCTACATCTCAACGCCCCATCCAAGCCACGCCGAATGGGCGATCAAGGCGGCGGAACACGGCAAGCATGTTCTCTGCGAAAAGCCGATGGGGCTGTCGGCTGCCGAGGCTGAAGCGATGCAGGAAGCCTCGCGCCAGGCCGGCACATTTCTCGGCGAAGCCTATATGTACCGCCTCCACCCCCTGACGCTGAAGCTCGTCAAATTGCTGGAAGCCAAGACCATCGGCGAGATCAGGCTGATCAAATCCAGCTTCGGCTTTGCCAAGTTGCCGTTCGATCCCGAGCATCGGCTGCTGTCCAACGCGCTTGCCGGCGGCGGCATTCTGGATGTCGGCGGCTATCCCGTGTCGATGGCGCGGCTGATCGCCGGCGCGCAGGCGGGCGGCGTGATGGAGCCGGACAAGCTCTTTGCCGTCGGTCATCTCGGCGAGACCGGCGTCGATGAATGGACATCGGCAGTGCTGCATTTTCCCAGCGGAGCGGTCGCCGAACTCTCGTGTTCGGTCTCGGTGGCGCAGGACAACGTGCTGCGCATCTTCGGCACGAAGGGTCGAATCGAGATCGACCAGTTCTGGTTTGCCGGCGGCAAGCAGGGCGGGGCTGCGACCATCCGCATCCTTGCTGCGGACGGCACCCTGCAGGAGATCTCCGTCTCCGAGCCACGCCACATCTACAGCTTCGAGGTCGACGCGGCAGGCGCGGCGATCCGGGCGGGCCGGAGCGAATTTGCCTATCCCGGCATGACCCGCGCCGACACGCTCGGAAACCTTCGTGCGATGGACAAATGGCGGGCGGCAATCGGCCTGGAATACGCGATCGAAACGCCGGCGCTGCGCACCCGCACCTTGCGCGGCACGCCCCTTGCCGCTGGAAAGAACCGGATAAGGCGCGGTCATATCGCCAACCTGCCCAAGGAAATGTCGATGGCCGCCCTCGGCCTGATGGAATTCTCGACATTCTCCGGCGCCTCGATCGTGCTCGATGCCTTCTTCGAGGCGGGCGGCAATCTTGTCGATTCCGCCTTCAGCTACAATGGCGGCATGCAGGACAGGCTGATCGGCGACTGGATCGCCAGCCGGGGGGTGCGGGACCAGATGGTGGTGATTGAAAAGGGCGTTCACACGCCCCTCTGCTACCCCGACGTCATCGGCAAGCAATTAACCGTCAGCCTGGAGCGGCTGAAGAGCGACTATGTCGACATCTATTTCATGCATCGCGACAATCCGGATATCCCGGTCGGCGAATTCGTCGATGCGATGGATGCGGAGGTCAAGGCAGGCCGTATCCGCGGGCCCTTCGGCGGCTCCAACTGGACCCGGGAACGGATGGACGAGGCAATTGCCTATGCGGAGCGGACGGGCAAGACGAAGCCGAGCGTTCTTTCCAACAATTTCTCGCTCGCCGACATGGTTCAACCCGTCTGGGACGGTTGCATTGCCTGCTCCAGCGCTGAATGGATGGACTGGCTGCAAAGCCGAGAGGTGACCAATTTTGCCTGGTCGAGCCAGGCGCGGGGCTTCTTCACCGACCGGGCGGGCAGGGCCAAATTCACGGATCCCGAACTTGTGCGGTCATGGTACTCCGACGCCAACTTCGAGCGGCGGGACCGGGCAGAGCAGATCGGCAGGCAGCAAGGCAAGGATACTATCCAGGTGGCGCTTTCCTATGTCCTCAACCAGCGCTGGCCGGTCGTCCCGCTCATCGGCCCCCGATCGCTCTACGAACTCAACCACAGCCTAGCGGCTTTCGATGTCATGCTCGACGCCGACGAGGTTCAATGGCTTGCCGGAGGCTAGCGATGGAATTGCCGCGAAATTCAGATAGAGGCCGCAGGGCTTTGCCAAGTTGTTCGTCTTTGGTTTCGCGGCCGTGATGTGGGCGGTGGTTAGGCAAGTTTCTGCAGTCTAGGTGGCTCTGACGCACTTTCGCTGACCAACCCGAATGTAAAGTCCGTCAAGGACCCGATAATATACGGCTTTCCATATCGGATAGCTGCCGCGGGCCGAAGGCGTTGGCTGTCACTTTTCCGAAGTCAAAAGCATATCGATATTCCAACCACTTGCACCCATTCTGCTGTCTGTCGTCTTCAGCAAAAGTGCGTCAGAGCCAATTTTGCACGCCGGAGTCGGTTTAGACAGCAGAGCCGGGGTTCTGAGCTCTGCCGATCGTTGTGCGGATGATCCGTAGCCAGTTGCCGCGAGCGAGTTTTTCCAGAAGGGTGTTGTCCAGCCCGCGTTCGCGCAGACCCTCAAAGATGAGAGGCGCACCGGCAACATCGCGGATAATGCCTGGCACGACCGCGCCGTCGAAGTCCGATCCTAGCGCAACGCGGTCCTCGCCCAGCCGATCGATCAGGGCTTCCGTGGTGCTTGGCCTCGTCCGCGCGGGCGGAATTGGGCAAGAACTGCAAGTGGCCTTTGATCTCTTTCAGTACCAAAAAGCTGCCACGATCATCATCGTGATATTCTTCGTCGTGATCGCCATGGAATTTTTGACCGACCGTCTGAGAAGGCGTTTTGCTTGATTCATGATGAGCACCAATGCTGTCGCAGCTCGGATAGAGTATGGACGGTGTTGTCACGTCAAGTTTTTGAAGCAGAGAAAGGCCGGCGGAACAGCCAGATGTAGATCGCCGGCCCTTCAAACGTTGCTCCGTGAACAGTACGGCGGAGGCTATGTTGCCTTCCGCCGCCGCGATGCTGGCACTGCGCCGTCTCGTCTTTAGGCCGCAGTTTGCGCGTTGAAATCGTCGAAACACTCGTCGAGCACCTTGCGGGTAAAGCGACCGATTGCCGCGTATTCGATCTCGGTCAGGTTGGCGAGCGAGACCCGTGCCGACGTGTCGACAACCTCGAATCCCTTGCCGGGCAGCAACACCACGCCGGTTTCCTCCGCCAGACGAAACAGGAAGCTGAGGCCGAGATCGCCCTTGATGAACCAGGCCTTGAATTGAGGGCCGTACAGCGTGTCGCCAATTTCCTGAAGATCGATCAAGGAGTAGTAATTGACATCGTTGACCTCGTGCGTCGCCTTGACGCCCATGTTTGCATAAAGCGTCCGGTAGCGTCTGCGGATCAGTTGCTTGGCAGCATCCTTGTAGCGATGCTCCCGATCCATCAGTCCGCTGAGGGCAAACAGGGCCATCTGAAGCTGTTGTGGCAGCGAAAGCCCGGCCGTGTGGTTCAAGGCGACGGCGCGGCTGTCGGCCACCAGGCGATCGATGAAGGCAAGGTCGCGCGGCGGCGTGGTCAAGGAAGAATAGCGCATGTCGAGCACGGCTTTCTCTTTCTCGCTGAGTTTTGCCAGCGCGGCATCGAAGACATTGTCCTTGTGAAGGGCCATGGCACCCAGACGCCAGCCCGTCGCCCCGAAGAACTTCGAGAACGAGTAGACGCAAAGCGTGTTGTGCGGGCATTTGGCAAACAGGGAAACGAAGTCATCGGCAAAAGTGCCGTAGACATCGTCGGTGACGATGAACAGGTCGGGGCGTTTTTCCGCGACCAATGTTGCCAACTGGTCAAGCACGGTGTCGGAAATCTTTGTCGATGGCGGGTTGCTGGGATTGACGACGCAAAAGATCTTCACCGAAGGGTCGAGCAGTTTTGCCATCTCGCTCTCGGGCAATTGCCAGTCTGCATCCTGATCCATGCGGATATCGACGACCTCGAGGCCGTATTCCGCAAGCACCGGGATTTCGAGGTAGGGTGAGAAGATCGGGGTCGCTATGGCGATCTTGTCACCGGCCTTGACCAGGCCATTCGACCGCAGGGTCTGGAATATGTAGGTCATGCCAGCCGTGCCGCCCTCGGTCGCGAAGATCGAGAAATCGCCGCTCCGGGGTTCGGTGCCGAACATTTCCTCGGAGAGATAGGCTTTGACGATCTCTTCCGTGTGCACCAGCATGCGGGGCGGCGTCGGATAGTTGCAGCCGAGAAAGGCCGATACCATTTCGAACAGGACCGCATCCTGATCGAGGCCCAGCTGGTCCTTCACATAGGATATGGCCGAGCGCAGGAAGCGCACGCCGTCGGCATCCCGGTGGTGATTGGTATAGGCATCGAAACGCTGCACGATGCCGGTATGCTCTGGCAGTCCGCCGAAGCCACTGTCCAGGTAGGAATAGGAACGCTCCGATTCACGCAGGGCGAAATCGCCGAGACTGAGGAACGCCCATCGCGGCAGCGTCGCCAGGAAATTGGGGTTTCCGCGTCCGGCATTCAGCATCAGCCTTTCCGTATCGGATGTGGCAATCGCCATCAGGCGATCCTTCAGTTCGAAGGGACTGAGCTTGGCAAACTGCTTGTAATCATGATTTTGCATAATGGACCTCGTGCCTCAAGGGCTGACGTTCTTGGTGACGATCCCGACGATGACGGGTCCCCAGAGAGTGAGGAAAACGTTCGCGACCGCGTAGGTGACGGTGAAGGAGACGACGGGCGTGGCATTGCCGGCCTTTGCCAACAGTGCGGCAAAGGCGGGATTGGCGCTGCGACCGCCAGCCACGCAGGCCAGCGCCTCGATCGGGTTTCGGATTCGAAGGAGGTAGTAGGAAAAGAAGAAGGTGACGATTTGCGGCACCAGGGTGACGGCAACGCCGAGGAGCAGCAGGGTAAATCCGTACTGCCGGATGGCCACCAGAGCTTGGGGCCCGGCCGAGATGCCGACGATGCCGACGAAGACAGCCAGACCGAAATCACGCAGAAAGTTCGAGGCGCCGATCGGAACTGCGGAGAAGCGGGGATGGACACTGCGCAGCCAGCCGAAAAACAGGCCCGACAGCAGGCAACCGCCGCCGCTGCCGATTGCGATCGGAATTCCCCAGATCTTGAACTGGATCATGCCGATCAGGACGCCGGCAAACATGCCGAGACCGAAGAAGATGAAATCCGTGACCGCCGCCGCGGTTATCTTGTAACCGATCTTGGACTGCACCCGGTCTAGATCGATCGCGCTGCCGACGAACTGCATCTCGTCGCCGGTCTTGAGCTCGAGCTTGGGCAGGATCGGCAGACTGAGGCCCATCCTTTTGACCGATGTGAGGTAGACGCCGTGGCGCGTCGCGACATTGACGTGGTCGTGGATCTCACCAATCTGGCGTCCGCCAAACGCCTTGTTGGTGAGGATCAGCTCGCGGCTTTCCTCGGCAAGCACCAGACCGGCGGGCGGGACGACCTCATGACCCAGCATCGTCGACGCCGTAGCCACGACCTCCGTCATTCCGGTTATCAATACCTGATCAGCGGCCATGATGGTCGTCGTTTGGTCCAGCGCGAGCGCGGCGCCGGCCCTGAAGACAGCCTCGACCGCTGCATCCGACAGGAGCGCATCGACCTCGGAGATCTTTTTACCGACGGCGGCGCTGTCGCCGGCGATCTCGAACATCCGGGTCGTGACAGTCTGGACGGCGTTGAACTCGCCGGGATCGAGCTCGGCCTGGCCGCCCGACAGCGCCTGTGCCAGCTTGACGGCCTCGGCGCGGATATTCCACTTCATGATCATCGGCAGGAACCAGCTGACCATGATGATTGGGCCGAGGGATCCGAAGATGTAACAGATGGCATAGCCGACCGCGACGTTGGTCTGCATCGACTTGGTGACGTCGGGGGAGAGGCCGAGCCTGGCAATGGCGTCGCCCGCGGTTCCGATGATGGCCGACTGGGTCAGGCCGCCCGCCGCAAGACCCGCTGCCATGCCTCGGTCGAGGTCGAACGCCCAGGCTGCGGCAAGAACGCAGAGCAGGCCGGCAAAACACATGAAAAACGCCGACAGGAGCTGGTTGAGCGATCGCCGGTTAAGTGCGTGAAAAAATTGCGGTCCACCCTGATAGCCGACGGCATAGATGAAGAGCGCAAAGAAGATGCCCTTGATGCCGCTGTCGATGGTGATGCCGAACTGGCCGATCAACACCCCGACGAGTAGTGTACCGGCGATGCCGCCAAGTACGAAGCTGCCAACTTTCAGCTTTCCGACAAGGTAGCCGATGGCAATCGTCAAAAAGAGCGCCAGCAACGGCTCCCGGGTGACGAGATCGTGGACAAATTGCATGTGTGGATTCCAAGTCGGCTTGCGCAGCTACGTGACCAGATGTGCCGAAACACGTGCTTCGACGCGCGTTCTGCGCAATGCCATGCCTCGACTGGTGCCCCGACGGTAGCGCAGTAATTCCCATCGACGTAGCTTCGGAAAATACTCAGTCCCAGCCGGTCGACCTGCGATAGCTCGGCATCATGGGCTTAGAGGCAGTCTCGTAGGCCTGTGTGGGAGAAAGCACGATCAGGAGGGTTCCATACATGGGCGCTATCCAACCTGCAGAAAGAAAGGGGGACGGTTGTGACCAATACAGATGTGGAATATTTGACAAACTTTGCCAAAATCGAATATGATCCCTTCAAATGGAGGTTTCCGATGGCGACAATGAACGTATCTCTTCCAGACCCGATGAAGGATTGGGTGGAGGCGCAGGCCAGGACCGGGCGATATTCGAACGCTAGCGACTACGTACGCGACCTGATCAGACGCGACCAGACACGAAACGACAAGATTGCCGCCATGCAGAGTTTCGTCCAGTCCGGGCTCCAAAGTGGCGTTGGCATTCGATCAAAGGATGAACTCTTCGCTGAGGCGATGGCTCGTGCCAGCGAGTCATGAGTTTTAAGCTTTCTGTCGAGGCGGAACAAGACATCATTGCGATCGCCGCGCAGGGTGCCCGTATGTTCGGAGTAGATCAGGCAAAACTCTACCACGATGAACTTTTCGCATTATTTGATCTAATAGCTGCTAACCCACGCATCGCACGCGAACGGAATGAGATCGAACCGCCCGTCAGAATTCATCCCTTCAAAGCACATCTCATCGTCTATCGGGTTGAAGACGATGAGAGAATTTTCGTAGTGCGAATTCGCCACGGGCATGAAGATTGGGCAAGTATTTCAATGTAGCGCCACGGATGGAGCTGCGGGTTTTGTGTGCCTTAGGTTCGAATTGGTTCAAGGCGACGATTCGATATCACCACTTCCACCACGCTGTTGGAAGGCATCATGTTTGGTTAGATCATCCATCTAGTCCGAAAAGGGATCACCCTTGATCCGGTTGCTCCGGCGCAAGCTCTGTATCTGTTGCGATCGCCGGCTGCAAGAAACACACATTTCAATCCTTTGCACCGCCGTTCCGGCCTTGCAAATCATCGGGGCTGCTGCATGTTGAGTTTGACTGGAGGACTTCATGGCCCAGCTTGCGCACCCCGTTCCCGACCCATGCCTGCCCGGGCAGGAGAGTGTCTGGTCCTTCCCGAGACCCAGCATCGCGCAGCCGGTGCGCAATCATCTGAAGATCATCTACAACGGCCACGTTCTCGCGGAGACCACTGCCGCCGTGCGCACGATCGAAACAAGTCACCCGCCGACTTACTATTTTCCGCCAGCGGACGTCGATCTCTCGTTGCTCCGCGAAAGCAGCAGCAGGTCGATCTGCGAGTGGAAAGGACAGGCACGCTATTTGATATCGTTTCAGGCGACAGAACAAGCCGGAACGCGGGTTGGGCCTATCCGCATCCCACGACATCCTTTGCCCTGATCAAGGATTTTATTGCCTTTTATCCGCAACCCATGGACCTGTGCCTGATAGACGGCGAGGCCGCCGTGCCCCAGGCCATGATGTTCTACGGCGGATGGATCACTTCAGCCGTTGCCGGCCCGTTTAAAGGCCCCCCTGGGACCGAACGCTGGTAAATGAGTTCAGGTTACGTCAAGGAATTGCATTTTTACTATCCACTAATTTCGGCCTGAAACATTTTATGGCTCTTGTCGAGCAGCTTCTATTAACCTGGGCTGGAAGCAGCCTGCCATCTAATTCGCCCCTCGGCGTTGATCGCGAGATGACGGTCTCGTTGACAGGAGAGATCGATGTCTGGCCGTTCCGCCGCCTTGGCGCGGGACCGAATAACCACCGCAGCACCCGTGCTATGCTTTTGACGGCGTCATAGGTTGGATTGCCGTCACAAGCCCCATCGGCCGTGAACTGGCCAGTGGGGTCGTCGATCTGGCCGAGCAGCGCCTCCACCTGAGAGGCGTCACCGGCATCCTGGCTAGTCATGACCTGTGAGATGATTTAGCCGCTGTCGGCATCCAGTGCCAGGTGCAGCTTCCGCCATCGCCGACAGGACTTACGTCATGTTTTTCTTCGAGCCATCGACCGGGGCCGTAGACCTCCAACCTAGTACTATTGACCAGAAAGTGAATTGGACGATCAGGCAGAGGCTGACGATCGCGACGCCTGTTGGGCGGACTCCCGTTTCTCGCCCGACGGCTGAGTGTTTTGTGGTCAGGCGCTGGCAGATCCAACCCCATCAGCAGAAATGCCGAGCTCAAAAATCCTTCGGTCTGCCTCAGCCGAAGTCCGAACACCAGGCCTAGCGTCAGCGCCGTCTCGATGGCGAGATCGGAATAGCGCGGCTGACCGTCATCAACTAACCCTTTGTTTACTCCAATGGTTAGATGGTGGACCATTATTTCTCGCTAAAGCGCCATCAGCTTTCGCTTAAGGGTCGGTACGTTGCATAATAGTTGGTCATTTGAAAACTTTCGAGATCGCCTGACTATTCGTGCCCAAATGGCGCTGTTAACTGGGATGACCTGCGTTGTTGCCGTTTTTGCTGCCGCTGCCGGAGCTGCAATACTTGCTCGTCAGAGCGCAGTTTCGGGTGCTAATCGAGAGCTTCAGTCCTTGGCTCGCAACATGGCAGACCGTCTTGATCAGCATATGTTTGAGCGCTATCGAGAAATTCAAAACATTGCGGGCCTGGCGCCCCTAAGATCAACTTGGGACAACGAGCCCAATACAGTTCGCAACGTCTTGGAGCAGATCCAGTCCAGCCTGCCGGAGTACGCTTGGCTTGGATTTGCGACACCCGACGGAACAGTTGTCGCTGCCAGCAAGGGCATGCTCGAAGGTGCCTCCGTCTCCGAGAGGCCTTGGTTCATCCACGGACTAAAGCAAGCAACTGTGGAAGATGTGCACGAAGCCAAATTGCTCGGTAAGCTGTTGCGCACATCGCCCAGCGATACGCCATTTCGTTTCGTCGATGTCGCCATGCCAGTTCGCAACCAGGAGGGCGAATTGGCAGGCGTCCTCGGAGCGCATATGAGCTGGAAGTGGGCAGATGATGTCCGTCAAACTGTCCTAACGCATATGGACGCCAACTTGATGGCCGATCTCTGGATCGTTGGCAAGGACGGCTCTGTTTTGATAGGCCCAAGCGGTGGCAGAATAGAGATGGCGCGAGTGGAGGACGCTACAAATTCCGGTGGATACGTGTTCGTCGACGCAACTGAGAAGCAGACTGTACTCACGGCGCTAGCCCCCACAAAGGGGCAAGGTGATTATCCTGGCTTGGGTTGGACAGTGGCCGCGAGAAAACCGGTTGCCATAATCTACGGGCCGGCCAACCAACTCGTGTTGCAAATACTTATGCTTGGCGGCGCGGTTGCAACTATGGCATCATACCTCGCATGGCTGCTCGCATCAGCAGTGACTAGGCCTCTTCAGAATCTGGCTGAGCGACTTGATCTCGTTGGAAGAAAAGAAAGCGTCACAAGTGTTGATCGCGAGCGTGGTTCCTTGGATCTTTTGCAGCTCTCTTCCGCTGTTCGCTCTCTTTTGCGCCGGGTCGGGGTTGCAGAGGCCAGTCAGCAGATCGCTGACGCCACGATCGACTTGCTTCAGCGAGAGGTTGATGATCATAAGAAAACAGCGGAGGAAAAGATGCTCAGGTTCGGAGAAGATCTGCATAATCTACAGATCCTTGCTGATACCGATGTGCTCACAGGCTTGCTCAATCGACGTGCGTTTCTCCCCTATGCGGAGGATGCCTGGAACTGTTTCAAAAGGTACGACCGCAAATTCAGTATCCTGATGTTCGACATCGATCATTTCAAGCGGGTCAACGACACATTTGGCCACACAGCAGGCGACGACGTCATCCGCGAGATGGGTGAATTAATACGCGCCGGCATCCGCGCAACCGACAAGGTAGCGCGCTTCGGAGGCGAGGAGTTCGTCGTTCTGTTAAGCGAAACCGATGAGGCAGCGGCAATGATATTGGCGAACCGCCTTAGAGAGCAAATTGCTGCAACGACTGTGACTACAGGAGGCCACAATATTCGGTTTACGACGAGTATCGGACTTGCTGTCGTGACCCGGCACGACCGCGATCTTGAAGACGTTATTCATGCCGCAGATAAAGCTCTGTACGCCGCCAAGGCGACCGGGCGGAACAGAGTTTCCATCGACGAGAGGGACGGTGAGGGCCAGCGCGTGGCCTAACGGCTCGACCGCCCCTTCAAGCGATGATCTCGTTCATCGACGAACACCGTGGCGTGTTCGGGTCGAGCCGATCTGCAGGCTGCTGCCGATTGCCCCATCCACCTACTACGAGAACGTCGCCAAGCGACTGGACGTGGATCGCCTGTCGATCCGTGCCCGCAGCGATATCAGCCTGAAGATCGAGATACGTCGTGTCTTCGGGCAGAACTTCCGCGTCTATGGCGTTCGCGAGGTCTGGCGGCAATTGAAGCGGGAACGTTGTCATTGCGGCCGCGGGGGAGGCGGCTATGGCGGATCGAAATTGCGGGGCGCGTTGAAGTACGTAGCCTGCTGCAAAAGCTTCATATTGGTTGAAACTCAAACAGTCGGGCACCCGTTACAGTCGGCGGCTCAGCCCAGATCGGCCGAGATGCGTTCCAAAAATAGCCGTTACGGTTCAATTTCTTGAATTCGTTACAAACGGTTTCAACTTCATGGGAGCCGATGCTTCAGATCGCATCAGGCGAAGAAACGACAGCAGCATCAAGCGTGATCGAGGTCCGATCGCTTAATAATGCTGCCGTCGCAAGGGCTGCAAACGGGCCGCGAATTTACAGCTTCCTTGATGTCTTACCTACAGCAGCTTCTCGATCGTGCTGTAAATGATATTGCGGTTGGTCCCGAACCAAACGCGAGCATCGACGGTATCCGCACCAACGCTGGCGTTGACGATACGCCACATGTCTACCTCTGAACGCTGCAAAAGCTCCCAGTTCATATAGGATTCCATATAGCCGTCATCAGACATCTCGTTCGAGAAGTTGGCGAACAGGAATATTCCGCCTGGCTTCAGCATCTCAACGCAGATCTGCGTGAGCTTGATTGCGACTTTATCGTTGAGATAATCGTAGAGCCCCGCGGCATAAATCAGATCGAATGTTCCAAGTTGATGCTTCCTCGTGAGGAGCCCACGCACCGATCCATCGACCGGATCGACAGACGTTCCTTTGAATTGTCGGATAATTGAGCCGATGCTTTGCGGATCCTGATCGAGGGCTACCCAGCGCTTAATTTCGCCTTTAGAGAGGGCCGTCGATGCCTCCGCTTCACGGAGATGTCCAGCGGCAATCGCCAGAATCTCAGTATCCGAGGCTGTCCTTGCCGCGGTCTCATCAACGAAGTGGGTCAGTATGTCTCGCCTCTCCCTAACCGCAACTGGCCCGGGAGCGTTGATGGTGTACTCAAAGATCTGGAGTCCAGCAGGAGTCGCCTTAGCGACCTCTCCGGCTGCCGCCTCATGTCCATAGATGAAGTCAATCAGTCCGGCATCGCCGGAATATCCGCGAGGCTTTTCGAACGACCATCGGGTAAAGGGGCACTGCTGCATTACCTGTGCAGACGGATGCGCTTGTATGATTGGGACGAGCTTTTGCCAGACATCCGGCCCTGCCTTCTGCCTGATATCATGCAGTTGACCGATCAACCATTTGGTAATCTCGGGCAGATCCTTCCTAGCGTCCAAGCGCTGCATGGCAAGGTTTATGACAATGGCAAACTGAGCTTTTGCTTCAGCCAGAAGTTCTGCCTGATTGCTCGGTTCATGAGAAATAAGACTGTCACTGACGGATCGCGGCATGATCAAGCTTTTGCCGTCAGGAGAAAAAAGGGGCTTAGCCAAAAAAACCTCATGCTTAACGGAGTGTTAACCCAAAGTTAGATGCTTCACCATTCTACGATCCGTCAAGGGTTATTCGGGTGTCCCGCATTGGGTCAGTCACGCGTCACCAACTTTTAGAGTTTGTTAAATAAGCTTCGCGTTTAATGACCGGCCTCCGCGACGTAAACCCGTAATTGTTTGTCGCGGGTGTGACTTGTCTTTATCGACGTTAAGCGGAGATCCACGACGCGGAACTGCAAACGAATTGGGTGACAGGCCATGAAGCACATGTTAGCCGAAGCAGGTGTGGTCGTTGAAGGTCCAGGGATGTCGCCGGAAGACTCGCGTGCTTCGTACTTGCGTGAGAGCGAGCAGGGTAGGAAACGGGTCACTCGCCAAGGGCTGTGGATAGCCGTTGCAGCTTATCTGGCGTATTCTCTTACTGACTACCTTTTCATTGGCGATGTCGCCTACTACACCGTCGCGGGGCGTCTGATCGTTGGGGTCAGTGCCTTAGTGTTCTTAGAGGTTTTGATCTACTTTGAAGCAAGATCCGGCCTGATCGATGCGGTCGCGGCTACAGCCGTATCTGTGGCCTATCTTGCTTGGATCATCACTGCACAAATGTCCAGTGCCGTGGAGGCGCTCTCGTACTACATGGTTTTTGGGGCCATCTTCATGATGAGCGTGAACCTGTTTTTCAGCTTTCGGTTTCCCCTTGCACTCACGGCCTCGACAGTGAATATGCTCATTTTTCTGGGTATGCTCTATCTGTTTTCGCCCATGCTGCCGCTCTATAAGCTGATTCTCGGAGCCTTCTGTATTTCGTGCTTCGTATTTACGTCATACGTGAACCTGAAGCTCAATCGAGAGCGTTACAATGTGTTCCTCAACGCGCTCGAGGCCCGTGTCCAGCAAAACGAAGCAGACGAGAGGGGCAAGGCGCTCCTTCGCTTGTCGAACACGGACTCGCTTACTGGGCTGGAAAACCGGCGAGCCGTCGATGAGCGACTACGTGATTACTGGCAACGTTGGCTCGACCATAGGTCGATGTTCTACGTGCTGCTACTCGATGTTGATTACTTCAAGCGATATAACGACCGCTATGGTCATCAAGAAGGCGATCGGTGCCTTGTCGCTGTTTCAAATCTTCTCCAGGACGTTGTGAGCTCGCATGGAGCTAGGATTGCGCGTTACGGCGGCGAGGAATTCATAATCATCGCGCAGCAGCCGAGTGTTGACGACGCCATCGCTTTTGCCGAAGCGATCAAGTCTGCCATACGTGCGCTGGCTTTACCTCATGAGAACCGACGAGATGGAACCTCGATCGTCACTGTCAGCATCGGAATGTCGTTCGCTAAGAACCAAACAAAGCACCTCGACCGGGTCGTTCACGAAGCTGATCTCGCCCTTTACGCTGCGAAAAAACGTGGCCGGGACACGGTGGTGGTCTTTGATCCTAGCGATGCGAAGACACAGGATGACGAGGAGGACATTGCAGCGATCTTAAAGGTGGCGGTAGACCAGCGGCTTGTGTCCCTGGTCTACCAGCCAATACGAAATGTCCAGTCCGGCAGAGTGGCGGCTGCCGAAGCTCTGATGCGCCTGCGTCGGCCGGATGGCACATCGATCGCACCTGTTGCTTTCATCCCCGTCGCCGAACGATCTGGGGCAATAATCGAGCTAGGGCGTTGGGCGATACGAACCGTCTGCGGCGACCTTCTGGCAGAGAATAAGGTGGAGGTCGCAAGTGTTAATGTGTCGCCAATTGAACTCAAGTCGCCGGACTTCCCAAGTTTCGTTGCTTCAACCCTCGCTGATTTTGGCTTAACAGGAGCCAGGCTCGCTCTCGAAATTACGGAAGGGATAGAGCTGGAGCTAGACCAAGATGTAGTTCTTTGCATCACCGATTTGAGAAAGTTAGGCGTCCAGGTCTGGTTGGATGACTTTGGTACGGGTTTTGCCGGACTGTCATGGCTGCGTCTGATAGAATTCGATACCGTTAAGATTGACCGGTCCTTCCTACACGACTGCAATACGGAGCGAGGAAGACGGATGATGGTGGATATCATCGGCCTGCTTCGTAACCGCGGAATCCGCATTGTCGTCGAAGGTGTAGAAACCATCGAGCATCAGCGTCTAATGCAGCAGTACGGCATTCATCAGCTGCAAGGGTACTATCTTGGCCGACCCGCCGCGGCAGACCAACTTCAATCCATCAACGTGTTGCCGTTCGATATCATGAAGAACCGCGTAGGCTAACCTTACGAAGTAAGTCGCCAACATAGCACGGCAAAGGACACGAAGATTCCCCTACCACGAACGCCGCTGCCGCCGGGTTGTCGCGGCCGGGGCAATCCTAGGCCAATTCCTGACACGCTGTCATTCGCTGTTATCCATTCCCTTCCATCCAATCTCGAGTAGAGAGTTCGCCAATTCCTCACGGAAGCACTGATCTCTCCATGTCAAAATCGTTTCTACTTCCGAAGTTGAAACTGACCACACCGGGTAGTGTAACGTTTAATCTGTACGGCGGCGGTGTGATTTGCGTCAAGCTTCGTTCTGACAAAATCCGCAAACGCTGGCTATCAACAGACACAAGGCAAAATTCGCGGATCCATTCATTCGCACTTTTCATTAAATATTGATTTGTATTTCACATCTCCGAGAATCGTGGAAGCGGTCGTCTGCAGCGATGAAAATCCGCTTAAGATCGCATTCCGATAAGAACTAAATGGATAGAATTTTGGTACCGCCGCCTCAGCTGGGGCGTAAAGTGTTAAGAGAAGCATCACGTCGTATGAGCACAAGTTGCTTCTAGACATGTTACTTACTTCCATTCCCTCGTTTTTGGCGCCAACGTTTGCCACTAAAGGCGCATTCAGAATGGTGAGAGTGTGTTCGTCTATTGCAGAGTTGCCGGCGAAGCTAAAAACACGGAATAGGCTTTTCTCTAGCGACCTGAGAAATGCCTTTTCATCTACTTCTCCATCGGTAGCTTCAACTCTCGGTGCGGCGACGTATCCATAGGGAGCTTTACCCGGTTCCCGACGCGCAATAGCCGTTCCATACTGACCAAATGCCGTTCGCGAAATAGGCGTTGTCGTCCCATGCTTCGGAGCAATCCAGTTTAAATCAGCCATAAGCGAATTTACGACGTCTTCGTTGGCGCCGTAAAACCGAATATACAACGATGCGTCATTATCGCAGTTCTTCGCCGTGTCGCTATATTTTGTCCAGAAATCCAACACGGTGTTATCAGTCATTGCAGATATAAATGTTTTGGTAGCTTCCCTTTCGACATCCGCATATTCGCCGAACACGCACACTTTCACCTGATCAGGCCACCGCTCGACTAAGGCACCATGACCATCATCAAATTTTCGAACGACTGATTTAAAGAAATTCCAAAAACTATCTGATGCCTCAGACGCATGGGCATCGAAACTACCGAATGTCAAAGTCGCAAAAAGTAAAAAAAATTGTGCGTTTTTCCCGAACATTTTCTTTGTGAGCATTTTGGTGACCTGTGACGAATATCAATCTAACTGGTATGCTAACGACTCCTATAACCTGCAAGCCGTTATTCAGATCAGGCTCGATAGAGTCCTCATACATGAAGAACGTGGCCGTGAGGTGTAGCTGCCGCCATAGTTATATACCCCGGATTCCCTTATCACCAGCGGTGCCAGAGACGTCGAGGCCGCCGTTCTTTGCCGCAAGCACAGGATTTCCGATGCGACCTTTTGAAATTTGAAGGCTAAATACGGCGGCATGGAAGTCTCGGAGGGCGAACGTTTGAAGGTGCTGGAGGACGAGAACCCCAAGCTGAAGAAGTTGTTGGCCGCGCAAATGCTTGCTGCTCTCCCTGAGCTTCTCGGAAGAGATGTATGGTCCGCCCCGTCCGCGCAAGGGTTCGCAACCTCGCAAATGACGATTCGAATCGCATAGAATGTATTCTGCCTCTCGTGGGTGGGCTGCGGTAGCAGCCAGTTCATAATGAGATCCGCACACGTTCCTAATAAATGGTTCGGGCACGCTACATGGTTTGTGCGTATGTCGATAGACAGGATGGATATGATTCCCACGGCAGTGTCTTAATTCAACTTTGAAGCTATGAGAGTTCCATAAATATGCCTCACGCTTCATCATACGCACCAGATGCGATGTCGTTTGAAGTTTTGGGTTCGGCGGACTGCGGGTCTCGGGTCTCGGGTCTCGGTGCTGGCGATAGGCGGCCATTTTACGTTGTACCCTGCCGGCACGT